>CALDYJ010000143.1 GCA_937941095.1 uncultured Saprospiraceae bacterium | reverse complement strand
TTTGAGGGCATCAATAAAATCTAGTCCTGTTTTGCTTTTAATCACTGGTTCTATCATTGCGAAAGATGCGTTTTGGTAAGCATATCTTTCACCTTCTTTTTTGAGGTGTTTTATTTTTTTAAATTTTGGGAAAATCTTTTCTAAGGAAATGTTTTTCTCCACTAAGTTTGTGTAAGAATGCTTTGGAACCCCAATAGAATGGCTCAGACAATGGTTTAGGTTAATGCGTTTTGCTTGAGCATCATCCATAAGGGAAAATTCTGGTATATGCTGTTGAATTTTTTCATCCCAAGACAAGGTGCCATCGTGCATCAATTTGGCAGTTAGAATGGCTGAAAAGCCTTTTGAAAGACTACCAATCCTAAAAGATGTATTAGCATCGACGAGACTAGCTTTTTTTGTATCTTTTTTTCCGAAACCTTTAGCAATAACGATCTTGTCATCCATGACTAAACTAAGCGCAGCTCCTGGGCTCCCTTTTGCTTTTAGAAGTTTTTCAAAGTATTTAGTGAAAGCGGCAGCAAACTCTTTGTTTTTCTTATCAGCTTTTAACTTTTCGAAATTTACTACGGAACTTGATGCATTTTTACGATATTCTTCGCAAGAAGAAATGAAAAGGAAGGTACTTAGTAGAAGTAGTAGTGTTTGTATTCTCAAATCAGCGCCGTATTTTAAAACGACGAGCCGAATATAAGAATAGAAATTAAAGTTTTGAAATAAACGGCGAAATTAAATTAAGGGATTTAAGATTTAATCAAGCAAAAAGTTTGAAAGCCTTTATTTGCTTGATGATCCTAGTTTTTGTGTTTTTGGTAGATACATTGAAGCTTGCGATTTTAAAGTTGATTAAACAAATAAAGCATGGCACCAGTCATTAATTCTCTAATTTTCGGAATAAATGCATACACTTTTTCTGTCTTTAAAGAAGTTCCAGTGTTTCTGCTTAATACATGAGATTCAACTTCTTTGAATTCATTAACTTTTGCACAAATCACTTCTGGTTTGAATGGTTTTGGTATGAAGTCAACGGCTCCTTGTTTAAGGATGCTATTTTTAAAAGACTGGTCGATTCGTTCAGATAAAACGATCACAGGTATATCTGTAAAAAAACCAGAGCAATTTAAATGACTTACAAAGGAATCATTCGTACTGCTTTCTTGACCTAGTCCTAGAATTATACTATTAGGAAAATTTCCTTCTTGTAGCCAAGCAAAGGCTTCAAGTGTATTCTTTTTTGTCACAACAGTATTAGCTTTTGATAAAACGTTACCTAGGACTTTTCTCATGCTTACGTGTTCATCTATTAAGAGGACCACGTTGTTATATGTGCTCATTGTCAGGATTATATCTACATGTTACGGGGATTTCAAGGTATTGAAAATTGAAAAAATGATAACATTGTGACAGAACAAATATAACGTATTAAATTTTTTTTTTATGATTAAAATGAACAATTATGTCACTAAAGATAAGAACGGCATTTTTTTTCGCACTTAAAATCGCAAATTTGTTTTTGCAATCTGTAGTGACATTATACTTTTCTATAATTAGGTCAACGAAGCCAATATTTAGAGGACTAATCCTAGATGTATGTTATTTATTTTGTATGTTAAATTTTCGTCAATCAAGAATTTGCCATGAAAAGAATCAAAAAAATTTCATTTGAAAACATAAGAGGCCATAAATTATCAGCGATGCTAGAATTGCCACCTGATGCACATGCCCATACTTTTGTCGTTTTTGCTCATGTATTTACTGGGAATAAGAGTTTAACAGCCTCAAGGCACATTAGTAGATCTTTGACACAAAATGGTTTTGCTGTTTTACGCTTTGACTTTACAGGGCTAGGAGAAAGCGAAGGAGCATTTGAAGACAGTAATTTTACGTCCAATGTTGAAGATTTATTAGCAGCAGCTGACTATCTAGAGAAAAATTATGAAGCTCCTAAAGTACTTATTGGTCATTCTTTAGGCGGTGCCGCCGTTATTTTTGCTGCTTCTCAATTAGATTCTATTACTGCAGTAGCAACTGTTGGGGCTCCTTCCGAACCTGAGCATGTAACTCATCTTTTAAGAGACAAAATAGAAGACATAGAAGCACTTGGAAAAGCGAGGGTATCTATTGGAGGTAGAGAGTTCAATATAAAAAAGCAATTTTTGGATGATCTAAGAAGCAAAAATATGTTTGCCATTTTACGAGAGTTAAAAAAACCTCTTATGGTTTTGCATTCACCACAAGATACCGTTGTTAGCATAGAAAATGCTGCGGAGATTTATAGAGCAGCCTATCACCCGAAAAGTTTTGTTTCCTTAGATGGGGCAGATCATATGCTTACCAATAAAGTAGATGCTGCATATGTCGGAGATTTGGTAGCACATTGGGTACTTAGGTACATTGAAGTTCCTGAAGAGAAAAAACTCACCAGCGATCGTCAAGTAGCCGTTAGGCTTGGAGATATTGGATTCACCACCGAAATTCAAGCTGGTTCGCACGGCTTAATAGCAGATGAATCAGAAAAGTTAGGTGGGGATGATTTTGGTCCTTCCCCTTACCAATATTTAACCGCAGCATTAGGAGCTTGTACTGCCATGACCATTCAAATGTATGCAAGAAGAAAGGGCTGGGATGTTCAAGAAGTCAGGGTCCATTTAGATCACGGGAAGAGTTACGTGGATGATTGTAATGCTTGTGAAGATAAACCTATGCAAATAGACATCATTGATAAGGTTATTGAATTTGATGGGGATTTGAGCGAAGAACAAATCAATAGATTGATGGAAATTGCTGACCGTTGCCCTGTCCACAGAAGTTTGAATAATGAAGTGAGAATCATCAGTTCTTATAAAGCATGAGCGTAGTTTTTGCTGGCTGTTGGTTAACGTTTGCTGGCAAAATATCATTTATACCAGTTAAAAATAAAAATTCCTTTGCATGATTTTACACACAAAGGAATTATTTGTAAGCTTAGATTGATTTAGAAATTGAGTATTTTTTGAGTATAAATTTTATGCTCACCAATGAATTGAAAAACTAATAATCCATTTTGCTCACCTTTGGTATAGTTAAGTTCTTGCATGTTTTCTATGGATTGAGTACTTAATAATACACCATTGATGCTATAAACATTAAGACTATTGTACTCGTCTGTTGTGAAGTTTATATTTAAATCAGAACCGTAATCTTTTATTTTTATGTTTTCTTCTTTGTTGACAATTTCTTGCGTGTTCACTGTGCTTTTGACGTTTAAAATCCAATCTTTCATCGTTTCCAATAAAGGTTCATGTACTTCAACACTTGTTGAGCTTGATAGAAAATGATTTATTCCCTGGAAAAAGTTTGCTTGAGTTCTTGCAGGTTTTAAGGAAGCATTAAGTTCATAAGAATCTTCGATGTCTACATTAAAATCATAATCACCATGAATGATTAAAGTGGCATGATCTGCGGCTTTATAATTGTCAATGACTTCTTCTGAAATATCAATCCAATCTTTCCAGAAAACTGGAAATCCAAAAGACATCGGCTTTGGTGAACCTGGTAATTTTACCTCCAAGGGTTGAGTGTCTGGAAGACTGCCGCTTCTAACCTGAGCAAATAAACCGATAATTGCATCAAAGGCTTCTTGGCCTTCTTTAGGCTGATTAAAACAGTCGGTATATATTTTTTGATTTTGTTTTGCAACTATAGAATCTATAGGTTGAGTTGCCCCGGCTAATGAAATAAGTCCAGCGATATCATTTCTAGTTTTCGCGACTATTGGGATAAAGCTTGCACCTTGACTATGTCCGGCTAAAACAATACATTTATCATCTACATCATCTCGCTCTTTTAACACGTCAACTGCTGAATTTACATCAGTTATAAAGTCATATGGTGTATTTGTAAAGGGATTTAAAAATGCTCCATGGGTCAAGGATCTTTTGTCATAAGTCATCACGAGAATCCCATTGGAACTTAAGTATTCTGCAATGTTTAAGAAGGGTTGAAAATCTTGCCCAACTAGTTCTGGATAAAGACAATTAGAAACTAAATCGTTGATCGGGACTGTTGCATTTCTATCGGTAGGTCCTGATCCATGAACTAAGATGACTGCTGGAAATGGACCATTACCATCAGGAATGTGATAGGTGCCTACTAGATTGAAACCATCGCTTTCGAAGAGGAAGTTTTGTGTAGTTTGGGCTTGTACATTTAATAAGAAAAATGAACATAGAAAAAACGTAAATATTGCTTTCATGATTATTGATTTTTTGTTGTAAACAATATAGATCAATAACAAATTTGAAAGAAACAATGTAGACGAACATGTCTTCTTAATCGACGTTGGCTTTAAATGGCTAATTTTTTTAATGCTTCATAAATAGGTTTAGCTTCATTTAAAAGTGGGATTAAATGTTTAGGAAAGGCTTCCGTTTTAGGTTCGTATTTCATAAAACCGGTCGACTTATGGATGTTTGAATACCAGTATTTAGCCCAACTTCCATCTTCAGATCTAGCTCCTGCTTTCCAACTTAGCATCTTTTCATCAAAGGGTATTTCTAGAAAGGCACATAATTTTTGCAATTTGGACTTTGGCTGATTCAACACAGTTTTGGAATCTAAAACAACGAAAGGGATGTTTTCTTTTTTGAAGTATTGGATCAAGTCAAGGTGCAATGCATAGCCGACATCCGTCATATTTGGTTCTCGGACCTGCTTTGCATAAGAAGGTAGCATGTCTATGGGATCTCTCGTCAAAATGACATTTTGAACTTTATGCAAGAAAGATTTATTCAAAGCCAAAAGATGGTGAGTCATGTGTTTGAAGAAAAGAACAGGTTTGTCTTTTTTAGATAAAATCATGTCGATGACCTTGTCACCTTCATTTTCCATTGTTTCCATAACTTCTTTTGCACCAGGATGGTACTCCTTAGCATTTGTGTTGCTCAAGTAGTGAGCATACAGGGGTTCGTCAAATACTTTAGTATCCCTTCTCTGAGCAAAGGAATACATGAGTGCTGTAGAAATGTTTCTTGGGCCTGACCATAAACAAATGCGTTTTACATCTTGATTATTCATGCTTTATTTTTTTCAATTTCGCTATTCACTAGTGCTTTATAAAGTCCACTAAGTTTTTGTGAAAAATGCCCATAAGTTCCATTACCAATTATTCTCCCATCTATTTTTGTTACTGGAGTTACTCCTCCAAAAGTTCCAGTTACAAATGCTTCATCAGCGCTATATACATCGAATAAAGAGAAATCTTTTTCAAAAATTTTAATGTTATTTTCTTGACAGACTCTAATGATGTTTCCTCTAGTGATTCCATTCATGCAATATTGACCAGTGGAAGTCCAAACTTCATCTTTTCGAATGATAAAAAAATTAGTTGCATTGCAAGTAGAAACAAAGCCATTAATGTCTAACATCAATGCTTCATCTGCACCTGCTTCTATGGCTTGAACCAAAGCTGTCACTTCATGTAATTTGGAATGACAGTTTAACCTAGGATCTAAATAATCTGGAGAACCTCTCCTTATAGTACTGGTAAATAAGGTGATCCCTTTATTTTTACTTTCTTGCGAAGCTTCTTTATGTTCAGCAATGATGACTAGATTAGGTCCACTGATGGTTAATCTAGGATCTTGTGAAGGTGTTTTTTTAATGCCCCTAGTAAGCATAAACCTAACATGGACAGAATCATGCATTTTGTTTGCATCAATAACTTTTCGAATTTCTTTTTTTAATTCTTTCCTACTAAATTTTAAATCCATGCCTATGCTTGCAGCAGCTGACCATAGACGATCCAAGTGCAAATCTAGAAAAACAAGGACGCCTTTATATAGTCTTACCGCTTCCCAAATACCATCTCCAACGAGGTATCCGCTATCAAAGACGGAGATTTTAGCTTCATTTCTAGGAAATAGTTCTCCATTAACGTAGATGAGTATGTCTTCATTTCGCTTATCTGGAATTGCATTATGTGTGCCGTGGATCATAAAATATTGATTTGAACCGAAGGTGAAATTAGTGAATGAGTTATAAAGATAAAGCAGACTTTGATTTTTAAAAATTACTCCTGTGAAACCTATAAATTTATTTTTTTATGAGCCTTAGCTTCTTACTTTTGCAATAGAAAGAAAAGGATAGCTTATGAAAAAAATCGTATTAATTAAGAATCGCTCTGACATTGGTGCTGGTACTAGAGGCTCTGATTTAGGAATTGATGCCTTAGAAATAGCTGCCATCAATCAAAACGATTCGTTTTTTCAGGATTTAGAGCACATAGATGTAGAAACGCATAATGAATCCATCTATAATAAAGTAAAAAATAGATTTGGTAAAAGAATAGTACATGTTGTTGAGCAATGTGAACGATTGAGTGAAGTTGTCAAAGAAACATTAGACCTTGGAGCGTTTCCTCTTGTTATTTCAGGGGATCATTCTTCAGCCTTAGGGACCATCAGCGGCATTAAGGCTGCTAATCCAAGCAAAAGATTGGGCGTGATATGGATAGATGCTCATGCAGATTTACATTCTCCTTTTACCTCACCATCTGGAAATATTCATGGTATGCCGCTAGGTGCTGCCATTAACGATGATAATCTGGCTCATCAGGTTAATGATGTCACTGAAACTACTAGATCACATTGGGAAGCCATGAAGAATGTGGCTGTTAAAGGCCAAAAAGTGCTGGCATCTGACATAGTTTTCTTCGGAGTTAGAGATACAGAAGCAGCAGAAGAAGCACAAATAGAAAAGTATAAGATAAAAAACTTCAGTGTTGCAGAAACAAGGTTTAAAGGGATATCTGTTTGTTTAGAAGAATGTTTCAACATACTCGCCGACTGCGATCATTACTACATATCTTTTGATGTAGATTCCTTAGACTGTGATTTAGTCTCTTATGGGACAGGTACTCCTGTTCCTAAAGGATTTGATCATGAGGAAGTTATAAAATTAATAAAAGGGCTTCTTGCCTCTCAAAAAGTAAGCTGTCTAGAGATGGTAGAGATAAATCCACTCCTTGACAATAAAGGGAATAAGATGGCGGAAACTGCTTTTGAAGTATTAAAATCTGTTACAGCGGATATAAGTTTAGTTTGACGCTCATAAACGAAGCTTTTAATAAAGTTGTCACTTTAATTAATACACCAAGACATATAAAAAAAGGTATGCTTCATAGAAGCATACCCTTTTTTTATATTCTATAATACTTGTTCTATTTTAAATAGAATCTTGTAGTTCTTTCAACTCTACCCATTTTCCAGCAGCCGCTAACTTAGCTTGTTTTGGCCATGTATCAGGATTGTGTAAACGGTATCTAGGCCCAGCTTTCATTAATATTTCCTTTAAGCCATCTGCTTTAGCAATGGCTAGTTCAGAAAATGATTCAATGCCAGAGTCATTTAAGATTTCTTGAATTTTAGGGCCAATTCCTTCAATTTCAGTTAAGTTATCCTTTGATTTTGCCTCAGGAGCTTTTTGAGCTGCAAATCTTCTTTCTACAATCTTAGCATCTCCGCTGGTTCTAGTTTCGTTTACTAATGTTCTAGAAGATTCTACTGTTCCTAAGGTAGCCATCATTTTTTGTAAAGAAGCCATGTCAATTGATTTTACAACTTCTACTTCTTTGATGATTTCAACTGGAACCTCTTTGATGATCTCAACTTCTACTTCTTTAATGACTTCCACTTCTTTGATCACCTCAACTTCTACTTCTTTAATCACTTCAACCTCTTTAATGACTTCAACAGGTCTGTCTACCATCACTTCTTTTATAACTTCTACTTCTTTGATGACTTCGACAGGTCTGTCAACGATCTTTTCGACCATTACTTCAACCTCTTTAATGACTTCAACTTCCTTAATGACTTCAACTTCCTTAATGACTTCTACTTCTTTGATGACTTCAACAGGTCTGTCAACGATCTTTTCAACCATTACTTCCACTTCTTTGATCACTTCTACTTCTTTGATGACTTCAACAGGTCTGTCAACGATCTTTTCGACCATTACTTCTACCTCCTTAATGACTTCTACTTCCTTGATCACTTCTACTTCTTTGATCACTTCTACTTCCTTCATTACTTCCACCTCCTTAATGACTTCTTTTTCAATAACAGTCTCTACAGGTATTTGTTTGATGATTTCTACCTCTTTGATGACTTCGATTTCTTTGATAACAGGAATTTCCTTAGTGATTTGTACTTCTTTAATCACTTCGATAGGAACTTCTTTGATGACTTCCACTTCTTTGATGACTTCAACAGGTCTATCGATGAATTTTTCAACTTGAACCTCCTTGATGACCTCAACTTCTTTAATGACAGGAACTTCTTTGATGATTTCTACTTCTTTAATGATCTCAATTTCTTTAATCACTTCAACAGGCACTTCTCTAATGACTTCAATTTCTTTGATGACTTCAACAGGCACCTCCTTAGTTACTAATTTTTGAATTTCATGCGTAACAGGTACTTCTTTGATGACCTCAACTTCCTTGATGACTTCAATTTCTTTAATAATCGGCACTTCTTTGATGATTTCGATTTCTTTGATCACCTCTACTTCTCTGATCACTTCTACTGGAATTTCTTTAATCACTTCTCTTTCCACTTCCTTGATGATTTCAACAGGCACCTCTTTGATTTCAACTTTTGGTGCTGCATTCAGTCTATTTACGGTGTCTCTATACTGTCTATCCAGGTTTACGAACCTAGTATTCAGTTGAGTGTATTTATTAACATTTGCATCCTTTTCCTTAGATAAGGTTGCAATTTGTAATACTTGGCTATCTATTTTTGATTGATACTCTGTTGTATCAAATTCTTTTTCACGACCCAAAAGCCAGCCTAAAAGGGCAGAAGCAGCCATGAGAATTAGAGGTAAGGCGGTACACATAATATATTGTCTTTTAGATTTTATTTAAAATAATATTCTGTTATTTGTCAAGTCTGTCAAATTTAACTTCGACACCTTTCATTAAAAGAGTATCTCCTCGAAAGCAAGATTCTTTAGTCAAAAGGCCTGTGGTTAGGATTTGATCTCCTTCAGCACCCATTTCTTCAAGCACAGTTTTAACAACATTCGCTCTTGCTTGTCCAAGATTTTCAGATTCTTCGAGGTCGGCATCAAAGCTTTCGTTTTCTAAATAAAGACCATTAATGGTTAATGCTCTTCCTGAGTTGTTTTCTAGGTAGGTTACCACTTCATCTAAAGTCTTTACAAGGACAGATGAAGGATCTTCAAGGTCTGAAGTGTTTACATTGAATCTGAAGTTGTCACTAGAAGATTTACTAAAATCCCTGTCTTTAAATTTCAAAGTAACGTTACAATTATCCTTGGCAGCTGCAGGAACTATTGCGGAAGTTGCAGCTCCTGAGCTTACTGCAGTGTTGCCGCATAAATAGCTTTTGCATAAAAAATAGCCAAGAATAAATAGACCTGCTAATAGCAAAGAATATACGATTCTCATTTTTAGGTTGTTTTAAGTTAATAGTATAGTATGTATGTACAAGTAATGCATGGCATTACCATAATCTCATTTTTCGATCTATGGTACTTTCAAGGGCTTTTTGGAACTACTGATCGGTCAGTAAATTCTTGAATGGCTCGGAATTACAAATTTAATTATTTACAATAGATTTCAAAGCATATTTTAATATTTATATTATAAAAGTTCTGGTTATATACTGATACTCACAGTATTTGGATTGCTGACTTAGAAATTTATCCCATACCGCACATTAGTTAAGTATAGTTGTAAAATAATTAATATATGAAAAAGGTTGATACTCAGTTTGCTTGCAGAAAAAGTAATTTTCCTAAAGAATGAATTATCTTTAGGCTTTTAAACTTAGTACTTACGAACTAAATGATCCGACTGATTGAATGTCCCCGTGATGCAATGCAAGGTATGAAGGAATTTATTCCTACTGCCACTAAAATTGCATACATGAATTCGCTTTTAGAGGTGGGCTTTCATACCATTGATTTTGGAAGTTTCGTAAGTCCGAAAGCTATCCCACAAATGCGAGATACGGCTGCCGTATTAGCGGGACTTGATTTGACTAACACCAGTTCCAAGCTATTGTCCATTGTAGCAAACCAAAGAGGAGCGAATGATGCCGTACAGCACGAAGCCATTGATTTCTTAGGTTATCCCTTTAGCATTTCCGAAACTTTTCAATTGAGAAACACCAATGCTACCATTGTTGAATCTTTAGAAAGAGTTGAAAACATTCAAGAACTATGCATCAAACATGATAAATCTTTAGTTATATATATTTCAATGGGTTTTGGGAATCCATATGGAGATGAATGGAATGCAGAAATAGTGCAAAAATGGGTAGATAAATTAGTTGCTTTAGGCATCAAAATATTTTCTCTCTCTGATACGATAGGCGTTTCTAGTCCGGACAGTATTAGCTATTTGTTTTCTAATTTAATTCCAGCCTATCCAGAAATTGAATTTGGTGCACACCTACATACACAAATCAATAGTTGGGAAGAAAAAGTAAAAGCAGCATTTGAAAATGGTTGCCTAAGGTTTGATGGAGCTATCAAGGGCTATGGCGGATGTCCAATGGCTAAAGATGACTTAACTGGAAATATGCCAACAGAAAATATGGTGTTATATTTCAAAGAGAAAGGTTTCTTGGATAATTTTGACTTAACTAAATTTGCCAAAAGCATGGAATTAACAAATACTACTTTTCCAGTTCACTAAAAGAATCCCAAATTTATGAATTGCTTGAACTGTGGAAACAACATCAATGAGACTTTAAAGTATTGCGCTCATTGTGGACAAAAAACTAAAAGGCCTAAGCTATCTGTTTGGGCGATTATCGCTGATTTTATTAGCAATGTATTTAATTTTGATGCTAAGATTTACAAGACAATTGCTCATCTCTTTATCCCTGGAAAATTAACTCGAGCTTATGTAAATGGAGCAAGACAAAAATACTATCCACCGATAAGGATCCTTTTTTTTACTATGGTTGTGTTTTTTGGATTGCTGGCTTCAGCCATCAATGATGCATTGCCAGATTTTAGAAAATTTGCAAATGAAAATCATCGAATTACAGTAGAAAATGATGTATTTGCAAAGATAGATTCTTTGGCACCTATTTACGCCGAAAATCAATGCCTTCCTGGCCTTGATAGCATCAAACAAAATTATACTAAAAGAAATAAAAGCGTTAGAGATACATTCCTTCTGCATGGAGAACAGTTTTTAAACATTAAATGGTCAGAAGAAAAAATCTTAGTGAAGGATGTATATGATTTGAATGCACAAGAAATTTTTGAAAAATATAAGATCGAGGGAAAAAAGAAAAGAATGGTTGTCTCCGTGGTCCTTAAATTCTATACAAAACCAGAAGGCATCCCTCCTTTTTTAATTGGTAATACCTTATGGTCAGTCATCATCAGCATTTTTTTTACCGGATTTATAATGAAATTGTTATTCATCAGAAAAAAGAAAAAATACGTTGAGCACCTTGTATTTCTTATGCACACGCATTGTGCAAGCTTCTTATTTATTTCTTTGATCCTATTAATAGCAAAAATTTTCGGCTACGCAATAATCGATAACAATAGTGCTGCAAATACCACAGATTTCAGATCCGCAGCTTTTCTAAATTTAGCGGTTATGGTACCGATGATATTTTTTTTGATTGCCATGTTTATGTATTATAAGCAAGGTGTCTTTAAAACTTTGTTTAAGTATACCTTGATTGGGTTTTCTTATGTCATGATTGCATCTTTGGTCACACTATTCGTTTCCGCCATTAGCTTAGTTGTATTTTAAATGAACAGAGAAGACATAATCTTGTTACAATAGACGTGTGTAATTTTTTTTGCTTTAAAATCAATAGCTTTGCTTCACAAGCCGAAAATTGAAGAATATAAGTCCTTGATATTCCATCCTTACAACATCATGTTGACTTTACTATTGATGGGGGTGACTGCATTATTTTTAGCACTTTCTGCTTCATACATATATACTCGAGTACAAAATCCATCCATTCCACCCATTAAGCTGCCTATTTTATTTTATGTAAATACTTTTGTTTTGTTAATGAGTAGTTATACTATTTGGTTAACTAAAAAATCTTATAAAGCTGATGATACAGCGGGTTATCAAAGAAATTTAATTTATACTTTTTTATTAACCTTAATTTTTTTGATTAGCCAAATAGCAGCATGGAATATGCTCTTGCAAGAATTAAAGATAGCAGACCAGATTCATGGTTCTTATTTATACATCATTTCTTTTGTGCATTTTGCTCATGTTATTGCTGGACTTCCGTTTTTGGTGATGTTTTACCTCACCGCAAGGAAAAAAATGAAAGAGCCAGTAAGTGTGCTGGTTTATTTTAGTGATCCAGAAAAGCTATTGAAATTGAGGTTGCTGACTAGGTATTGGCATTTTCTTGATGCTTTATGGATATACTTGGTAATCTTTTTGGGATTAAGCTATTTGATTAAGTAGCATAGGTTTATATTTGCACTAAATCAAAATCCTTATAAATGGAAGCCACTCAAGCGCTCGCAGATTTAGCAACAGCAAAAAACCTTGGTCTTAGAGAAGAAGAATTTGAGAAGATTAAAGAGATTATGGGTCGAGTGCCCAATTTTACAGAGCTAAGTATCTTTTCTGTTATGTGGTCTGAGCACTGTTCCTATAAAAATTCCATTACTTGGCTTAAAACTTTACCCAAAGAAGGTGAACATCTTTTGGTTGAAGCTGGAGAAGAAAATGCTGGTTTGGTGGACATCGGTGGAGGCTTAGCTTGTGCTTTTAAAATAGAATCTCACAATCATCCCTCAGCAATTGAACCTTACCAAGGAGCTGCAACTGGAGTAGGCGGGATTCACAGAGATATCTTTACCATGGGTGCAAGGCCTATTGCAGCTTTAAATTCCTTAAGATTCGGAAACATTCATGAAAAACATACCCAGCACCTCATGAAAGGTGTGGTGAAAGGAATTGGGAATTATGGAAATTGTTTTGGTGTACCTACTGTAGGTGGAGAAGTTTATTTCAATGATTGCTACAATCAAAATATTTTAGTCAATGCCATGTCGGCAGGGATTGTAAAAGTTGGAGAAACAGTTTCTGCAATTGCAGATGGTCCCGGTAATCCTATATTAATTGTTGGCTCAGCTACAGGTAAAGATGGAATACATGGTGCAACTTTTGCATCCGCAGACTTGACAGAAGAATCTGCTGATGACCTGCCAGCAGTACAAGTGGGAGATCCTTTTCAAGAAAAA
Organism: uncultured Saprospiraceae bacterium; assembly: GCA_937941095.1. Lineage (GTDB taxonomy): Bacteria > Bacteroidota > Bacteroidia > Chitinophagales > Saprospiraceae > JALZVN01. Next base: position 23,964 of record CALDYJ010000143.1, on the reverse strand, counting down.
TTACTATTAGAAGCTTCATTAGAAGCAATAAAAACGGGTGCTATTGTAGGTATGCAGGACATGGGTGCCGCTGGAATAACTTGTTCAACTTCTGAGATGAGTGCTAAGAGCAAGACAGGAATGATCATTGATTTGAGTAAGGTACCTACCCGTCAAGACAACATGAAACCTTTTGAAATACTTCTTTCTGAAAGTCAAGAAAGAATGCTCATTGTTTGCAAAAAAGGCCAAGAGAAAAAATTGTACGATGTTTTTGACAAGTGGGATTTAGAATGTGCAGAAATTGGTACTGTCACCGATACAGGAAGGCTAGAATATTTTTATAAAGGAGAAAAAGTAGCAGATGTCCCAGCTGAGCCTCTAGTCCTTGGTGGTGGAGCTCCAGTATATAAAAGAAATTATGCACCAGCTAAATACTTTGAAAAAATAAGTGCTTTTTCCATTGATCAAGTTAAAGAACCAAACGATTTAATTGAAACTGCAAAGCAAGTATTTAGCTCACCAAACATTGTATCAAAAAATTGGGTGTATCAACAATATGATTCTATGGTCAGGAACAATACCATGACTACAAATAAAATAAGCGATGCTGCAGTAGTCAGGGTTAAAGAATCTGATAAAGCATTGGTTCTCACGACAGATTGTAACTCTTCATATGTACATGCAGATCCTTTAACTGGAGCAATGATTGCTGTCTCTGAAGCTGCAAGAAATATAGTTTGCACTGGTGGAAGACCAGTTGCGATCACAAATTGCTTAAATTTTGGAAATCCTTATGATGAAGGTGTGTATTGGCAGTTTGTAAATGCCATTAAAGGAATGGGCATTGCCTGCGAAAAATTTAATACGCCAGTTACTGGTGGTAATGTTAGTTTTTATAACCAATCTCAGTATAAAGATAAAACGGAACCTGTTTATCCTACTCCTACAATTGGGATGCTAGGTTTAATGGATGATCTTGATAATCAGATGACTTTGGATTTCAAAAATGAAGGCGATAAAATCTATTTATTAGGGAAATCTTATAATGATATTGGATGTTCTGAATACCTTAAAAGGATTCATAAAATTAAACATTCTAATGTTCCGGTATTTTACTTAGAAGAAGAATTTGACTTACAAGAGTTAATATCTAAATTGATTAAGGAAAAACTCCTTGCTTCAGTGCATGATGTTTCCGAAGGAGGCTTATTTACTACTCTTATGGAAAGTGCAATGGTTAAAGGACTTGGTTTTGAAGTAAATCAAAAGGTTAAGATTAGAAAGGATGCTTGGTTGTTTGGAGAGTCGCAAAGTAGGGTAGTAATTAGCATAAATGCTCAAAAAGAAGCAGCTTTTTTAAACATGCTGAAGTCGAATAACGTTTCATTTACTGATTTAGGTCATGTGACAAATGGTTCCATTCAGATTAATAAAGAAGATTTTGGAAAAATCGGCGAATGGAAACAATTATATGATCAAACTATAGTTAACATAATTGAAAACAACTGATATGAATAAGAAATTACTTTTTTACTCTATTCTTCTAGGTACTTTTTCTTGGATGCTTTTATCATGTGGCGCTACGAGTTCCACTGGATCTATAGAAGGTACCATTGAAAATGCAAGAAACATGACTTTGTTTTTTGATGTTCAAAACCCTAAAACCCAAGTGCTAGGAACAACCACCATTGATAATGATGGAAAATTTTCATTAAGCGTACCTGAAGGTTTTGAAGAAGCCATATACAGATTAAGGTTAGGACAAAAGAACATCACTTTCCCTTTGTCAGGAAAAGAAAATAGCTTATCGCTTACTGGCGATCTTAATGATCTCGAAAAATTAAATGTGAAAATTCAAGGTTCAAGTGTTGCAAGTGAATACATAGATGCTGTTGCAGCTTGGAGAAATGGGAAATTGAAGCCGAATGAGCTCCAAGGAAAAATTTTGGGTTTATCTACACCTTTAGCAAGTATGACAGCAGCAAAAAACATGTTAGGTACCAATCAATCCTTTGCGGGAATCCATGATGCTGTTGCTGCAAGAATGTCTAAAGAGATGGCAGATTCACCGTTTACTGCAGACTATCAAACTTATATTTCAGCAGCTAAAATGGCCAGAGAAAAGAAGAAAGCTCAAAGAAAAACACAGCAGCAAAGACCAGCAGAAAAGATGCAAGTTGGGATGCAAGCACCAAACATAGAACTACCAAGTCCTGATGGAAAGAATTATAGCTTAGAAGATTTAAAAGGAAAGGTTGTTTTACTTGATTTTTGGGCGAGTTGGTGTAAACCGTGTCGAAGAGAAAATCCACATGTAGTTGATATCTATAAAAAGTACGAAAAGCAAGGCTTCACAGTCTTTAGTGTTTCTTTAGATAGAGCACCCGAGAGATGGAAAGGAGCCATTGCACAAGATAAATTATCTTGGCCATATCATGTAAGTGATTTAAAACAATGGAGTAGTGCCCCTGCTGCAACTTATGGGGTTAGGAGCATTCCAAAGACATTCTTAATAGATAAAGATGGCAAAATAGCTGCTGTAGGATTACGTGGCGCTTCAGCCATAGAAAATGAAGTAAAGAAATTGCTATAATTTAGCATTGGTATAAGCCATTACTAAAGCTGCGGAGATTGCTGCATTTAAAGAATCAATGCTTGCACCCTCAGCTTTAGGGATGGTTAGTTTTTCATCAGACAATCTAAGAGCATCTGCACTCACACCTTGACCTTCATTTCCGACAATAAACAAAGCCGGTGTTTTCAGGCTCGTCTGATATAAATTTTTCCCGTGCATAGTTGTTGCATACACCATTAAAGAAGGGATGCTCTCCTTTATAGCTTTTAAGCTAGATATTATTACATCTACTCTAAGAAAAGAACCCATACTGGCTTGAATGGTCTTAGGATTTAGTAATTCCACACAATCTTCGCTACATACAATTTGTTTAAAACCAAACCACTCAGAAGTGCGTAAAATAGTACCTAAATTGCCCGGATCACGAATTCCTTCCAGGTATATATAATTTTGTTGTTCATTTTGTAGTTTATTCACTGTAAAGCTTATGGAATCAAGAACCATGAGAACTTGATTTGGGCTTTTTAAAAGAGAAATGCTTTTTAATCCTCTTTCATCTACTTCAATGATTTCAGCATTTGCTGGTAGATCATTAGAATGTTTATTTAACCAGGCTTTAAAAGCATAGATCTCCAAAATTTTGTTTGGAAATTGTAAGCATTCTTTGGCCATCTTATCGCCTTCAATGATAAACTTATTGAGTTGGGTCCGATATTTTTTACTGTGTAAAGACTTTAAATATTTAATCTTATTTTTGGATAACATTTGTTGCAAAGTGTAAAAATGAAAGTTAGATGCAATTTACTTTTTATTTTCATAACGGCTTTAGTGAGCCTTTGCTTCTTGCATTCATGTTCAGTGAAAAAACATTTAGGTCCGACAGAATATTTAGTAACTTCAAATGAAGTTGTTTTAAACGATAAAGAGAATGCGGTAGGTGCAAAAAGTACGATGAAGTACGAACTTTCAAAGCTGATTCAACAAGATCTAAATTCAAAGCTTCTTTTCTTTTTCAGGCCTGAGGTAAAATGGCATTACACTTCAAAGCCTATAAATCAAGAAAAGATAAATTCAGAAAAATGGTCTACTAGAGTTGCTGGTAAATTTCACAAATGGTTCATTAAAAAATTTACTGAAAAACCTGTTTTGCACGATAAAGCCATTATGGATGCCACTGCAAAGCAAATGCAAAACTACATGCAGAATAGAGGTTTTTTCGATGCAAAAGTTACCAGTGCTGGAACGTTAGATGATAAAACTAAAAAGGCGAAAATAGAATACATCGTGGATCCTGGTAAAGCCTATAAAGTGGACTCTTTGATTTATGAAAGCAACGATACTGTGATTACAAACCAAATCGACTGGCTGCAGAAAGATTCATACTTTTCTAAAGGTGAATTAATAGATCTGAAATTATATAATCAAGATGTCAAGCGGATTACCGATTCATTAAGGAATCATGGTTATGCCTATTTCTTTCCTTCCTACATTCAGCAATTAGAAGCAGATTCTTCGGATTCAAAAACTAACTTGATTGTTTATAGTAAGATTAACAAGCCAGTTGAAGAAGACAATCATAAGCAATATTACGTAGGTAAAATAAACGTTTATTCTAATTATAAAGGCAAATCGGCTGATGCTGGGCTTAGAGATACATTTATCAACGGAATTCATTATAAAACCTCAGATGGAGATTTAGGTATAAAACCTACGGTAATTCGAAAAAATATTTTCCTTAATTCTGGAGATTTATATAGGCAGAATTTAATCAAAAAGACGAATACCCAATTAGGCGCTTTAGGAGTTTATAAATTTATAAATGTCATTCAGAAAAAATCAGAAACTTCGGATGAACATATCGACTTTGACGTATTCTTATCGAAATCAAAAAAACAAAGTGTAAATTTTCAAGCAGATATTAATAACTCTCAGAGAACCTTAGCAAGAAATTCAAGCATTAGTTCATTGATTGGTGCTGTTGGAAACATAACTTACAAAAATAGAAACACATTCAAAGGTGCAGAAATAATAGGTGTAACTTTAGAAGGCGGGATAGAATTTAACTTGCAAAATAACGACACCCTTATCAATTCTCAAGATATTTTAGCTAGGGTAGATGTTCAATTGCCTGAATTTATAGACATCCCAGGAACATGGAAATTATTATCATCCTTAAAATTTGGGAAGTTTCATTTGATAAATCCAGTTTTTTATAAAGAACTCAAAGAAAAATCAAAACCAATTGGTACCATCGCATATAATCTTTTTGACCTAAAAGATTTTTATTCCTATAAATCTTTAGAAGCTTCTTGGGGTTATGACCTTAGACGATCTGCACGTGAACAATACAGAATAAACACCATAGGCTTGACCTTGTTTCGAGCAGACATAAAGCGAAATTTTCAAGATCGATTGGATCAAAATCCTTTTCTTTTAAAAATCTTTGAGGAAGATCAATTGTTTACTGGGTTTTTGTTCAACAGCTTCAATTACATTTGGACGGGACCAAAATCAATATTTGGAGAGTCTTGGCAAATGAGGTTTAATCAAGAAGTTTCAGGATTTGAAGCCTTTATTGCCAATCGCATTGTTCATAAAGGGAAAAAACCCTTCGATCTACCTAATGATATTAAATTTTCTCATTTCATTAAAGGAGATTTCGATGTACGATATTTTAAGCAATACAATGATGGAAATATTTTGGGAATAAGAGCCAGTACTGGCTTAGCTATACCTTATGGCGGAGATTCATTATCGGTAGCTGTCCCTTTTGTAAAACAATTTTCTGTAGGAGGACCTAATAGTATACGTGCATGGAGAATTAGAGAGCTAGGACCTGGATCACATTTTGATTCTACCATCCTTGAACCCCCATTTTATCAAACAGGAGATTTTAAATTTGAATTCAGCATAGAGTATAGATTTAAGTTTATACCATTTTTTGCCATGGATGGAGCTGTGTTTTTAGATGGAGGAAATGTGTGGACTTTAAGAGAAGATCCTGATCGTCTTGGTTCTCAATTAAGATGGCGATCCTATTTTAAACCGGATAATCCAGATCCAATTGGAGGAAATTTCATCTCTCAAATGGCCTTAGGAACAGGTTTTGGTTTACGAGTAGACTTTACTTATGTAATATTAAGATTTGACGTAGGTTTAAAAATGAGGTCTCCGTACAAACTGAGTTCAGGTTCTAATTGGTATTTTGACCAATGGCAAGTTGATAATCATAAAGAGCTGCTAAACTACAATCTTGGTTTAGGATACCCATTTTAAGAGTTAAAAGCTACTTAAACATAGATTTTCTGCCATGAATACTACAAATTGGACAGGCCAATGGGTCATGAGGTCTAGCTTTGCAATACTCTCTTCCAAAAAATATGATCTGTAAATGCAGTTTATTCCAAAGCTCTTTTGGGAAAATTCTTTTCAGGTCTTTTTCAGTTTGACTAACATTTTTACCTGTACTTAATTTCCAACGGTAGGCCAAACGATGGATGTGTGTATCGACTGGAAAAGCAGGAACTCCAAAAGCTTGAGACATAACTACTGAAGCTGTTTTGTGACCTACACCAGGCAATTTTTCAAGTTCTTCAAATGATTGGGGGACTTGTCCTTCATGATCTTCTAACAACATTTCAGAAAGGCGATGTATGGCTTTTGATTTTGAAGGAGAAAGTCCACAGGGCTTTATGATCTCTCTTATTTCTTCTACTTCTAAGCCTATCATGTCCGTGGGATTATTAGCCCTTTCAAAAAGAAAAGGAGTCGTCTTGTTAACCCTAATGTCTGTGCATTGTGCAGAGAGCAAAACAGCAATCAATAAAGTGTATGGATCAGCATGATCTAAAGGAACCGGGGTTTTAGGATAAAGTTTCTCTAAGATATTTACAATGTCATTTGCCTTTTCTTGCTTATTCATCAATCTTTCCATTCTGCTAAGAAAACATTAGTATCTCGAGTACCGCCATTGTTTCTATTTGAAGAAAAAGCAAGGTACTTTCCATCAAAGGAAAACATCGGAAATGCATCGAAGGTCTCATCAAAAGTAATTTGCTTTAAACCCGTCCCATCTGTATTGATTGAAAACAAATTGAATTTACGACCTGATTCGCTGTGGTGATTACTTGCAAAAACTATTTTCTTTCCAGAAGGATGGTAGTATGGTGCCCAATTTGCCTTGCCTAGATCTGTTATTTGCTTGAGGTCTGAGCCATCAACATTACAAGTATAAATCTCCATATTGGTCGGTTGGACTAAGCCTTTGGCTAAAAAATCTTTATAGGTTTTGATGGCCTCAGGAGTTTTAGGTCTTGAAGCTCTGAATACTAATTTTTTGCTGTCTGGTGAAAAGAAAGCACCTCCATCATAACCTAAGCCAGTAGTTACTTGCTTCACATTTGAACCGTCTAAAGCCATGGTGTATAATTCTAAATCTCCACTTCTTGTGGAAGTAAATACAATGGTTTTGCCATCAGGAGAAATTGTTCCTTCTGCATCATAGCCTTTTTCTTTAGTCAGTTGTCTTGTGATGTTTCCTTCGAGATCAGCAACAAAGATGTCAAAGCTTTCAAAGATTGGCCATACATATTTGCCACCAACAGATCTTGGTGCTTCAGGGCAATCATCTCCTGCTAAATGAGTTGATGCGTATAAGATTTCTTTATTTCCAGGAAGAAAATAGGAACAAGTAGTTCTTCCTTTACCAGTGCTTAATAAAGGAGGTTTGGCATCCATCGTACCAGATAAAGGCATAAGAAAGATTTGATCGCATTCTGCATTCCATTTCTTATTTGATGCTTGAAAGACTAGTTGTTTATTGTCAAAACTAAAGTAAGCTTCAGCATTATCACCACCATTTGTTAATTGAACGATGGATTTAAAATTTTTCTCCTTTGGAAGAATCAAGTTTGAAGATGATGTAACTGCTTCAGATTCAATTTTCGCATCAGTTTTCGCTGTTGTTTTTACTTTTGATTCTTGGCATGCTAGTATGCTTAAAAATAGTATTATTATTGATAGGTATTTCATGATACAAGTTTTTGCGAAGATATGCTTTGATTTGTTAAGTAAAGGTCATTTTTTTGTTTTGATTGTAAATTTATTTGATGCAAATAGAAAAAGAATTTAAGCTGGAACGATCAGTATCAAGCTTAAAAGAGATATTGACAAATTTGAAAAAATTTGGAGCATACCACCCTTTGATTCAAAAAGTAATTTATGACGATAGGTTTGATTCATTTATCGTAAAAGAAAAACCGTTCTCTTTTATACCCGTCTCATTTTCTTATACCTGTATTGTGGAAGAGGAAGAAGAGCGCATTATTTATCATGTCAATGATATTCCCTTTGTCAAACTTAAAATGGATTATTCCTTCAAAACAATAGATAGGGATCATACAGAGCTAGTCCTAAAAATTAATTTAGGCGGGCCAAAATGGATAACAAAATTAATGGCTAAAAAGATGATGGAAGCTCAAAATATTCTTTGGGATCAGGTTAAGGCCTACACCTAATTTAATTCATAATTCATAGGTTTACTAAACCTCCAAGGTTTAGTAAACCTAAGCAAAAATTATTTATTATGAAAGAAATACCTAAAACAATAAAAGTCAAAAGGGTTCCAAAAAGCGGATTATGATTTAGACATTTAAGCAAGAGTTATTCTATTACAAGGAGTTGTAGGGCTTCATATACCGGATCCATTATTGAAAGAAGGGATTGAAGTTGCTGAATCCGCAAAACAATTTAAGTTTAAATAATTATTATGAATGCTTTTCGTTTCTATTTTATGAATCAGCTAATAATATTATTGGTCTCTATTTGTTTTTTAAGTTGTCATCCAAAAGAGTCAAATCCTAATAAAAATAAAAAAGAAGCCATCCTTTCAATCACGCAAAAAGATGGAATGACCATACAAACTAGATTTGCTTGTCCTCGGCATTATCAAAGAACTCAAATGGGGGAGGATGAGTTTGGATCTTATTTGCGGAAGCTGCCACTAAAAAGAGAAGGTGCTAAGGTTAAGTATTTTGATGGATCCATAAAACAAAATAGAAATGTTTACGATGCGGTAATTGATTTACCCATCGGTAAAAAAAATTTGCATCAATGTGCCGATGCAGTAATGCGCCTACAAGCGGATTATCTTAGAAGCATCCAGAAAGAAGATGAAATCCATTTTAATTTCACTAATGGTTTTAGAGTTGATTACAAAAAATGGAAAGCCGGTCAAAGAGTTAAGGTTGAAGGAAACAAAACATCTTGGTATCAAGGGAGCCAATCTATTAATAATAGTGATGCAACTTTTTGGTCTTATTTAGAAATGATTTGGACTTATGCAGGAACTTTATCTTTAACAAAAGAGCTGAAGAAAGTCAAGTTGGAAGATTTGAATATCGGTGATGTTTTTATAAAAGGAGGTAGTCCTGGACATGCTGTAATCGTAATTGACCTGGCTGAGAATCAAAAAGGTGAAAAAATGTTTATGTTGGCTCAAAGTTATATGCCAGCGCAGGAATTGCAAGTACTATCAAACCCTAGTAATAAGTCAATAAGTCCTTGGTATCATCTCAATTTTGGAGAAGAACTCAAAACACCAGAATGGACATTCAATAAAAATAATCTGAAAAGATTTTGATAATTTTCGAATTGGGTTTAAAGAAAACGTTTACTAATAAGTTAAAGGATGAATAAATTTCGAATTTTTAGTTTAGGTATAAATGTTTTATTCTTTTTGTTGGCTTGTTTTGTTTGTAGCATCTTTCTTTATGATGCAATTTTAATCAATAACTTTGTATCCGAAGAAGACAGGTTGATCACATTATCGATTTTACTTAGCCCATTGACTGCAATTCCATTTTTAATGTTCAATTTTATAGGTTTCAAAAAAGAAAAAGAGGATCATTTTGATTTAATAGATGAAAAGGAAGTTGGAACGAAGAGTAGTGTGTTTTGGGCCGAGGATAATTCCAAAAAAAGAAATAGAATTATAAAAGCTTCATTAATTTGTGTTTTAATTCAAGCCATGCTCACTATTTGGTTAAGTGTTTTAACGTATAAGTTTATTGAAATTAGCCCTGGGGATTTAAGGTACCTGCGAGCATACGGTATGTTGTTTTTTCTTTACCTGGTTTGGATAAGTGCTTTAATTGTGTTACTTTTTTATCAATTCAAGCAAAACAAATGAAACCATAAGTATTTCTTAAAGCTTCAAAAGACAATTAATGAGACCACCAATTTGTGCCATTTGTAAAAAGAGATTTGCTCCTTCTGATGGAGGTAAGGTTTATTTTAAAGAAACCGAAGAACAAAAAGAATACAACAAAAGATTTGATGAACCTGGCTTTGTGGGGCATCCTTCTCATCTGGAATGGTTTTGTGAGGATCATATTGAAGCAGCGAAGGAATTGAAGAATTTGTCTTCTAGTGAAGCAATTAAGGAATTGAAGAAGGATTAGGAACTATGTTCTTATTTTATATAAGAATTATATTCAGCATACCAATCAAAGAATTCACTATTGTCCTTTAAACAAAATTTTGAAAAGATCCATGCAGCAGGATTTTTCAATCGAATTAAATGTAGCAAACAAACATCCTTAAAATAAAAGCACCTGCAAGTCATCAGCTGCTATAAACTTCAGACTTCCAGGCCACCGTGAACAATTTGAGAATATTCTTGAGCTTGAGGCGAGAATAAAATTGTTGATTTAATAATAATTGTCTAGCTACTGTTTGATCAGCTTGCCTAGCGAAATAAGTTGACCATCTCCATATAATTCATAGAAGTACATTCCGGAAGCCATTTCTCGATTTGAATAGACGATTTGATTACCCTTGCCTTTTAAAGTTTCAAGTAAAACTCCATTGCTAAAAAATAATTTTAAGGTTAGTTCATCATAACTTTGCTTGCTCAAGTTTAAGATAAAACTTTGATCAAAAGGATTTGGTTTTATGGTCACCTCTTCCAATTGTGCCAAAGGCTTGTGTATTGAAACTACCTCATCCAAACAATCATCATTAATGGTGTGAAGCGTCGTATTAGTTATAACAGCTTCATTAAAGTCAAAATAGATCGCTGCTTTATTTTCTATCATTGTACCAATATCATTTGTGTTAGGTGTGACTTGGAATTTTACGAATCCATTAGAGGCAGGTTCATTTGTTGTGCTATCTGGTAATAAAATGTCATTAAAGGTGAAAGCGATGGCCTGACCATCAATTGCTAAGGTGTAATCGTGACTTGCGTTTACAAAATAGATGCTGCTTACGTCTAAAAATTCAGATAAGGTATCTCTAATAATCACCGTAAAAGCAGTGTCTGTTCCTGTATTCTGAAATCTAACGAGGTAATCAATCGCGACACCCGGATCAATGCAATGCTCATCAGTTATTCCAAGAGGAAAACCTTGCTTATCATTAGGATCAAAGGATCCTATGTTTTGAATACACTCTATGTCTTTAAAAAGATCTAAATCATCTAAAGTAAATTGATTGACGAAGCCTTGACTCGAAAGTCCATTACAACCTTGCACGATAGCAGAAGGCATACTTTTGCCTGGATGAAAATCAGCTTGCTGCACATCCATTCGGTAGGTAGCATCTTTGCAATCAACTTCTTCCATGTATTGATTTCCGTTAAGTGCATTCAACTGAAAATTACCTTCGCGCAATAAAAGATCGTCTTCGACAATAGCCCAGTCCAATTCCTGACTCATGTCTGCGCCGACATTAGTAATCGTAAAAAGTATTTTATCATCCACTTGAACTCCTTCAACCATTATAGATGATCCATCCCAACTCTGATTCAGTTCTTCGCAATAATCATTTGGACTCATTACAGCTTCAAAACAGTGTGTGTATCCCAATTCAGATTCACAAGAAACATAAGCAAATAAACTTATTACACCATCTTGAAATGGTTCAAGATCTCCAGTTGAAAATTCATAAACATTGTCTCCTAAGTCGACAAAAGGTAAACTACTGTTTCTAAGTTCTATGAATTCATCAACTTCTAATCTTATGCTAGAGTTTTCTAAAAGCTCTGTCCCGGAATTAGCGTATCGTATTAAAACAGGAGATTCAAAACACCTTCTCAATTTAGGAATGGTCACATCGACAGTGGCGAGCGGGCAAACAATGTTTATAGTAGCACCTAGAGGTAAGTCTATGATAGCAGGCGCTTCCCCCAAAGCTGTCTGTTCTACTATAAGTTCTTGTTCAGGACAGCTTATCCAATTGTCGTTTGGACTGAGTAGTCTTACTGTATAAGTACCAGGGTGAACGTATGCTTCGTAGTAACCATCTTCTTGAGAAACAGCATAAAAAGTATTTTCTGGACTTTCAAATTCAATGACCCAATCTTCAAATTTAGGATTCAGGCCAGGATCGAATAAACAATTATCTAAAATGTCCCAATAAACAGTTCCAGTTATTTCTTCACAATTTCCATTCTTTACAAAATCATCTTCTTCAATGCTTATCCAATCGTAAGATTTACAAACAGCATCTTCGATGATGTTGAAATAAACATAATCTCCAGGACCGCTATCGTCATCGATCATCCCGTCTTCATCTACGCGTCTTACAATGATTGAATTATCATCTATTATAAGTTGCGGGTTTATGTCTACTTCATTGATGGTGTTTCCGATATAGGCAATCTTCTTCCATCCTAAATCAATCACGTTTGCTGGATCCAATGCTTCTCCCACTAAAAGGATCTCATTTAAGTTGCAATGCGCGTATGCTTCTTGTTGTTCTTCAATGCTGAGTGCATTTGCAAAGCTTGATTCAAAAAACATATCGACTTGAATCGATTCACTATAATTTATAGAGGGGATTTCTGCTTCTATTGTGTAAGTACCTTCTTGACAGAAAATCGGTTGATCTCCCGAAGGAGCATATCCTGACCATGTTTGTGAATAAAAACCATTGAATTCACTTTGACTCAAAGATTGGATCAATTCATTATTTGGTGCATACAATGAAAGTTGTATATCTTCATTTAAAGTTAGACTTGGATTGGGATAAAAAGCAACTTTTAGAGAGGACTCAGGATTAGCACAAGTTGAACCACTTCCATAAGAGCACATTGCACTATAGACAATACTAGAAGTAACATCTGGTAGGATGCTAGGTAAACCTTCAATGACGTTGACGCTTATGTTACAGATGTCTTCACAACAAGCATCAAGCATCAAGTAGTGTGGTACTCCGGCAATTGCATCACTTGTACTCAAGTCAAAATTACCATTTGTACAACTTTGGCAATCGAGAGATTCAAATGCTCGTTCAAAAAACCGATCTTCAAATGGACAATTGGTTCTGATGATCGCCGCTTGAATGCCACTGCAAGAAGGATCATTTTCTATGCAATTGGTAACTTCAATGCTTAATCGAAGCTGGCCACTCTGAATAGGAGTGAAAGCAATCCAAAGATTATTTGAAGTACTCGTATTAGCACCACAAAATCCTTCAAGGTCGTCAGGGCCATCTGGACTAAGATCACATGTTAAAGTCGAAAATCCATCTAGTTCAGTAATAGGAAATGGAAGGGCCTGGTTGCAAAAGTCCGCTGCAATTTGATAGCCATTTTGAGAAACCAAATTAATGCTCTCACCCGTTGTCGAGCAAGATTGTTGTGCATAATTAAAGCTCAACAAGCATGAAAGAAGAATCCAAATCGTAAGAATTAACTTTTTAAGCATTTTATGGACTTTTAATACTACAATAATAAGCCTTATGTGAGATTAGAACACATACATATTCCTGCTATTGTACAATAGAGAAAATAGTACTATATTGACAATCAGTAATTTATGTGTCAATAAGATAAATTCAAATGGATGCGGAATACTTTATTACATAAGCTTTTAGCCAAATTGGAGTCAAAAAAATTGGCTAGGTTTGAAAAATACGTCCAATCTCCATACTTCAATCAAAGGGAAGACATAGAAAAACTGATCTCATATTACAAGAAAGAGATCAAAAAAAGCAATGCAAAGCTTAAAAATGAGGACATAAGCAAAGCAGTCTATGGAAATCCGAAGGTCAAGGAACAAGACCTAAGGCTCCTAATTAGCCGGACGATGACCTTATTCAAAGATTTTTTAGTCATAGAACAAGCTTCTAAAAATGGAAAAAGAAAAGAAAGTGTTCTTGCAGATGAGTTTTTCAAACTAGGTTTTGAGAATTTGTTTGTTAAGACCTTTGCTAAATCTAAGCAAGACTTAGAAGCTGCAAAGGAAAGAGATTTGGGGTATTTCAAAAATTTGTATGACCTCGAATTGCAATATTATAATTATATATCAGAGCAAGTTAGAAACGAAGCCTATAATCTTCAAGAGACGACTGATAGCTTAGATGTCTATTATTTTGCAAGCAAACTAATGCATGCTTGTTTGATACTAGGTCATCAAGCGGTTTACAAAAACAATTACAATATTGATTCCATCAATCATTTGATTGATTACTTAGATGATAAAGTTGATCTAGTAGAACGGCATCCCATTTTAGCGATTTATTATTATTGCTATAAAGCAATGACTTCCAGTGAGCATGAAAAGTCGTATGCTAAATTCAAATTTTTTAAAGATTCGCATGAGAAGGTTATTCGAAAAGCCGAAATCCGAGGTATTTATATCTTAGCCATCAATTATTGTATCAGAAGAATAAATTCAGGAGATAAGGTTTTTTATGATGAGCTTTTTGACCTTTACAAAAAAGGAATTGAGAATCATTTTTTAATTACGAATAACATTTTATCTCAGTATACCTACAAAAATGTTGTTTCTCTTGGTTTGGTACTAAAAGAATATCAATGGGTAGAATCATTTATTTATGACTACCAAGATAATTTAGACTTTAAATATAGAAGTTCTTACTTCACTTACAATTTAGCCAAGTTAAAACAAGAACAAAAAAAATACGGGGAAGCTATGTCTTTACTCGTGCACTTTAACCCTGATGACACCTTAATGGCCTTAGCCTCCAAGAAAGAGTTGATCAAGATGTATTTTGAATTGAGGGAGTATACTTCCTTAGAATCTTTGTTGCAAAGTATGGATAAATATTTGGATCGTAAGAAAGGGCTTGGTTATCATAAAACTCACTATAAAAACATCATCAAGTTTAGTAGAAAACTTATGAATCTTGCTCCATATGATGTTGATGAAAGATTGAAGATTAGAAATCAAATAGAACTAGCAGAGATGAGTAGTGAGAAAGATTGGTTCCTAGCTCAATTAAAATAGACTCAATAGGGTGGAAGCGGTCCTACCTTCTTTGTCAATGAGTTTCAAACAATACACACCTTTTGGCCATCCAGATAAATCGATTGGAATGATCTTGTCAGATTTGATGATTAAGTCGTTTTTGTTGCTAATCATTCTACCTTGTAAGTCATATAATTTATAATCAAAAACTTCGCTGGCCTGATTAGAAAGGTCTAGGTAGAATTTGCCAGAGCTTGGATTTGGATAAACATCGATGTCAAAAGTTTGATCATCTTCTAAACTTTCGATGGCTAGTGGGATTATAGTACTATCAGGAATACAAGGCATTTCAACAAGGTACTTTTTCTTTGCGCTGCTTTCCGCAAATAACCAATCACCTGACATGGGATCCATGTAAACATACGCACCATCTGCAGTGCCACCTGAAAGGTCTAGTTCTTCTTCTTCATTTTTAATCCACTCATAAATCCCATCAAGGTCATTGTCATTTAATCCGATGTAAGCCTCGTCTTTAATGCTGGACTTGAGGAATTCATTTTCTGCTAAAGAAGAAATGGTCACCAAATGTGTGCCTGGAAAACTTGATGCCACATAATGTGCATTTTGCCAAACAACAAATTCGTTGGAAATAAAATAAGTACTGTTTTCAAATGCTCCCAAAAAGGTGAAGCCCGGTAAATCTTCTAAACAATCAACTTGTTCGGAATCATCATTATAACAAGATGAATTATCAAGATAGGTATGTTCGCCATTGTAATAAACGATGGTGAAAGTCTCATCGGCATTTTTCAAAATAGCTTGTGGTTGTTCATTGAGATAAAAATCCACAAAATTTATAAGCTTATCGTTTTCATCATGATAAGATGCTCTTACCTGACGTGGATAATAAGCTACTAAATCATATAGGATGTCTCCAAATGATAATCTACTTCCATCATGGAAATAATAATTGGACTGATGAGCAGTCGTATTTTCAAAAGCGCCTACGCCTTGAGTGTCTTGGTAGTCCAAAATTGTTTTTGGAGGATATACCGAATAATCAACTTCACGGTAAGCATTGTTTGGAAAGCCGACACCATAGATAGAAATGTGAAAAAGTTTGTTTTGACATTCCGATACCTCAACTTCATAGCCAGCGAATATTCCTCCGGAATAGATGGGTTTTGTATCGACAATTTCTAGCGCTGGACTTATTTCTGTACTTAAATAATTATAATTTGGACCATCCCAATAAGCTTGTAAGTCTAATAATTCTACACCTCCATTTGACAATGGGATCAAACTCAATACTTGGTAGTGATCTTCTGAAAGGTAGTAGAAGTCTGTAGCAGAATAAGTTATTTCTCTGATTTTTAATCTTCTTAATTGCTGTCCGTTTTGGTTTAAAAGATGAATCCATATTTCATCTTCACCCATGCCGTCTTGAGGAAACCCTTGATCTGGATTGCCTGGAGGTCTTGAAAGTACACCAGATAACCAATAAGTACCATCTTCATTCTTACAAACATCGCCATATTTATTATAGCCTTGGCCATAAGCACTAGAAAGCTCAGGATCAATCCCAATGGAGTTTACAACTTCACCAGAATGGGTCATTTCAATTAATCTATTTCCTTGTAAAAGAATTTGGTTAGGATAAACTTCATCGATATCCACCGCGTTTGAGTTGATCAAGTTACCCATTCCATCATAGGTGTTTTTGAAATAACCTTCATCATTAAGGAGAACCATTTGTAGTTGATCTTCTAAGGCAGTGACACAGACGGTTTCATCACTAATGGCAAGTTCAATCGTACATTCAGTTGGCGGGATGATGATTTCTTCCTCTTCTATGATGATCGTCTGAGCTGAAATCCAAAAATTGTTTTGTTCGTTATTTTCTCCTATGACATTATTAGGATCAATCGCTAGATGTAAATAATAAGTTCCTTTTTCAATGGAAGAAAAATTTAAATTTGCAGATATTCCCTTTAGTTCACCTGCTGGAACATATTGCAATACTTTTTGTCCCAAGGCAATATCGTCTTCATTGTTTAGTATTTGGTCTTCGGACAAGTACATATTGATTAAGATGTGTGCATCTAAATCAACATCACCGTCATTAGATAGGTCAAAACTAAAAGTTTCCGTCTCCCCAATTTTACTCCTTTCTGGAAGACAACATAAATAAGTGATGGATAAATCCGGTAATGTTTCGCAGACCCCTTCGTAGTACCCAACTTCGGCACATTCAGCTTCACAAGCGTTCGCATAAGTTTCGCCATTATAACCGCAGACGGGTTCGTCTATTTCTTCACAGTTGCACTCATTATCATCTTTGCAATTGATGGTCGCTAAAGCTACCACACCGTTTTTGGTGGATAGAATTTTATAAGCTCCATCTTCAGTTTGAAAAATTGATTGTGGATCTCCAACTAAATAGGCTTCTCCAAATTCTTGCCTTGCTCCAGAAGCATTGTCAACTAAACTAACTTGATGCTTGCCTGGAAATAAATCTTCATCCAAATAATTTACTTCATTTGCAAAATGAAAAGTACTTTCTTCCTGATAAAATTGAATGTTATGCCATTCGATGCCATTGCTAAAAGAGCGATCAAAATCCTGTCTTACGATTAATTGATAAGGGAGACTTTCGTAATCTCTGATTTCATAAGAAGATACTAATCCATTTCCGCCCCAGCAGACGTTGTTAAATTTATAGATACTCCCACAATTTAAACTTTCTATTTTGTAACCATGCGGCCCAAATTCGCAATCGAAATCATCGTCTTGAATTTCTGAAGCAGCAAAATTTTCATCAATATCAATATAAAATGTTTCACTTCGCTCAGTATTGTTGATGCTGTTTTCGTAAACGATGCTGTAATAAAATCTTGTACCTCCGTTTGGGAGGTTTAGTATTTTTCTATAAAACAAATAAGTGTCACCACTAGATGGTGGGTCTACATAAGTTACTTTTCCTACAAATGTCCTGTTTGTTTCTATCCCATCTTCATCTAAGATGTGGAGATAAAAATTCTGATTACTTTCAACGCCATCAGGACCGACCACAACATTTGGGAAATTATGAAAAGCAATCAAAGCATAACCTCCAAGTTCTCTTTTTTCGACAAGTGCTATATTACTTTGCTCTCCGCTATAGGTGTTCAAGATTCTTTGATCAATTCTAACGCTTGAAGTCACGTTTCCAAATCTATCGGCGCCAATTATGTTTTCCGAATTTACACTGTAATCTACAATAGAAAATACATCACTGATTTTAGATGTCTTTAGGATGCCATTGATGCTGTAAGTATTTTCTACAAAATTGTTGTTGTGCTTGCCTTTGATGATAAAAGACCCATCATCTAAATGCTCTAAACAAGAGACTTCTTTAAAAAAATTAATCTCAACTGGGGCGCAGGCATTATTAGGATCAGGTTCATCTTCAACATCATCACATGGATCATTGTCCACATAAAAGGATTCACTTTCGCATGGAAATTCAAGGATGAATCTTCTTTGAGTAAAAGCATCATCATCTCCCCAGAGTCCATTGAATCCATTAAAATGTACATATGGATTAGAAGGAGGGTTTGCAAAATTTTCATAAGTATATTCATCAGCTGACTCCCAATTATAGGCGCCATCACCATCGATGTCATGTAGGCCGATAAAAGCAATTTCATTGATGTGATTGCTAAGGAATATGTTTTCTAGCTGGGTGTTAATGCTCACCAAATTTACCCCGAATGAGTTGGCTTCAGCTTTGGCTTGTTCCCATTGCAATTCAAAGTTTGATATGAAGTATCTGTTGTTTCCATATTGACCAAGGAAGTTGTAACCAAATAATTCAGTTGGGCAGTTTATTTCAGGGTCAAATGGTTTTTCAATTAATATTTGCTCATCATGGACATAAACATTATTGTTTTCATCTAATTCTTTTATCACATCATCTTCGTCGACAACAAGGATGAGATAGTTTGAACCTTCTAGCACAAAGTCACCAATTCCAATTTCTCCATAGACATCCTCAAGCGTTCCAATATGAGTATTTCCTGTACATAATACGCCAACTTGTGTATCGTTGCCATTACCAAAGATGTCGTCTTTTGATAAGTACACCTTTATCTGATACTTATCCCAGGCGTTCCGATTTCCAGAATTGACAATGTCAACAAAATATGCAATCTCTTCTCCGAGCTTTCCAGTTTGAGCAAAGCCTCTGACTTTAGCTATTTCCAGATCGGGACCAAAGTTTTCATCACAGGTACCTATAAAATATTCATACAAACCAGCACATTCTGCTTCGCAGGGATTTGGGTAATCTACAAAATCGGTTCCGCAGACAGGCATATCCGTTGAACCACAATCGCAAGGTTCAATCAGTTCTCCACAGGAGAATTCTACAATAAATCTTTTTCGAGTAAATTCTTGTTCAAAAGACCAACTACCGTCCCAAGGATTCATCATGGCAAATTGTCTTTCCGGTGTCTCTGTAAAATTTACATATTGTGATTCATCCCCATTGGCCCAGGTAAACTCTCCGTCTTCATTGGCGTCATTGTAACCAATAAAGACAATTTCCGAAATGTTAGCATGGATATGCTCGTTTTCTGCAGCATCATTAATGGTAGTGAGGTATCCGCCTAAATCATGGGCAATTTTTCTTGCTGTCAACCATTCCTCATTCTCATCTGAGAGATAATAAGCATGACCATTGTATTCTGACAGGAGCTGGAAACCGGGAATGTTGTCTGGACAAACAACATAATCTTGCCCCTTAGCTGAGTAGGTACTAGCTAAAAGAGTAGAGGTAAGCAGTAAAGAGAATAGCCTAAGCAGTCTCATCTATTTATGTTTGTCCAATGTTTAGTGCTTTTTGGAGTCCGCCTTGTTCAATATAGGATTATAATTTGTTTATATATTGCCCAATTTGGACATATAGATCGAATTAAATTATTTTTATTATTGAGACCCAAGATAAAATGTAGGAATACATGATTAACACATCTATCAGCTCATTCGTTCCTAATCTTTCAGGTAACTCATTCGAAGTTGACCCTTTGGCCAACTTTCGAAATGAATTAAAATGATGTTTTAATAATAATCAAAACACCTTCGCCTCAATCTATATTTTTATTTTTCATTTTAGGTTTCTTGATTTGGGGCTATTCATTCAAATTGTACCATAAAATTACAGGCTTATATGCTAAGAATTAAGTACATATTTATATACTTGTACAACTATAAATATTCTAATTAACTGATAAACAATTAATTAGGATAATTTAATTGTAAAATCTTGTAGAGTTCTGGTAAAATTTCTTTGACTACGATTAAATATTTACATTTGTGGACTCCAAAAAATCCAAAAAACACGCCTTCAAACCAAATTTGGATTCAATTCACGTCTATTCATACCATTAATTAAGGTTTTCGACCCCGAAAACACTTAAATCTATTGATTACTAGCATCCATTTAATTTAAAATCTAGCATAAGATGAGACTTATCCTTGCGGTACTAGTATTGTTAATTCCGATCTTGGGGAGCACCCAAAATTGTGGAACAGATGAACATCATGTTTTATTAAAAGCCAATGATGAGGCCTATGTAAGAAATTTGAAAAAAGCTAATGATGCTTTCGAGTCTTATGATTTAGAAAAATCAAGCAGAAGTTCGCAAACACCAATATTGATTCCTTTAGTCTTTCACATTATTCATAATGGTGAAGCCCAGGGAAGAGGGGCGAACATCTCGGATGATCAAATTTATGAGTCCGTAGCTATGTTGAATGAAGCCTTCTCAGCCCATGAAGATTTCGGATTTGAATTCTGTTTAGCAAACTTCAATCCTCAAAACCAACCAAGCAATGGGATCAATAGGATAGACGGTAGGGTATTATTTGGCTATGAAAAGTATGGAATCAGGCATTCAGGAGACGTAGGTGTAAATCCTCAATTTGCCAAAGATTTAAGTCGGTGGCCTAGTACAGATTATTACAATGTCTGGGTAGTGAATCAAATAAAATCAGCTTCAGGCCAGTTGATCGGTTTTGCTGAGTATCCCAATGGTGGAAAATATGATGGCACTATGATTACCTATAATGGTGTAAAAGGATCAACATTAGTTCATGAAGTTGGTCATGGTTTTAACTTATTGCACACTTTCAATGGAGATGGAAGTGGATGTCCTGATAACGATAATTGTAGCTTACAAGGCGATAAAGTCTGTGATACTCCACCACATGTAAGGGCTCAATGTGGCCAAGTGCTTTGTGGTGGTTCAAGAAATGCTTTGAATTCTTCATTAAACTTTATGTCTTATTGCAGCGGTAGAGATCGTTTTACGGAAGGACAGAGAGAACGAATGTATAAGTCATTAATGGTCTTTCCAAGGTCTTCTTTGGTTTCTTCTTATGGTTGCCAATTAGCACCATTAAATGAATTAAATTTAGTAGAAGTAAAAAGAGAAAAACCTAGAATTTGTGCGGATGAATATCAACCCATCATTAGAATCAGAAATCAAGGACGGGAGCGATTAAAGTATTTTACGGTGTCTTGTTATTTAGACGGACGCTTTTTAGGTGCAAAAAGGATTTACACAGATCTTCGTTATGGTGAATATTCCGATTACCTCCTAAGTCCTATTCAATTGAATGTAGGCAATAACGATTTGCTTTTTAGAGTCTCTTCACCAAATGGAAGTTTTGAAAATACTTTGAGCAATAATGAAAAGCGGCAAAATTTATTTTTCAATAATGAAGATGAAATCTTAGCAGGGGATTTTAATGAAGACTTTGACCAATATACACTTTATGATGAGCTGCCTCGTGATTGGTCAAGCCATACAACGATTGGGAGAGAAATAAGCAATGAATCCAACTGGGACATCCTGCATAGTGCTGGTAATTCTTGGATCAGCATTAATACCATCGCACATCGTGCAGATCCTGCAGAACAAGTTTTAACTTCTCCTCAAATAGATCTCTCCAATAAAAAATCCAATCGCTTATCTTTTTCTTATTCTTTTGGGAATACTTTGGGCAAGGACATTTCCCAGACAAGTCTGTCACTTGAGGCATGCACAGATTGTAATAATTCTTGCGTCAAATTATGGGAAAGGAGAGGTAATCAATTGATCACCTTTCTTGAAGGATCTCCTTACCAAAAAAGTAGCTACAAAAACTTCACCGTAAATTTAGGCCATTATGATGGCGAGGTGATCAGTTTTAGATTTATTCATAAATACTCAAATCCTCAATCTCCCATTTTGAACATTGATGATCTAAACATTAGCGGAGAAAATGAGGAGAGTAATGTTGTAAATGATCAGTCGACTTTAAGTGTAACAGCTTGCCCTTTCAACATTGTCAGAGCAACCTCGACCAATGGTGCATTTGTTTCTTGGGCTTTGCCAAATGCCAATACCACTTGCCAAGCGAAAGAAATTCAAATCGTGCAAACTCAAGGCTTTTCAAGAGGCTCATTTTTTCCTCTTGGAGAAAGTCAGATAACTTACCGCTTATCAGACGCCTGCGGAAATACTGGCTATTGCCAATTTAGTGTCAAAGTTGAAAACGACGCTCCCGAAACAAATGGACCAGACTTGATTTTAGAAAACATCTTGGTCGAAGAATCAGCAGTCGATCAAGGAAGTTACTTGAACTATCAGTTTGACATAAAAAACATAGGTTCAGAAAATGCACAAGGCTTTCGAGTACATGCGTATTTGTCGAAAGACAAAAACCTTAGCCCTTCGGATGTCCAAGGATCATCTACCAGCGCAAGCTTGTTGGTAGCGGGACAAGGCATCCAAAAAATCAAATCAAGTTTTTACGTGCCGAATGCGTTGGATGAGGGCTATTATTATTTACTCATGTTTATCGATGGGAGAGAAGAAGTCACAGAAAGTAATGAATCAAACAACATCAGCACATCCTTCAGTCAAATAAAAGTCGGAAACATCGAAAGTGAGCCTTGCTCATCAACTTATGAAAGTTATCATTTTATTGGTGAATTTGAAGGCAGCTATTATTTCTACTCTTCCCAAAAATCTACTTGGAGCGAAGCAAATAATCAATCGAATACGATAGGCCACCTAGCTTCTATTGAGTCAAAGGAAGAAAATGATTTCCTTTACAGTAACATGCCTGATGAAATATTCTTCATTGGATTAAATGATGAAAATTTAGAAAATAATTTTGTCTGGACTTCCGGAGGAAACTTTTCGTTCGATAATGTTGTTTCAGCTAACAGCCGGGAAAATGATTATGCTTACATCAATTTTTGGGATGGAAAATGGGGCTTGGATGGAATGTGGACCGAAAGAAAACATTTATTAGAAGTCCCTTGTGCACAAAATATAAGAAAGGATGAACTAGAAAAAAGATCTTCTAAAATAGGGAACACCTACGATGATCATTTGGCTACTGAATCTTTAAAAATTTATCCGATTCCATGCAGCGATGAACTAAACATTTCTTTAGATCCAAAGCATGAATTTGATTTTGTCAACTGTTATAATTTGAATGGCCAAGTTTTGATGACTTTTGATGTAAGGGAAAAAACATCTACCTTGCTAAATATGAACTCATTTGAAAGTGGGATTTATTATTTAAAGTTTTATTCGAAGTCTGGAGAACAAATTGTTAAAAAGTTCATTGTGGCTGTTGAATAATCGAACAGTCGAATAATCGAATAATCGAACATTCGAACAGTCGAACATTCGAACATTCGAATAATCGAATAATCGAACAATCGAATAATCGAACAATCGAACAATCGAGCAAGCGAAGAAACAAAGCCAACATCCAAGAACCCAACATCCAAAAAGATGAAAACAATAAATTTAAAAAATGGATTGACCCTTACTATAAGGAATGCGACAATTGATGATGCAGATGCAATGATCCAGTTCGGAAAGACAGTTGGTGATGAAACAGAAAACCTAACCTTTGACGGTTCAGAATTTGATTACACCATCGAACAAGAAGAGAAGATGGTCCAAGAACACAATGAGGCGCCGAATTGTTTGTTTATCCTTGGAATCATAGACGGTGAAATAGCTGGGATGTTGAACTTCAAAGCTAGCCACAAAAGAAAGGTGAAACATCACGGAGTATTCGGCATTTCTGTGCTAAAGAAATATTGGAATTTAGGTGTTGGAAGGATAATGATTCAATACTTGA
>CALDYJ010000142.1 GCA_937941095.1 uncultured Saprospiraceae bacterium | reverse complement strand
GCAAGACTTCCACCAATAGTCTGTACTCTTTAGTCTATCTAGTTTGTCGTATTTATAATTATTGGCCTCTATGTCCTTGTACATGATCTGAGATTCGATCTGCGATATATTACCATTGTATTGTGGTATCGCACCTGAATAGGAATCATTGGGCGAATCGTAGGAAATCTTCATCCGGAATGGCAAGTTCAATTTGATGCAAGGCGGTGGTTCTGGTATTGTTTCTGTAGATTCACACATAGGTGGATCTGGAAATCCAGGTATAGGATTTTCATCTAGATATTGCTGCGGAATCGAGACTTGAGTACCGTTACATAAGGTAATTCTGCACATAACAATTGGAAACTCTATGTCTCCAGTATAAGCTATGCTCTCAACCCAATCTACTAAATCATCCAAGTAATCTTGTTGCTCTTGCTCCAAGCTTGGCGGATCACATTCCGCACATGGAGTTGGAGCAACAGGAGGTGGTGGATCTTCTGAGGTGCAAGGGCAGTTTGGAGACATAAATCATTTTGAAATCATAATATCAAACGACCAAAGACGAATGACCGGCGACCCCCAACCACTATATCAATCCCCTCGCCTTCAACTCTAAATACTTATTGATCGTATTGATGGACAAGTCTTCAGGACGAGTTAATATGGTTTGGATACCAAATTGATTAAATGACTGAGCGATCTTTTCTTTTTCGTTGATGAATTTACGGGCTATCGTTTGATGGTAAATTTCTTCTGTGGTGGTCACTTCTAATTTGGCGTAATCTTCTATTTCTGTGTTTACAAAAAAAACAACAACCAAGAGATGTAAGTTGTTTATCCTTCTTAAGATCGGCAATACCCTCATGGCTGCTTGCGTACTTTCGAAATTGGTGTATAAGATAAACAAACTCCGACCTTTGATTAATTTTCTAGCCGCATGATAAAGAATTTCATAATTAGCTTCTAAATCTCTCGGCTTCTCTTTATAAAGGGCGGTGATGATTTTATTTAGTTGTGCAGGTCTTCGTTCGGCTTTAATGGTAGCGCCTATTTTATTTGAAAAAGTAAGCAAGCCTGCCTTGTCGTGTTTTTGCAAAATCACATTGGAAATGACGAGCGCTGTATTAATGGCATAATCCATAAGGCTTAAGCCACCAAAAGGCATGCGCATGTTTCTGCTCTTATCTATGACACTATATATTTGCTGTGATTTTTCGTCTTCGTATTGATTGACCATCAATTGTGCTCGTCGGCTACTTGCTTTCCAATTTACACTTCTGTAGTCATCGCCTGGCACGTAATTTTTAATTTGTTCAAATTCATAACTTTGCCCAATCCGCCTCATTTTCTTCAAACCTTCGTTGGTGGTGATTCGACTGAATGCCATCAATTCATATTTTTTCATCTGAAGGATTGATGGATATACGGCTACTTCTGTATCAGCTTCAATGCAGATTCTTCTTTGTGCTAGTCGTAAAAATGATTCTATGAAGACATTGATTTTTCCGAAGGAATAGACACCTCGTTCCAATGGGCGAAGATTGTAGTTTAGACTTTGCTCTTCTTCGGCACTTAATAAAGTCTGCAATTCAAAGTCTCTTTTTTGAAACTGTTTCGGAAGCTCATCTACTATGCTGGTATGTAAATTTAAAGTTGAAAGATTTGTAATTTTTATCTTTATGTTATTTTCATCTCCTAAGGAAAGTACTTTGGGTAGAATTCTTTTCCCTTTTATCATATCATTTTTACTGTATAAAATCAATAGATCTAAGAGCACCACTGCAACAGCTATGATCAATACTAATTGTGCAATTCTAAAAAACAAAGGAAATGGAAATGCCAGAAGGAATAATAAAATTACTATTCCAAAAATCATAAAAAAACGATCTGTCAAATACAAATTCTTCATCTATTTCCTTTAGCTCGAATGCTATTTATTTTATCTAGGCACTTCTATTTTCTTAATTAAATCATTGATCACCTCTTTAGTATCTACCCCTTCCATTTCTCTTTCTGGGGTTAAGATGATTCTGTGATTTAAGACAGGGTAAGCGATGTATTGTATGTCTTCTGGAGTGACAAAATCTCTTCCTTCCATCGCCGCTACTGCCTTGCTTGATTTCATTAAAGCTAAGGATGCTCTTGGCGAAGCTCCTAAGAATAAGTCGCCACTGTTTCTTGTACTGTGCACTATTTGGGCAATGTAATCCAATAAACTGTCTTTGATGAAAACCTTTTCAATTAAATCTCTGGCTTCTGTGATCATCTCTGGTTTAATCACTTTTTGTACCTGCGGTTTTTTATCTATTAAAAAGTCCGTTCTAAATTTTTCAAGGATTTCTCTTTCTTCTTTTAAATCGGGGTAAGTAATGTTTACTTTAAATAAAAATCGATCCAATTGAGCCTCTGGTAACTTATACGTTCCTTCTTGCTCCACAGGGTTTTGTGTGGCGATCACAAAGAATGGGAAGCTCATTTTTCGAGTGATGCCGTCTATGGTTACTTGATATTCTTCCATCACTTCAAAAAGTGCTGCTTGTGTCTTAGCGGGCGCACGATTTATTTCATCAATCAATATAATGTTTGAAAATATTGGGCCTTTCTTAAATTCAAATTCTGAATTCTTTACGTTAAAAACATTCGTACCTAATACATCTGTCGGCATAAGATCTGGTGTGAACTGGATTCTAGAAAAACCTGCATCCATTGCTTGAGCCATCAATTTTGCCGTAAGGGTCTTAGCAATCCCAGGAACTCCTTCTAGTAAGACATGTCCTCCTACTAAGATGGATGCCAATAATAAGTCCATCAATTCTTCTTGACCTACGATCACTTTTCGCAATTCTCCCTTTAAAATTTGAGCCATCTTAGTGACCTTCGACAAATCAAGTCGATTGCTTTGCCAATTGGATACTGGTGGTACTTGCTCTTGTCCAAAAGGTTGATTTTGGATGGGTTGATTTTCCAAAGGATTGTTTTCTTTATTTAATTCATCAAACGGCATAATTCTTAGTTGAGGCAGTTTTTGTAAATTGATTTATTAATTGATAAAACTCTATCATCGTATTTTCTGAGACAAAGTCAGAATGCGATATGTTGGTATTGTATTTAATTATTTTTGTGATTAGCGCTTTAGGCACTCCAGTTTTTTGCGCCAGCTTATTGACAAAACTTTCATCGACAACATTGGTATTGACTCTATAATTTTCCCTCACATCTGAAAGGAATAAGCTCATTTGTTCAAGGCATAATTTCTTGTGATCATTTTGCATAAAATACATGGTTCCTATGGTACCAATAAATTCTAAGGAACTGTTTTTATTTTTTTCTATTACTGGAATAACTCTTTGGCTTCGTTTGCCTCTAAAGACCAAATAGAGCAAGCCAAGTGCTAGCAATATGTACCAAGCCCAGGCAAAAGCGGGTTGTTGCAAGATATACTTTAAAGGACCATCACTGCTGATTGAAGTTCTGTTGTTCATCCTGCGTCCTGCACTTAAAGAAATTCGATTGAAATCATCCCAAATCACATCACCCGTGTTTAAATGTGCATAGACTGCATTTAGATAAGCTACGTTTTCATCTTTTAAAAGATGGAGATTGGCGAAAGCTAAAGGCGTAGTATGTAAGTAAAACACTCCATTCTTATAATGTCTTTTGACAAAATTTATTTTATCGTTATCGTATTTGCCTAGAGGTATTAATGCACCTTCATCTTGACAGATTAAAGAGTCACTAATGTAAGACCAATCTTTAAAGACCAGGCCACTGTCTCTTTTCATTTTAAATACATCAGTACTCCAATTTGTTTTAAGATCTAAATGATTCAATTGAAGATAAGCAGTATCTTCGTAAAAGTATTCGTAGTCATACCAATACCAATCTTCTAAACAAGACTCGTGGAGTTCTTCCATTAAATTGTCTGGGATGGACAAACTGGAAATGAAAGCTTTGTTACCTGCTCCAACAAATTCTAAAATAGCTTTCACATCTAAACTATCTAAAAACAAAGCTGGCCCAATGAAAAAATAATTATCATTGGTTCCGGTAGCAGTCGACTCCTCAAAATAGGCTCCTAATCTTGAATCCACTTCTTTAAGTTCTCTGTTTGGTAAGGCTTTAATAATGTTTTTTGTAATAGATAATCCATAAACATCTTTATCCTCAATTCTAAATTGTGTCTGCCAATTGTATTTAGCTTTCTTACTAGAGTTAACAGCAAAAAAGATGAGCCCAATGAGCGCGATGAAGCCAACAAAAAATATGATGTATTTTGAATTCACGAATTCATATTTTTAATTTCCTGAAGCAAGGATTTAAATTTAGGTTGTATTACTGTAAAATCACCAGCAGTTAAATTAAAGTCTCCATACCATATCCTTTCAAAGATGTTGGTTACTTCTCTAAATTTTGAGTTAAAGGAAAAGCGACCTGTTTCTCGAACGTAAGCCCTATTGGTTTTATCTTTTTTCCACTTGATCATCTTTTGTTCGGAGAGGTCTCTGATCGTCATTAAAAAATACAACCTAACGGCGACTTTATATTCTTTGTCGGCAATTGCTTTCTCTAAGAAATTTTCTATGTCTGAATCTTTAAGGTTATCTTCAATTTCTTTAAAATCTAAATCTGACACACTTCCTTTTATTCTTTTACTTTTTGGCTTAAACAAATTTCCTGCACTTAGCATATTAGCTATAATCGCTATCAAAATACCTATGATCAAAACGATAAATACTATTTTAATTATTCCTGCGATTACATTTCCAAACTCTGCATCTGTATCTAGGTTTTTACGCTTTTTATTTTTTCTTTTAAAATAATCATCCGCATAATTTAAATCTCCCCTAGCTTCTTCGATGGATTCAGGATCAAAATTTTCAACAGGAATAGACTCTTCTAAATACACAGCTTCTCCATCATTAGCTTGAGCTAAAGTTTCTGTGCAAAACTTGAACAGGATAAAGAAAAACAATATGTATTTTATCAATTTCATTATATCTCTCGTTCTATGCCTCTAATTCTACTTTTTACCCCAATGTCATTTATCCTTTCATTAAGGTCTATGGCTTCCAGGGTTTCTCTATTGCTATAATATAAAAAGCCAAAACCAGATAAAAACAATACATAGATCATCATGATAAAAAAGTAACTTGAAAAAATAAGCAAGGCCAGAATAAATCTATCCAATGCAGCTTGCTCCATATTTAAATTCATAGCTATGAAATCAACATACAACCAAAACAAGCCTGTTGCAGAAATGCAATAAAAGAATGCGCCCAATAAAAAATAGGACAACATTAAACCTAGGCCTTTACCAAAACCATTACCAAAATAACCAAATGAACTTCCAAGTGAAGCAAAAATGTTTTGCCTGCCCGTAAAGGCGTCATATTTCCAATAAAAGAATAGAGGGTATAAAAGTATGATTCCAATCAAGGTGTACCATTGATTCGTGGCCATCAATCCGACCGTTAAGATGGAAATGGTAAATATTTTTAAAAACTGAATTATTTTTCCAAGATTAGCACTCATTGTTTCTTCTTCTTGATCAGCTTCATCGACCATAAGCAATCTCAAAACAACGAATGTAACAATGCTGAGCAACAATACATTCAAAAAGAAAAATAGCAACCTCCCTTTGATGTAAAAAAACTGTGGAAATTCGCTTACTTTATTAAAAGGATCTTCTTCAAAATAAAAATAAGACTCAATGTCGATTTCAAAAAAGTAAAGTACTGATAGTACATACAATAAAGCTGCTCCTAAAGTGACCAACAAGATGCTTTTTATGTTTTTAGATAGAAACCTAAATGCATCGGTAAATACTTCTCCAGTAGACTTAATCTTAAAATAGGAAATCAAATGATTATTATCTGGAGGAATCTTTTCTTCATCAAAAGATACCTTATATCCTGTTTTTGCCTTATAGCGTGGATACCAAACAAAGTAAAACAATACAAAAGCAAGGCAAATTAAAATAAACATAGCCCGTATAAAATCAGGTGTATCCGTCATTCTGGTTAAATAGCCTTCAATAAATCCAGCTAGGATAAATATTGGGGCTATTCCGATCATTATTTTAAGTCCCCTTTTGGCAGAAATTTGAAATGACTTTATTCTAGAAAGAGTTCCCGGAAAAACCAAGCCTCTGCCCATTGTTATTCCCGCTGCACCAGCGATTATTATTGCTGAAATCTCCAAAGTTCCATGGATCCATATGGTTAAAAACGATTCTAAGAAGACACCTTTCTCGTAAAAGAAATGCTGGAAGGCTCCTACCATAACTCCATTTCTTAATAGTATTCCTATCGAACCTATCGCATAAAATACTCCTAAGAAAAATGTTAAAAAAGCAACCATCAAATTGTTTATTGTGATGCCCATTGACATTCCGAATTGTTTGCTTTCCTTGTACACTTTCATTGGATCACCAGACTCTATGTTTTCAATAGTCATATCGACGTAACTGTCTCCTAAGATGGTTCTAGAGAATTCGATGTCCATCGAAGAACTCAACCAGCCAATTAAGAAAGAACCAAGAAATACTAAAAAGGAAAGTCTAAAAGCAGGTCTTGCTTCATAAACCAACTTTGGTAATTCATCTGTCCAAAACAATTTGAGTCTACTTCGTTCAGACTTTTTGTTTTTGTAGATGCTTTGAAAAATCTTTTGAGCTAAACTGTTTAGGTAAACACGAACTGATCGATTGGGATAAAAAGTTCTACTGTAGGATAAATCGTCAGTAATTTCAATAAAAATATCCTTTAAAGCATCAGGGTCTTGGGTTTCATTCTCAAGAACTTTTTCAAATTCTTGCCATTTATCTTTCTTCTGCTTTATGAAACTTGTTTCTTTCATTAAATTTAGAGCCCTAGCTCAATACATTTTACATTAACTGTTTAGATCAGATGAAATTTAGCATTAAAAACGTAATAAATACAATTTTGATGCGTACAATCTTGTAAATTGCCTTAATGGATACGATTGATATAAGAACGACCCAAAATGTCATCATTGAATATGAATTGGCGGTGCTAAGAGAGCGCTTTATTGCACTTTTAATTGACGCAATCATTATTGGTATCCTAGTCATTGCTTTTATTTTTTTCTTAGCCAGTTTTGGCTTACTAAATGGAGATAGGTATTTGTCTATGATCGCTAGTGTCATGCCACTAGTTTCTTTTATATTTTATCACATCTCGATGGAAATCTTTTCCAATGGCCAATCGCTCGGAAAAAAAGCGGTTGGTATTAAAGTAGTGAGAATAGATGGCCAAGAACCGAGTTTAAGTGATTTGCTGATTAGAGCGACCTTTCATTTCATTGATACTTTCCTTTGTTTAGGAATCATAGGCGCAATGATGATCAGTTCTTCTTCAAAAAATCAACGACTTGGCGACATGGCAGGTAATACAACCGTAATAAAACTTCGATCGAGTCAACAATTCAGGCTATCAGACATTTTAACCATCAATACCTTAGATGAGTATGAGCCTCAATTTCCCGAGGTAAAAAACTTGACGGAGAAGGATATGCTTTTGGTGAAGAGTACTTTGATGCGCTACAAAAACCACCCAAATCAAGCCCATAGCACAGCCATCAACCAATTGGTTAAGCGAATCATGACTTTACTAGACATCAAAGAAATCCCAGCTAAAAAGATAGATTTCTTAAAAACCCTTATAAAAGACTACATCGTCCTGACACGATAAATGCTCAGCTAATAACATAATTTCCTATTTTTGCAGCCTTTAAAAGCTTACTATATAATAAGGTTTGCTTAATGCATTTTATTAAAAGCACAGCATTAGATGGGTAGAAAAAGAAGAAAGAAAAGAATAGTCTTAGAAAAGATAGAGATCTATGGTTTAGCAGAAAAAGGTCGTGGAGTCGGAAGGGATGAAGAAGGAAAAATCGTTTTTGTAGAACGAGTGATCCCTGGTGATGTGGTTGATGTACAAGTCTTAAAAAAGAAAGAATCCTATTTCGAAGGCTATCCACTAACTTTTCATACTTACTCTGATTTAAGGATAGAGCCATTCTGTGAACATTTTGGTGTATGTGGTGGATGTACTTTACAATTTATGGCTTATGAAAACCAAATAAGCTTTAAAGAAGATCATGTCAAACAAGTATTCCAAAGAATTGGAAAAATAACGGCTGAAGAAACCTTACCAATTCTACCTGCTGAAGAAACCCAATTTTATAGAAACAAACTTGAATTTACTTTCTCGAATAAACGATGGCTTACCAAAGAAGAAATTGAACAAGGTGTCTCTAACCTTGATGATGTATTAGGTTTCCACAGAAGAGGAGCATTTGATAAGATCGTAGACATCAACAAATGCCATCTCCAGACAGATCCTTCCAATGAAATCCGCTTAAGCGCAAAAGAATTTGCCAAGGAACTGGGTTTGAGCTTTTTTGACGTAAGAGGTATGGAAGGCATCATGCGGCATATACTGGTGCGCACGACAACACTTAATCAAAGCATGATCATCATCAGTTTTTTCAAAAACGAAAAAGAACTCATTGGGCAATTATTAGATAAAATCTTAGAAAAAATTCCAGCAATAAGTTCAGTTTTCTATTGCATCAATGAAAAACAAAACGACTTTATTTTAGATCTTCCTATGATCCATTATGCCGGCCAAGAGTGGATTGAAGAAAAACTTAGAGCTGTTACTTTTAGGATAGGACCGAAATCATTTTTTCAAACTAACACAAAACAAGCAGTTCGCCTTTTTGAGGTGGTAGAAAAATTTGCAGATTTAAAAGGCACAGAAAATGTCTACGATCTTTATACAGGTATAGGTAGTATAGCTTTGTTTCTAGCGGAAAATTGCAAACAGGTCGTAGGGATTGAAGAGGTAGCCTCAGCCATAGACGATGCAAAATTAAATTGTGAATTAAATGGAATAGAAAACGCAATTTTTTATGCTGGTGATGTGAAGGACATTCTATCTCAAGAATTTATTGACAAGCATGACAAACCAGATGTCTTGATTACAGATCCACCTAGAGCAGGCATGCATCCTAAGGTTGTGAAATTATTGCTCGAGCTCAAAGCTCCTGTCCTTGTATATGTAAGTTGTAATCCAGCTACGCAGGCTAGAGACATTAAGCTTTTGTCTGAGGTTTATAAATTAGACAAAATGCAAGCAGTAGATATGTTTCCACATACACACCACATTGAGAACGTAGCTTTATTAAGTTTAAAATAGCGTATTTGCCGAAAGGCTAAAAAAAATAAGATGGATACAGAAAGAAGATTAAATAAAATCAAAAAAGACCTAGAACCTTATTATCCAATGATGGATAGGGCCTCAGACGAATTGATCAATCAAGAAATTTCTAAATATCCTATTTTTATCATAAGTCCGCAAAGCATTGACATCGGAATCCCTTTAACAGGAAATGAAACCAATTTAAACCTACAAGTAAGTACCTTGGAAGAATTAGCCACTAAAAACGTCATCAAAGAAGAGAGGGTAAAAAGTTTTATAGAAATCTTTAAAAATCCTAATGATTATTACTGCCTATTCATAATTGACACTTTAGGTCCGAAATTTGTATTTACACCAAGAGACTAAGTAAATGCCTTATTTTCCTACCTACTAAAACTTGAACCTTTACAACACGACAACTATTATCTCATCCCCCTGCTTAAATAATATAAATTATTATGTCAAGCAGTTCAGATTATCCACCTATATTAGATGGATCAACAATAAGAAGTAAAAATACGGAATTGGCCGTGGAAAAGCACATCAACAAGATCCTGCTGATTGAAGATAATCCAGCAGATGCAAAAATGGTACAGCTGTTTCTGGCAGAGTCTGGCCTTGAAGGTTGCACCTTAAATGTAAAGCAAACTTTGACGCAGGGCTTAGAAGAAATAGGCAAGTCCAATGATTTTGCTGCAGTCTTATTGGATTTAAGCCTCCCAGATAGTAGTGGCTTTCAAACCTTAGAGAAATTACTTAATGCTTATCCTAACATGAATGTCATTGTCTTAACAGGGCATTCAGATAAAAAACTAGGACTTGATGCAGTCAAATATGGCGCTCAAGACTTCTTGGTGAAAGGAAGTTATGATGTAGATATCTTTGCTAAGACGATTCGATTCTCTATTGAGCGAAAGAAGTTTTATGATCAACTACAGGAAGCGAGACTTAGGTATCAGAATATTTTTACCAATTCAAAAGATGGAATTTACGTTTGCGAATTTGACGGTTCCTTGATCGATTTCAATAAGTCTACTAGTGAGATAGTTGGTTATGAAGCAAATGAATTAGAGCAATTTAACATCAAAAAACTATTTGCGGATAATGAATTTTGGGATAATTTCCTAGAAAGAATCCAAGCTACTAATAATGTTGTAGAAGAAGAAGTGGATATCACGTGTAGAGATGGTAACATTAAACATTGCATTATTTCAGCAAGTAAAATGGAATATGGCAGCTTCAACGGAGTAAATGGTTTTATCACCGACATAACTGAAAAGAAACTAGCTGAAAAATTAAGAGAAGATCGAAAAATTGCGGACAAAACCAATGCGCTAAAAGAGCAATTTATAGCCAGTATTAGTCATGAGATGCGTACGCCTATGAATGCGATTTTAGGCATGAGTAACTTGGTATTAAAAACGGACTTAAACGAAGAACAATTTAACTACTTGTCTTCGATTAAACAATCTTCCGAAATACTCCTTGGAATTGTAAATGATATTCTGGAGATTTCATCTATACAAAATGGTAAAATCAAATTTGATTATGAAAACTTTGATCTCCATGAGCTACTCGCTAATTTATTAAGCGTGATGCAGTATAAAGTTTTTGAGAAAAACTTGAGCTTCCAATTGGACATCAATCCAAGAATTCCAAAATACTTAGTAGGCGACAAACTAAGACTAAATCAAATACTTTATAACCTGGTAGGTAATGCTATAAAATTTACGGATGATGGTCTCATAAGGATCGAAGTCATTGAATTGAATGAAAGTCATGGTTCCTGGCATGTTCAATTTATGGTAGAAGATTCTGGGATTGGCATACCTGGCGATAAAATTGGAGTAATTTTTGAGACGTTTACTCGTATCCGCTCAAAGGAGCGTATTTACGAGGGTACAGGCTTAGGATTGTCCATCGCCAAAAATCTCGTCGAATATCAAGGGGGTAAAATTTGGGTAGAAAGCACGGTAGGAGAAGGCTCAAGATTTTATTTTGACCTAATCTTTGAAGAAGGAGAAGCACCTGATGCTGCTAAACCAATATTAGAATCTTTAGATCCAAATACTACATACAGTTTGCTACTCGTTGAAGATCATGCAATTAATCGTGTAGTGGCTACCCAGACTTTAAAGAAACAATTTCCTAACATTCAAATGCAGATTGCAGTAAATGGAAAGGAGGCGGTAGAGAAAGTCAAGGAATCGGATTTCGACATTATTTTAATGGATATTCAAATGCCTATAATGGACGGCTATGAAGCTACTCAGGCGATCAGGAAAATGGATAATGAAAAATCCAAAATTCCTATCCTTGCAATGACAGCTCATGCTAACATTAAAGAAAATGAACGGTATAAAGATTATGGAATGAATGATTTTGTGTTAAAACCATTTGAACCAGAACAATTGTTTCATAAGATCAGTACATATATAAAGCTTCAAGAAACAAATTAAATTTTAAAAGGACCTATAGATGATTACAAGTAACACCTATCAGTTTATCAACCTAGAGTATTTAGAACTAATGTCAGATGGCGACAATGGAATGAAAAAAGTACTTTTGGAAATGTTATTAGAGGAACTGCCAGTAGAAATGGACAAAATGAAAGAATTGGCTACAGCTAGTTCATGGGCTGAATTAAGTGAAGTTAGTCATAAAATGAAGTCAACCTTAGCATACGTTGGGAATGATGATATGACTGTGGCCAATAAAACTGTAGAAGTACTTTGTAAATCAGAACAAGATCTAGATCAAATTCCTGTATTAGTCAACACCATCTATTCTTGTATGGAAAGAGTTATTCCTGAACTTAAAATCGAGTTATCTAGGCTCTAAGCATCCTAAAATAATTCCTATCTTTGCCTTCAGAAGCAAAGTCGTGAAGGAATTATGAAAATTTTGGTGTGCGAGGATCAAGAAATACTGCTAACTTCCTTAGAATTCAGACTAAATAAGCAAGGATTCAAGGTAATTACAGCTAAAGATGGGAAAGAAGCCCTTAAAAAGGTTGAAGAAGAAAGCCCGGATTTAGTGGTAGCAGATATAATGATGCCCTATTTTACAGGGCTTCAATTGGTAGATTATGTGAGAAATGACCTCGAAATGGACCTTCCTATCATTATGATCTCTGCGCTTGAAGAAGAAGAAACTGTACTCGAAGCTTTTAGAGTAGGCGCAAACGACTTTATTCCAAAACCATTCAAACCAGCTGAACTCATCTTAAGAATAAAACGTATTTTCCAAGAAAGGGAAATGAGGCAAACAACTTAATATACAATTCGAAATCATGAAAGGAATTATTTTAGCAGGAGGTCTTGGTACTAGATTATATCCACTTACTCTTGCTGTCAGCAAGCAATTAATGCCTGTCTATGACAAACCGATGATCTACTACCCATTGTCTACTTTAATGATGGCTGGAATTAAAGACATACTTTTAATCTCCACCCCTCAAGACTTACCTAACTTTGAAAAATTATTAGGAGACGGCTCTGAAATAGGGTGCAACATTTCTTATAAGGCTCAATACGAACCTAATGGTCTTGCCCAGGCTTTTGTGCTTGGCGAAGAATTTATAGGAAAGGATCCTGCAGCTTTAATCCTAGGTGATAATATTTTTTACGGTAGTGGGATGAAAGAATTGATGCAAAAAAGTGTTAACCCAAGTGGAGGGGTAGTTTTTGCATATCAAGTAGCAGATCCGGAAAGATATGGTGTCGTAGAATTTGATAAAGACTTTAAAGCATTGACTATAGAAGAAAAACCAGCACAACCGAAATCTAATTACGCTGTTCCTGGTTTGTATTTTTACGACAACTCTGTCGTAGAAGTGGCTAAAAACTTAGAACCTTCTGCAAGAGGAGAATATGAAATCACAGATGTCAACAAGCATTATTTAGAAGCTGGCAAACTTTCTGTTGGAGTATTGAACAGAGGTGTAGCTTGGTTAGATACTGGTACGCACAAATCTTTGATTCAAGCAGGTCAATTTATTGAAGTAATCGAAGATCGTCAAGGACTAAAAATTGGTTGCATTGAAGAGATCGCTTGGGAGATGGGTTTCATCGATGATGCACAGTTAGAAAATCTTGGTAACAAATACATCAAGAGTGGCTATGGTGAATACTTATTAAACTTGTTGAAACAAAATGCAAGTTTGGTTTAACAATAATTGATAGCTGTTAGCTGTTTCTATAAAAAAGGCCTACTAAACTTTGAAAGTTTAGTAGGCCTTTTTTATTTATGTTGGCTAATTCATTTTATTTCCTTAGGTTTACTAAACCTTGGAGGTTTAGTAAACCTAGTCAAATCTCTCTGCATGAGCCTCCTCTAAAAATATCTTATATTCTTCCGGACAAGTATCCATGTTTAAAAAAGCGCCCTTCTCGACGTAAGGATAAATTTCATCGTAACGCTTTATGGTATTCATACTAATCCTACGATTGATGTGGCGTCTATTGATTTGCTCATGCTCTTTGATTCCAGCAGCAGCCATCAACTCTACAAAACTGTGGACGGTTTCATTGTGGTAATTGGCTACCCTATCTTTTTTGTCTTCCACATTTAAGCCGGCTACTAATTCTGGATCTTGTGTGGCAACCCCTGTCGGGCAATGATTGTTGTTGCATTCTAAAGCTTGGATACACCCTACTGCCATCATCATCGCTCTTGCACTATAACAAGCATCTGCACCTAGAGCTAAGGCTCGGAATATGTGAAATCCCGTCACTACTTTTCCAGCTGCGAAAATCTTGATGTCCTTTTTCAAGTCAAAACCGACTAAGGCGTCGTACACAAAAGCGAGACCTTCTTTAAAAGGCATGCCTACTGAATTTGAAAATTCTAAGGGTGCTGCTCCAGTTCCTCCTTCACCTCCATCCACAGCGATAAAATCTGGGCGTATACCAGAACTGATCATGGCTTTACAGATGGCAAAAAACTCTTGCTTTGATCCAACACATAATTTGAATCCTATTGGTTTTCCTCCTGAGAGGTCTTGCATCTTTTTTATGGTTTGCAAAAGACCCATCGGAGAGTCGAATTCTTTGTGGTAAGGTGGGGACAATACATCTTTACCCATTTCTATCCCTCGAATCTCTGCTATTTCTTTAGTCACTTTTTTAGCTGGCAATATTCCTCCATGTCCTGGTTTTGCTCCTTGTGATAATTTTAATTCTACCATTTTTACGCTTGGTTCCTCACATCTTTTTACAAATTCATCCCAGTCTATGTGTCCATCTTTGGACCTACATCCAAAGTAGCCAGTACCAATTTGATA
This sequence comes from uncultured Saprospiraceae bacterium, assembly GCA_937941095.1. Classification (GTDB taxonomy): domain Bacteria; phylum Bacteroidota; class Bacteroidia; order Chitinophagales; family Saprospiraceae; genus JALZVN01. The sequence goes on along the minus strand of CALDYJ010000142.1, from coordinate 25,204 downwards.
GATAAGGTCTCCTTCAAATTTTTTGTGGTAAGGACTTATGCCTCCTTCTCCAGTATTGTGTGCAAAGCCACCAATTTTTGCTCCGCCGTTAAGGGCCATAATCGCAGCGCTACTTAAGGAACCAAAGCTCATTGCTGATACATTAAATAATGAAGCTGGATACAATTGCTTACAAGCAGGACCTCCAACAATCGTTCTCGGATCTTGATCCAATTTGTGTGGATCAATGGAAGCAATGGAATGATTCATCCATTCATAACCTTCTGCATATACGTCTAGTTGTGTTCCAAATGGTGTTGTGTCTAAAACATCTTTCGCTCTTTGATAAATGATGGATCTATTTAAACGATCAAATGGTTTTCCTTCTGTATCAGATTCTATAAAATACTGCTGGACACCTGGGCGCATTTTTTCCATAAGGTATCTTCCCCTTCCTAGGATTGGAAAATTACGCATGATGGCGTGCTTTCTTTGAAACATATCATACCAGCCTAAAAGCAATAAAGGTATCAAAGGAATTAAGGTGAACCAAAAGGGAGGCCAAACAAAAAAAGAAATTAAGCCTACTAATAAGAGTGAGATAATTGTAAAAGCTATAAATTCGTTCCTCATAATGAATTATTTATTTTAAGCTTTGGATCTGTTAAAAAAAATAATATTTGTCTTTTTATATTTGAATCCCAAGTAGATAAGACAATATCTTTAAACATAAAAACAAATAGACTACTAAACAAATTAAAACAGTCTTGAAGAAGTTTATCTACTGTATTTTTAGAAAACGTTTGTTTATACAATAAGGAAAATGAAAAAACTCAACATAGCAGTAATAACCGGAGGAGACAATGCTGAAAGACCCATTTCCTTAAAAAGTGCTAATACCATAATTAAGCATTTAAATCCTGAGTTATACAAGGCTAGGAAAATTGACTTTTCGAATGGAAAATTCATTGACATAGATTCCAAAAGACTCATAGACAAAAACGATTTCACTTTAAGTCTAGAGAATGAATCCATCTCTTTTGATCTTGTCTTTTTTATCCTTCATGGTATACCTGCAGAAAATGGGCAACTTCAAGCTTACTTTGAGTTTATCAATATACCTTTTACCGGTTGCGATCACTTTACTTCTGCATTAACTTTTGATAAGCAAGCCTGCAAAAATTTCTTAAAATCATTTGAAGTTCCAATGGCAAAATCTGTGATGATCAGAAAAGGAGTCGAAGAGGATTATGAAGCGTTAAAAAAACTAAAAGACGTAAGCCTTTTTGTAAAGCCTAATAAAAATGGAAGTAGTTGGGGCGTCACGAAAGTAAACGCTGATACTGATTACAGTGAAGCTGTAGCAAAGGCTTTTAAATATGACGACGAGGTGATCGTTGAGGAATATTTAAAAGGCAGAGAGTTTTCTAATGGAGTCTTTTTATCCAAAAAAGGCTTACATGTTTTACCTGTAACGGAAATCATACCCTTTGGTGACTTCTTTGATTATGATGCAAAGTATAAAAACGAGAGCTCTGAAGTGACCCCTGCAGATTTAAGTCCTAATCTCACAAAAAAAGCACAAGAACAATCCTTAAGACTTTTTAAAATACTTAACTGCAAAGGCTTTGTCCGCTTTGATTACATTTTAGTAGAGGATGAATTTTATTTTCTAGAAGTGAATACCATTCCCGGCATGTCTGAACAAAGCCTGGTCCCTCAGCAACTTAGAGCAAATGATATGAGTGTATCCTTCATGCTGGATGAAATCATTAAGGACACACTCAATACCTAATTGTCGTTGCTATTTTCTCTAATTAATTACAAGTTTGACTATACGCGTTTTGTAGAACAGGAACCATTTGGAGTCGTTTAACTTTACTGTTTCTTGATACTGTTTCATTTATAGCATTAATGAACTCTTTACATGCTCTAAAATTATTTTTTATTTCTTGTAAAGCTTTTTTTCCTTCCTTTCCATAGCCGACTTCTAAGTAGTTATATCCACCTGTAATAAACTGATGTTTTTCTTTGGTGAAAATGTATACATTCGACTCCATAGTTGATCTGGAGTGCAAGGTTAAAATGTGCTTATCGCCTTCAAACAATACACTGTGCAAAGAGATAAGTTTCCCATTCTTTTTAATTGGAAGACCGAAAAGTTCTAATGATTCTGGAAGTTTCATTCCTAAATCGTAGTTCATCATACCACCGCCAGTCATGCTGGAGCTTGCTTCTTTGCAGTAGCTGGTTCCTTTATTAAGTTTCAAATTCTTTATTTGGGATTGTTTTATTTTGTTTATTTCTCCATCTTTAGAAACATATAATAACACATTACCTTTACCCAATTGACAATCGCATCCTTTTTCCATCCTAGACAGATTCATTTTCTTTGATCCTCTTTTGTACAAGGTAATTTGTTCTCCTTCAAAAGTAGTCATGACACCTACCTCTGTTCCTTGAGCTTTAACTAGGGAGATATTTATTAAAAACAAAAATGCAATCGTTGTGCAATACTTCATCATCTGTTATTTTATTATTTTATTTTATTTATAATCAGTCATGTCTCTTTTAAAGTTTTACTCCTCTTCAAAGGCCCACTTTTTTAAGACTTCCAAATCCATATATTCCAACATCTTTTCATGCGTCGAAGTAAGTAATAATTTTGGAGCATGTCCATCTCTGACTGCTTCGATCCACCTTGATGCGCAAAGGCACCATTTATCACCAGGTTTCAAACCAGGAAAAGAATAGGGAGCAGGAAGCGGAGTGCTTAGGTCATTACCTTGCTCTTTTGTATAAGCTAGAAAATCTTCCGTTACAATAGCGCAAACAATATGAGTGCCATAATCTTCTGCACCAGATGTGCAATAACCATCTCTATAAAAACCAGTCATTGGACTTGTACAACAAGATTGAAGTGCTGTGCCAAGCACATTTTTAGGTTTTACGTTTTTCATGGGGTCGTTTATTGTGAAGAATGATATGCTTAACAATGCTAATATGAATAAGCGCATGCTTTGTTGTTTAAATTGATCTCACAATTTATGGATAGAAAGCTAAAGAATCAATTTGTCGATCTTTTCTTTCTATGAAATATGTAAATTGCAATTATAAAAGAACAAAATGCGCAAAATTTATATCTCAATTGGCTTATTCATCTTTTTATCTTCAACAGCATTTGCGGAAAGCAAGATAATGCAGTTGATTCAAAAAAAGATCCCTAATGCTACGGTAAAAAAACTAAAGACTTCAGACCATTTCAAAGAGGTCTATGAGATCATGATTCGTCAACCACTAGATCACAAAAACCCAGCAGCTGGACATTTTGAACAAAGATTATTTTTATCTCATGTGGACAGAAAGAACCCAATGGTGTTTGTGACTGAGGGTTATGGGGCCAGCCAAAGAACTTATGAACTTTCAAAAGCACTAAATAGTAATCAGCTCATTGTTGAATATCGGTATTATGGAAAATCGAAACCCATCAAACATGATTGGAAATACCTAAAGAATGATCATGCGATGGATGACTTGCATCGTTTACGCTTACTTTTTAAAAAGATCTATAGAAAAAAATGGTTAGCAACGGGAATAAGTAAAGGAGGCACAAGCACCCTCACTTACAAATATCGCTACCCAAAAGATGTTCATGCTTCTGTAGCCTATGTTGCTCCATTAACCCTCGGTCAAGAAGATAAGAGAACAGATGAACACATCATGAGCATTGGAGATAAAGCTTGCAGAGACAAACTTGATGCTTTTCAAAAGGAAGCTTTAAAAAGAAGAGACAATTTAGTTGCCATGGTAGAAAAATGGGCCAAAGAAGGAAATAAAAGTTTTGAATTTATGGGCTATGGTAGCGTATTAGAATATGCCGTATTGGAATATACTTTTTCCTTCTGGCAGTGGGGAGCCGATTGCGATAAAGTACCAGGATTAGAGGCAAGCGACCAAGAATATTTTGATCACTTAAATGCCGTAGTTGGTTATGACTTTTATAGTGATGCAACTTGTGATTATTTCAGACCTTCTTATTATCAATTTGTTACGGAGCTGGGGTATTATGGTTTTATAAAAGATCATGTACAAGATTTATTAGTCGAAGCAAAAGACGCTAACAATTTAATTTTTGCTCCAAAGAATACAGATCTCTCTTATTCTAATTATTCACAACCGGTCATTGATTGGTTAGACAAAAATGGTGATGAGATCATTTACATTTATGGAGAAATAGATACTTGGACTGCTTGTGGATATCATCCAACTAAAGAAGTGGACGCCTTAAGACTTGACAAAAAAGGCGGTTCTCATTACACAAGGATTGCTAGCTTCAACAAGAATGATCAAGATGCCGTTTATGCTAAATTAAAGGATTGGATGAAAGTAAGTGTTTTGCCACTTTACAACATGAAGAAAGCAAATTGACATGGAACAACTGAGCATAAAAGGTGCCCAAAAAAAGGTCGACCAATGGATCAAAGACATAGGTATTCGTTACTTCAATGAACTGACGAACACAGCCATTCTTTCAGAAGAAGTCGGAGAAGTGGCTAGTTTGATGGCGCGCATATATGGTGAACAATCTTTTAAAACAAAGGCGCAAGAAGCTTCAGCGAAAGAAGATCTTGCGGGTGAAATGGCAGATGTCTTGTTTGTGTTAATGTGTTTAGCCAATCAGACAGGTGTTGATCTTAATGCTGCTTTGTTAAAAAGCTTGGATAAGAAATCGAAGCGAGATAAAGAAAGGCATGCAGGTAATGAAAAGCTATCTTAAAGAAATTTAAATTAAAGTCTTAATAAGGCTGCTCTGGCTAAGGCACTTATGGTGTGAGGATGAGTGATTTCGTTTTTATCAAAGGCATCTAATAGCCTTTCTTTTGTCCAAAGAAATTGTTCGATGTCTTCTTCATCGTCAAAGTCAGTAGCTTGATCCAAAACAATGTCAGTAGCCAAGTAATGATGGATTTTAGAAGTCATAAAAACAGGATTGGCATAAACGTATCCTAAGTAAGTCCAAGTTGTAGATGAGTACCCTGTTTCTTCTCTTAGTTCACGTTGAGCTGCAGTAAGATGGTCTTCTCCATCATCAATAAAACCTCCTGGAATTTCAATTGAAAATTGTCCCGTCCCAAACCTGAGTTGTTTGATGATAAGGATCTTTTGTTGGGGAGTAAAAGCCACTACATTAACTGCATCATTAGCTTCAAGAACAGTAACTTTTACTTCCTTATTATTGCGCGGGTTTTTTAGAAATTCAAATCTGGCTTTAAAGATTTTTAAATCGAGAAGATGCTCAGATTTTAGTTTAATCCATTCTTTCAATACCTCTTCTTTCTTCCTCCTCCTTTTTTACCACGGTGATGACCATAGTCTCTACCATGAGAATGTGAAGGTTTCTTTTTACGTTGTCTATTAGAATTGGTCAAAGTGTCTAAGAAGGTATTTTCATCAAGCACTAATTTGCCATCAGACAATTTGTCTAAATCTTGAATGATTACTTCATCAGAAACATAATGTTCTCTATTCCAAGTTCTGTATGCCATCTTCATGTAGTTGCCTATGACGGTAGCAAATTGATTTTTCTTTTCTTCATCTTCCATTTCGATGGCTTTCGCTATCATAATTTGGATGTTTTTTCCATAATGTCTAAATCGAGCGGCACTGTCTGGATAAGCTAAAGGTTCTGGTTTTTTCTTGTCAATTTCAACCGTCGGTCTTTCCATCCCTTCAGGCACCTTTATGTCGTCTAATTCAAATTCAGCAATTTTAAAAACATGCTTCCACAACTTTTCTTTGTAGTCTTCCATGTTTTTGTTTTGAGGATGCATCTGCATCATCAAGTGGACTATTCTTTCAATGAATTTTTGCTTTTCTTCAATATCTTCTATCGTCTTAGCATGGTTAATGAGCATTTGCACATTTCTACCATATTCTGGAATGATCAACCGCTCCTTAGAGGAGTTGTATTCCATGTTATGCGTTTGTTGTTCAGTCATGATATTTTATTCTACAGTTACTGATTTGGCTAAATTCCTTGGTTGATCCACATCGCAACCTCTCATTAAAGCTATGTGATAAGATAATAATTGAAGCGGTATTACAGATAGTAACGGAGTAAGTGGCTCATCTGTTACTGGGATTTCTATGATATAATCAGCTAAATTTTTGACGGCCTCGTCTCCTTCATTCACGATAGCGATGACTTTGGCTTTTCTAGATTTAACTTCTTGTATGTTACTAAATATTTTTTCGTGGATACTTTTATTTGTTGCTATAAAAATCACAGGCATATTTTCATCTATCAAAGCAATAGGCCCGTGTTTCATTTCAGCTGCTGGATATCCTTCAGCATGTATGTAAGAAATCTCTTTCAATTTTAAAGCGCCCTCTAAAGCAACTGGAAAGTTGTAGCCTCTTCCTAAATAAAGCGCATTGTTAGAATCCTTAAATTCTTTTGCTAAGTATTTGATCTGAGCTTCCTTTGCAAGGATTTGCTTAATCTTGTTTGGAATTTCTTCTAGTTCATCTAAAAGTTGCAAATAGTAGGACCTTGGAATGGTTCCTTTTTGATAGCCTAAATGAATCGCCATCATGGTCAATAAGGTCACCTGTCCTGTAAATGCTTTTGTAGATGCTACGCCAATTTCTGGTCCTGCATGAATGTATGAACCTGCATCTGTCAATCTTGCTATGGAAGAACCGACAGAGTTTACGATTCCATATAACATGGCCCCTTTTTCTTTTGCCATTTCGATGGCAGCCATAGTGTCTCTGGTTTCTCCTGATTGAGAAATGGCGATCACCATATCTTTTTCATCCAAAATTGGGTTCCTATACCTAAATTCAGAAGCATACTCTACTTCTACAGATATTCTTGCGAGTTCTTCAAATAAGTATTCACCAATGAGGGCAGAATGCCAACTCGTACCACAAGCAACTATAATGATACGCCGAGCTTCAGAAAAGTTTTGAAAAAGGTTTTGTACTCCTCCAACTTTGATCCAGCCTTCTTTTGCATTGATCCTCCCACGCATACAATCTGCAACAGTCTTAGGTTGCTCACATATTTCCTTAAGCATAAAATGCTCATAATCTCCTTTTTCAATTTCCTCAAGTTCTAAGTCTAACTCTTGGATAAAAGGTGTTGCAATGTCGTTATTGATTGTCTTAATCGAAAGGTCTCCGTCTCTATTTACTAAGGCAATTTCTTCGTTTTTTAGGTAAACTACTTTTTTTGTGTGTTCTACAATTGCTTTTCCATCAGAAGCAATGTGAAATTCATTTTTTCCAATTCCAATTACCAATGGACTATCTTTTCTAGCAGCTACTAAGATGTCAGGATTATCTTTATCCATAACCACTATTGCGTAAGCACCGATTACTTTAGTCAATGCCAATCTTACTGCTTCTTCTAATTCTAGTTTATCTCTTTTTTGAATTTCTTCAATAAGGTGGACCAAGACTTCTGTGTCTGTATCACTTTCGAAGGTATGTCCTCTTTCGATCAATGCCTTTTTAAAAGTTTCATAATTTTCGATGATCCCATTATGTATGAGTGTCAGTCTCCCATTTCCTGATACATGCGGATGTGCATTGACATCATTAGGTTCTCCATGAGTTGCCCATCTGGTATGGCCTATCCCGATTGTTCCGGAAATATCTTTACCACGGACTTCATTTTGAAGCGCCTTTACTTTGCCTTTCTTTTTAAATATTTTTAAATCTCCGTTATAGATAGCAATTCCAGCACTGTCATAACCACGATATTCTAACCTTTTAAGGCCGTCTATTAAAATCGGATAAGCTTGTTTATTGCCAATATAGGCGACGATTCCACACATAATTTTTACTTAAAGTTGGGTATAAGTTAAGACCAGTTTCATGGGGTAAGTATCATGACCTGGACCATGAACGATTACACGCCTCACATTAGAAGGCTTAGGAAATAAACGTAAAAAAACCTCATTGCTTACGTCTCCATCAAATATTTCTTGCAAATGAGAAGAAATATTTAAAGTATATCTATATAATCCTTCTTCTACTTCTTCTATTTGGCCTCCTGAAGTTGTTAAATTTCCAAATTGAGCGGCTAAGCTAAAGTCTCTGATAAAGGATAAAGTTCCTTCTACATCTTCCGAAAGAATCATTTGGGGTGGTAGAGGATATAATTCTTCATTTTCTGGTTCTATCTCTGCGTATACTTCTAATTCAGCTTTGTTTACAATTAGGTCATCTGGAAAGTCCCAGCCTTCAATTTTAATCTTGGCATTGGTTCCATCAAAGCCTTGAATGTATAAACTTTCTTGACCAATATTTTCATTGTCTATGGCATCTTCAATTGGAGCTCCACTTACATCTTGATCATAATTGATGACTTTAGTACTAAAGGTCGGATCAACTACCCAGCTGTATTCTCTTTGCACTCCATCTTTGGTATAGTATAAAGACAGTCTACCGGTGTAGTAATTTATTCCTGAATATGTTCCTGTGTTTTCAAACCTAAAACTAGTCAAACCTTTGTTGGTTGAAACTGGTCTTATGTTGATCCCATTTAAAACTTGTAGGAATTCTGTATTGGATTGTAATTGTGCACTATCTAAAGCTAATAGGCGATCACCTAAGGCATCATCAAGTTTAACACTAATTTCAGGACTTAGGGTATCTACAATTGCTGTATCAGCAAAATAGAAGGTAGAAATGTCAAACTCTCGATTAAAATTTGGTGAAGCACTAAAACTAGCTAATGGAGTACTTTCAGTTTCAAAGCTTTGATTGGAATAATAATTTACAGCATTATCCATTTCTTCTACCACTTCATAAACTTCAAAATCATGTGTCTCTGTACTATCGCCATAAATAGGATCTGATTCTGCTAAGCCTAAATGAAGGACTAAACTATCAGCAGTAGCATCTTCAAAATCAGGAATACTGAAAGTAATAGGGTACCTAATTTGAAAAAACAATTGGGCATTAGTGATTCCAAATTCAGGATCTTCAAAGATTCCACAAGGATATCTTTCATGTCTGTTATCTGGAGAATAAGTAATGACTGAATCTTCTGCAGTAGTAGTAGCTGTTAATATAAAATCTTCTTTTAAGCTAATATTCAAATCTTCTTGATCGACTACTCCTGTATTGATCCTTGCTGGATCATTACAGTTGAAAAAGAGAACACAAGATGTTAATAGTATAATTAATAAGTTTCTAAGCACTTTTATTAAAATTAGGTGAGCCCGAACATGAGTTAGGAATTTATATCAACTATATAGTTACCCAAGAAAATCAATTGGTTGTATAGCTATTAGCTACTACTTACTTCACTTTCTAGCAATAAATTATAAAACTCTAAATAAGCTGCTAAATACTCTTCTTCAGTTTTAAATTCTAAAACACTTTTTTCACTAGCATCTAATTTAGCAGTCACTTCATCTGAAAATGATTCACTGCCTTTTATAACGGCATCAGCATGAGTAATGGCCCCTTCGTGTAAGGTAATGTCATCACCATTTCTGTATGCATTTAGATCTTCTACTTCTAGATTGTTAATGGTAGCTTTTTCTAAAAAACTTTCACCAAAATCCTTACCCATAGAATTTTCATAAGCAGAATAAATCACCTTTGAATTTTGGAATAAAGGCTCATTTTTATAGGCTGTCTTAAGATAAAATGGGATTAATGAAGTCATCCAACCATGACAATGTACGATGTCAGGTGGCCATCCAAATTTCTTCACTGTTTCTATGACACCTTTGCAGAAAAACACCATTCTATCGGAGTTATCATCAAAAGGTTTTCCTTTAGCATCTTCAAAAACAGATTTTCTTTTGAAAAAGTCTTCATTATCTAAAAAGTAGACTTGCATCCTTGCACCAGGCAATGAAGCAACTTTAATGATTAAAGGGTAATCATCGTCGTCTACGATAATATTCATTCCAGAAAGTCTGACAACTTCGTGAAGACGGTGCCTTCTTTCGTTTATGGTTCCAAACCTAGGCATAAGCACCCTAATTTCCATTCCTTTTTCTTGGACATATTGAGGTAATTTCCTAGCAATAGCAGCTACTTCGGAAAGAGCTGTGTATGGTTGCATTTCCTGACTTACTATAAGTACTTTCTTCTTCGACATATTCCTTTTTAACTATTTGACCAATGATGGCTCCCAGATTAGAAAGATTGCAAATTTACTAAATTATCTTCACTTCTCTCATTTTCAAGGGCTTTTAGCCCCAAAAGCGAGTATTTTGAGCCATAAAAATTTAAAATGCGATTATTCATCAATACATTCGCATCCTATATAAAAATATACTTGATAAAATTAATATGTTAGTATTCAAAAAAGTATCTGATCTCAACAAATACCTTAATGTTAAAAAACAACTGGGACATACAATAGGTTTTGTTCCAACCATGGGAGCGCTTCATAAAGGCCACCTTTCCTTAGTAAAACAAGCCTTAAGTCACTGCGACCTTAGTATCTGCAGCATTTTTGTCAATCCCACCCAGTTTGATGACCCAAGCGATTTAGATAAATATCCCAGAACATTGGATAAAGACATACAATTACTGCATGATTGTGGCAACGATGTAGTTTTCGCGCCGCCTGTTGAGGAAGTTTACCCAAAAGACTTAGATACAAGCGTGGAGGTTGAATTAAAAGATTTGGCAACCGTCATGGAAGGAGCATTTAGACCTGGGCATTTTGAAGGAATGATGGAAGTCGTCAATAGATTGCTTGATATGGTCAATGCAGATCACTTATTTATGGGGCAAAAAGACTTCCAGCAGGCAGCTATAGTAAAGGAAATGATTAAGCAAACAAATCGAAAAACTACTTTGCACATCTGCCCTATCATCCGAGAAGACCATGGCCTTGCTATGAGCTCTAGAAACACAAGACTTTCCTCGGAGCAAAGGGAAAAAGCCAAAGCCTTGTATGAATCGCTCCTTTTTGTTAAAAACAATAAACACAAACTTAGCATTGAGGTCGCCAAGCAAAAAGGCCTTGAAATAATACAAAATGCAGGGATGAAACCCGTTTATTTTGAAATCTCAGACGGAGATTCCCTCCAAGCACTAAAAAAATGGGAAGAAAGCTCATATCCAGTAGCTTGCCTAGCAGCTTTCATGGGTGAAGTAAGATTAATCGATAACATGATCCTTTAATTTTCAATATTCATTTGCCTCCCAAGATTGTAATTGATCTTGAAAATCCTTTACCTTTGTCTTTATGTGGGTACAAAGATTTAAATCAAAGATACATCGGGCTCGGGTTACGCAAGCTGACCTCAATTATGTAGGCAGCATTACCATAGACGAAGACCTGATGGATGCAGCTAATCTTATCGAAGGCGAAAGAGTGCAAATAGTAAACAATAACAACGGCGAACGTCTAGAGACTTATGTCATAAAAGGCAAAAGAGGTTCTGGAGTCATTTGTCTAAATGGAGCGGCAGCGAGAAAAGTAGCAGTAGGAGATATAGTCATTATTATATCATACGCTTTAATGGAAATTGAAGAAGCTAAAAAATTCAAACCCGTTTCAGTATTTCCTGATGAAAACAATAAACTCAATTAACATTTTTGAATAGCAATCTAAAAAATGCCTTAAAGTTTATTCTTTTCTTAGGCATTGGCCTTACTATCCTATATTTCGTTTACCAAAAAAACAGCGCCACTTATCTTGAAGCCTGTACCTCAGAGGGTAATGCACCTGAGGATTGTTTACTTTGGAAAAAACTAATCTCCGATTTCAAAAATGCTAAGTTTTCTTGGTTAGTAGTGGTCATCTCTCTTTTTACCATCAGTAACATTAGTAGAGCCATCCGATGGAATATGTTATTGAAACCTTTAGGCCGACAACCGAGAATGATCAACTCCTTTTTTTGTATTGCCATTGGTTACTTTGCTAACCTAGGATTACCAAGAAGTGGTGAATTTGTCAGAGCAATTACTTTTTCAAAATATGAAAACATTGGTTTTGACAAGGTAATGGGAACAGTGGTAGTTGATAGAATTTTTGATGTCTTAAGTATACTCATTGTTACTGGCATTGCTTTGATCATTGAATTTGATAAATTATGGGGCTTCTTTGGTCCATATCTAAACATAGGGCACAACCTACTTTATCTTATCTCTGTAGGAGTTGTGATTTTATTACTCCTTTTTCTTTTGAGAAAAAAGATAATGGCAAGTGCGCTGTTTCAAAAAATATACAAGTTTATAAAAGGCTTTTTAGATGGCTTGTTGTCCATCCGAAAAATTGACAAACCTTTTTGGTTCATCTTCCATTCTGTCAACATTTGGTTGATGTATTATCTGATGACCTATCTTTGTTTTTTTGCTTATGCGCCAACTGCATCACTGTCTCCTGTTGTTGGTTTAATGGTATTTGTTTTTGGTGCTTGGGGAATCGTAATCCCTAGTCCAGGTGGAATGGGTACTTATCATTTTTTAACCCAAACGGTCTTAGGTTTTTATGGGGTTAAAGAAGTAGAAGCCTTTTCTTTTGCTAACATCTCCTTTTTTACCATTCAGTTATTTACAAACGTGATTATAGGAATACTTTCTCTTATTCTTTTACCTTTAGTAAATAGAAAGTATCAACCAGTTCCTTTGAAGAATGATGACAAAAGCCATTCAAAATAAAATACTTAATCTAAGTGAATTAACTCTTTCACTTAACAGATGGAGGTTTCAAGATAGAAAAGTTGTGTTTACAAATGGATGCTTTGATCTTTTGCACATGGGTCATCTGGATTATTTGGCGAAAGCCAGAGCTCTTGGGGATTTGTTGATCCTAGGACTAAATACTGATGAATCAGTCAAAAGACTGAAAGGCGCCTCAAGACCCATTAAAAATCAAAGCGAACGCTCCATGCAATTAGCATCCTTAGTATTTGTGGATGCTGTCGTCTTGTTTGAAGAGGATACCCCATTAAAACTCATCGAATTAATAAAACCCTCTATTTTAGTGAAAGGAGCGGACTATCAAGTGAATCAAATAGTCGGTGCAGACGTTGTAATGTCTTACGGAGGAAAAGTCGAAACAATTGAATTTTTAGCTGGCTATTCAAGCAGTCAATTAATAAAAGATATAAAAGCATCCATTTAAAGCAGAAGTCTAGAACTTTGGGTTCCGATTAACAATAAAAGATACAAATGAAACTCCATAACCTTTTAAATTACTTAGAGCATATAGCACCACCAGCTAATCAAGAATCTTATGACAATTCAGGTTTAATCGTTGGGAATAGAGAGATGTGGATCAAAGGTGCCATCATATGTTTAGACTCTACTGAAGCTGTCTTAGATGAAGCAATTGCTAAGAAAGCAAACCTGGTTATTGCACACCATCCGATCGTATTTAAAGGATTAAAAAAGATAAATGGCAAATCGTATGTAGAACGAGTAATCATAAAAGCCATAAAACATGACATTGCTATTTATGCCATCCATACGAACCTTGACAACATGCTCCACAAAGGTGTCAATGCTAAAATCGCAGAAAAGCTAGAGCTTACAAATACTAGGATATTATCCCCGAAATCAAACTTGAAAAAGGTTCGCTTTTATTTAAATGAAGAACAAGCTAAAAAGCTTTCTAGGTATCACTTTGCTAAAAGGCTTTCATTCTTTAAGTCTTTGACTGTCGCTAATAAAAATGATGAAGAAATTCCAAAGTTGAAATTCGAAACCGTCATTGCAGCTACAGAAGAATCTTCATTTTTAAGCCTTTTAAACAGTGCATTGGACTTTGGCAATTATGAATACGAGGTCAATGACATCCAAAATGTCAACAGTGAGGTCGGATCTGGAATAGTAGGAGATCTAGCAAACCCGATTCTTGAAAAGACATTTTTGATCAGGCTAAAAAATCAGCTTAACGTTAATACCATTAAACACACTGATTTATTGCAAAAGAAAGTTCGCAGAATAGCTGTTTGTGGTGGCTCTGGTAGCTTTCTACTCCCACACGCCATTCGCTCTAGAGCAGATTTTTTCGTTACTTCAGACTATAAATACCATGAATTCTTCGATTCTGAAGATAAAATAGTGATTGCGGACATTGGTCACTATGAAAGTGAGCATTTCACAATCGAGCTGATATACGAGCTTATTAAAGAAAAATTTAGTAATTTTGCAGCCCATTGCACAAAAATTAATACAAATCCAGTTAATTACTATTAACTATTAGCAGTTAAAATCAATAATAACCATGGCTACAGGTAAAGATTTAACAATAGCAGAAAGATTAAAGAACCTTCATGCCCTACAAAGGATAGATTCTGAAATAGATCAAATTCAGATTCTGAAAGGTGAGCTTCCTATGGAAGTAAAGGACTTAGAAGATGAAATCGCGGGCTTAGAGACCAGGCTTTCTAAGTTAGATACCCAACTTGAAGAGATGAATGACAATCTTTCTAGGCACAATAAGAACATCATAGAAGCTGAAACGCTTACAGAAAAATACAATAAACAAATGGATGAGGTTAAGAATAATCGTGAATACGATGCCTTATCTAAAGAAATAGAATTACAAAAGCTAGAAGTACAACTTTCCAACAAAAAAATCAAAGAAGTTGAAGGGCAAATCGGTTTAAAGCAGGAAACTAGAGTAGCTACTGCTGAAAAATTAGAAGGCAAAAAAGGTGATTTAGAAACAAAGAGAGTTGAACTAGAAAAGATCATAGAAAAAACAGAAAAGAACGAAGAAAAGCTTCGTAAGAAATCTGAAAAGCAGAAGAAAGTAATTACTGAGAGAATGCTTACAGCTTATGAAAAGATCCGTACTACTTATAGAAATGGACTAGCTGTAGTTACTGTAGAAAGAAATTCTTGTGGTGGTTGCTACAATAAAATTCCCCCACAAATCCAATTGGAAATAGGGATGATGAAAAAAATCATAGCCTGTGAACATTGTGGTAGAGTACTTGTAGATGACATGGCTATGAAAGGAGAAGTTGCAGAAAAAGCTAAATAGAGCATTTTTCTTGTATCTTATTCGTTAGAAGTACGAATGATTAAGTATTCAAAAAATATAATTCACAGATCAATTTTGGTCTTTTCATTAGCCTTGGCGGTTTTAATACCTGTCAAGGCTAATTATTTTTATGACTACAGCCCCTTAGCTTGTCAAGCTTATGACGAAATCATTAACCTTAAAATTGATGCTGCCCATAAAACAATAGCTCAATTAAAACAAGATGAACCTGAGAACCTGGTCTCGCATCATCTTGAGAACTACATTGATTTTTTCAAAATATTTATAAATGAAGAGGAGGAAGAATTCAAACGATTAGAGAAAAATAAAAATCGTCGACTTCAAGCTCTAAAAAAAGGACCGCAAGATTCTCCTTACCATTTATTTATCCAAGCAGAAATTCAATTGCAGTGGGCATTGGCAAGAATGAAATTTGAAGAATACCTGAACGCATTTACAGAAGTTAGCAAGGCTTACAAACAGCTCATACAAAACTCAGAGCGACATCCTAATTTTATTGCCAATAAAAAAAGCTTAGGCATCATTCATGCCCTGATTGGTACAGTCCCAGAAAATTACAAATGGGGAATCAAACTTTTGGGAGGAATGGAAGGAACCATAGCTCAGGGTAAGAGTGAAATTGAAGAGGTGCTCAATTATGCTGAAGCAAATCATTTTTTATTTGAGCAAGAAACCATTTTCATGTATACTTTTCTAATGCTTCATTTAAACAATGATCCACAAGCTGCTTGGCAAATTGTCAACAATGAGCTTCTAGATTTAGATAAAAGTCCATTGGCTTGTTTTGCTAAAGCAAATGTTGCCATGCGGACAGGAAGATCAGAGGTAGCCATAGAAATATTGAAGAACAGACCAAAGGGAAAAGAATATCACCCTTTTCATTACTTAGATCTAATTCTCGGTTTTGCAAAGCTATATAGGCAAGATGCCAATGCTGACAAATTTATCAAAAGTTATGTGAAAAATTATAAGGGCAAAAACTACATCAAAGAAGCCTATCAAAAACTAGCTTGGCATGCTTTGCTCAATGACAAAAAAGAAGACTACGCAAAATATATGGTGCTTTGTCAAAATCAAGGCGAGGCGATTTTAGATGCTGACAAGTCAGCACTTAAAGAAGCAAGAGCCGAGGAAATGCCTCAAGCAATTCTCTTAAAAGCCAGATTGCTTTTTGATGGCGGTTATTACGATAGAGCCTTGGCTAGTTTAGAAAATCAATCTGTAATTCATCTAAGTAAATTTAATCAGCAACTGGAATTATCCTATCGTAAAGGAAGAATCTTGCATAAGATGGAGCGGTATGATGATGCGCTCGAACATTATCAATCTACGCTTAAACAAGGAAAAACCAGCACTTATTTTTATGCTTGCAATGCTGCCTTGCAATGTGGATTGATTTACGAACACGACCAGGAATTTGACCTCGCCATCAACTACTTAAATGTCTGCTTAAGCTTAAGGCCTGATAGCTATAAGAATAGTTTACATCAGAAAGCTGAAGCTGCATTGAGCAGAGTCTATGCTAAAAAGAATAATTAGTGTTCGTTGGTTGGTTGTTGTTTGTCCAGCTTTCAATTACTTTTTTTTCTTAGGCTTAGGCAATCCTATTTTGGAGTTCTTTTTGATGATTGCTCCTTTTTTAACGACCACAATACCTTGACGAATAACGTACTCATCGGTTTCGTCGTCTTTTAATTTAATTCCACCTACTATGCTGACATTGCTATCAATGTAAACGTCTTTGTCTATGATTGCATTCTCGATGTAGCATCCGGCTCCAATACCCATAATAGGATTTTTCTTGTTACTGAGTTCTTCCAAAGTTTGATAAGAATCGTTTCCTATCACGATGACTTTTTTTAGGATGGATTTTTTTCCGATTCTAGAACGAATGCCAATTAAACTGTTTTCAATTAAGTCAGCATGTACGATGCAGCCATCAGAGAGGATGGATTTTTTTAAGGTTGTTCCAAATATTTTGGAGGGAGCCAACATCCTTGGATTGGTATATACTGGACTTTCTCTATCAAACAAATTAAAATCTGGTACATCGTTGTTTAACTCCAAATTAGCTTTGAAATAAGATTTTATGGTTCCAATGTCTTCCCAATATCCATCATAAGGATAACTAGCTACCTTGTAGCCTGATTGAATAGCATGCGGAATAATTTGTTTTCCAAAATCAATTGATTCCGGGTTTTTATCAAAGAGCTTTGACAAAGCACTTTTATTGAAGATGTAGATCCCCATGGAAGCTAAATAATCCTTGCCTTTCTTTTTAAAAGCAGGACCTACTTCTGACTTCCAATTTTTCAATTCTTTTGTTTTTGGTTTCTCAACAAAATTTTCGATGTAGCCAGCTTTATTTACTTTCATAATTCCAAAACCTGTAGCATCTTTTGCTACAACAGGTATGGTTGCTATGGTCAGATCCGCATTTGAATTGATATGGTATTCTGCAAATTTTTCGAGCTTCATTTGATAAAGCTGGTCGCCGGATAAAATTAAGATGAGATCAAAATCTAATTTTCTTAAGTGCCACATGCATTGCTTGACAGCATCAGCAGTTCCTTGAAACCAACTGTCACTAGTCCTTGTTTGTTCCGCTGCAAGAATATCCACAAAGCCTGAAGAAAATATATCGAAGTTATAGGTGTTTTTTATGTGTTGATTTAATGAGGCAGAATTGAATTGCGTTAGGACAAAAATCTTATTGAATCCTGAGTTTATGCAGTTAGAGATTGGAATATCTATGAGTCTATATTTTCCACCTAAAGGAACTGCTGGTTTAGATCTTTTTTCAGTAAGAGGATAAAGTCGAGAACCTTCCCCACCCCCGAGAATCATACAAATCATTTTGACAGACATAAGTGTTTTTGTTTAGGTCAATAATTCTTTATAAATTTTCTTGTACGTTTTAGCAGACTGATTCCATGAAAAATCGAGGCCGGATACTTTTTTTCGAGCTTCGGCAAATTTCTTTTTCTCCTGATATAATTCAACTGCTCTTTTTACAGCGACGAAGGCACTGTATACATTCAATTGATCAAACCTAAATCCGTAACCTTTTTGGGTTTTGGCTGAGACATCGATCACAGTATCTTTCAAGCCTCCTACACCATGGACTATTGGAATCGTACCATACCGCATGGCATACATTTGGTTCAAACCGCAGGGTTCTACCTTAGAAGGCATGATTAAAAAATCAGAACCTGCATACAATTGATGTGCTAATGCTTCATCATAAGCCAAGACTAAATCAAAATTATTGGGGTAGAGTTCTTTTGTTTTAGTCAATAAGGTTTCCAATACTTTATTTCCTGTACCTAAAACTAAAAAGGTAAGGTCATTTTTTTCAGCCAAATACCTACAAATTAAATCCGGTAAAAATTGCACTCCTTTTTCATAGGCAAATCTCCCTATAAAAGTTATGATCGGTTTATCAGGATCAAATTTGTAATGACTCGAGAGTGCTAATTTGTTTTCTTTTTTGAAATCGGCCAGGCTTTTTTTTAATTTACTTTTGATCATAGGATCTGTCTTAGGATCCCATACTTCAGTATCAATCCCATTTAAAACACCTATTGATTTATCCGCTTCATTTTCTAAAAGGCTTTCGAGGCCATTGGATTCGTATTTTAGTTCTTCCATGTAACCTGGTGATACTGTGGTTAATTTCCAGCAGCATTTTATGCCAGTTGCCAATGGGTTGATGGTGTTGTTCCAATCTAATAATCCTCTTTTGCTGAAGTCAAAAGTTGGTAATATGTGACTCTTCTTCCAGTCAAATGATCCATGATAAGCACCATTGTGTATGGTGAACACTGTTGGAATGTTTTCGAGTTTTTTGTAGGCCGGACCATGTTTTAAATAAAAAGGAATTAAGCCTGTATGATGATCGTGGCAATGTAAAACTTTTGGCGCTTTTTTTAATGACATCAGCCACTCTAAAATAGCTAGCTGAAAACAAATGTTTCTTTCAAGCTCATCCTCATAACCTATGCCTTTATCCTTGTTTATGTAAATACTTTCTCTATCAAACAAACCAGGAATATCCACTACATACAAGGGATGCGCATCACCTTTAAATTTTTCTATTGAAAATTCGTATTCATTTTCTAAAATGCGTACAGCCCCCTTAAAAACGGAGTCCCATTTTTGGGTTTTGATCCACTTTGTTCCATGTTTAGGAATGATAACAGCGCAATTGAACTTACTATCGTTGAGGTATTTTGGAAGTGCTCCAACCACATCTGCTAAACCACCAGCTTTAGCGGCAGGAAAATATTCTGTAGAAACATGTAGGACATCCAAAAGCATGCTCAAAGATACATGGGAATTATCTATAATTTAAGTTTAATTTTGGCTTTCAATATTATTTATGAATAAAATCAAAGGCGCTTACATACAACTACACATTGCAGTATTACTCTTTGGTTTTACAGCAATATTAGGAGACCTAATTTCCTTGTCCGCTTTGGTATTGGTTTGGTGGAGGGTATTGATCACTTGTATCAGCTTATTGTTTTTTATACAATATGGGAAAACGCTCCTCGCCATTCCTAAAAAATTGATTCTGAAATTTATGGGCATTGGCGTATTGGTGGCCATACATTGGATCACCTTTTTTGGTGCTGTTAAGTATTCAAATGCATCCATCTGTTTAGTCGCCATGGCTACCACTTCATTTTTTACCTCTTTTCTTGAACCTTTGATACTCAAAAAACCTTTTAAAGCCTACGAAATGATCTTAGGCTTATTGATCATTCCAGGTATGATCTTGGTCGTTAATAACATTGAGGTGAGTATGCTGAAAGGAATTTGGGTAGGCATGATCTCTGCTTTTTTGGCATCGCTGTTTGCCATTTTTAACAAGGGCCTTGTGGACAAAGCCGATTCTTATTCTATTACCTTTATCGAATTAGGAGCAGCTTGTTTATTTATCACCTTGCTTTTCCCATTTTATTATAAGTATGATCCTACAGCTGCGTTTTTGCCTGCGGCCAATGATCTTGTTTATTTATTGATTCTAGCCCTGCTTTGCACAACGCTTGCTTATATTTTGTCCCTAAAAGCTTTAAAATACATTTCTGCCTTTGCGGCAAATCTTACGATAAACTTGGAACCAGTTTATGGGATCATTCTAGCCTGGCTGATTTTGAATGAAAACGAACAGTTAAACATGGGGTTCTACCTTGGTAGTGCGCTGATTATTCTAGCAGTCTTATGTTATCCTGCATTAAAAAAGAGGCTTGGATAATGCTGCTTGTAGTAGCGCTTAAGACTTTACATCAATGGCATCTCTAAGCCCATTCCCTAACAAATTAAAAGCAAGGACCAGGAACAAAATCGCTAAGGCTGGTACCAAAGCAATGATTGGTTTTCCGCTTATTGCAAATCCATAATTTTCATTAAGCATCGTACCCCAACTAGGTGTTGGTGCTTGAATACCAAAACCTAAATACGAAAGTCCAGCTTCTAAAAGAATAGCCGTAGCAAAATTAGCAGCTGCGACCACCGTTAGCGGACCTATGATGTTGGGCAAGAGGTGTTTTCTAATGATTTGAAAGTTTGGCAATCCTGCAATTCTTGCTGCTTCTACAAACTCAACTTTTTTTAAACCCATGATTTGACCTCTCACAATTCTGGCTACGTCTACCCACATCGTCAAACCAACCGCAATAAAAATGTTGCTAATGTTTTTACCAAAGGCTAGGACGATAGCAAAGACTAATAACAAGGTAGGTATGGACCAAACGGTATTAATCAAGAACATAATTAAATCATCTGTTCGCCCTCCAAAGTATCCTGCCATTGATCCCAAAAAGATTCCAATGATTAAAGAAATAATGACTGCAATTAAGCCAACTAATAAACTGATTCTAACACCGATCAATAATCTACTGAATACGTCTCGCCCATATTTATCTGTACCTAAAAGAAATGTTCTTTTTTTGAGGTGTTGTTTTTCGATTAAGTTTTGAAGCACCATAGCATCCTCCTCAATAATTCTCCCATCTAGACTAGTTTGAATTCCATTAGGAGAAGACTGACTTAAAGGGTAAAGCACATCTTTAAGCTCCATGAAGCTCTTCGAACCTTTATAGCTGTAGTTTAATTTATAAGACATTGAGTCTTTGACAAATTCATAAGAATCTATAGGTATCCATTTATGCCGCTCTGTTTCGCCCGACCACATTTTTTTTAAAACCGAACGTTCCTCCAAAAAAATGTTTTTTCTTTGGAGCAAAAATAACTGTGTAAACCCTGGGTTTTCCAGCTGAATATCAGTCACTTGATTATTAGCATTAGGTGTGTTATCAGGTGCAATTACATAAGCAAATAGGGCAAAAAAGATGGCTAATGCGATGATTAACACCCCGAAAACAGCCCCTTTGTTTTTAAGGAAGCGTTTATAGATTAATTTATTTGGAGTACTTTGTTCTATTTTATTAATTTTCATCAAAAGTAGCGAACGGAGATCAAAAAAATGAAAATACTTTTACTAGAAGCATTCTTTGGTGGATCGCATAAGCTTTGGGCCGAAGGTCTACAAAAGTTTAGTGCACATGAAATTAAATTCCTAACAATGCCAGCTAAGCATTGGAAGTGGAGAATGCATAATGCCGCCATTGGTTTTGCAAAAGAATTCAAGAAATTAACTTTCTATCCAGATCTCATTTTAGCAACGGACATGATGGATTTAGCCTTATTTAAGGCTCTTAGCAAAACAGATCTCCCTTGTGCTATCTATTTTCATGAAAACCAATTAACCTATCCCTGGTCACCAGATGATGAAGACTTAAAGAAAGACAGAGACAATCATTACGGCTTTACCAATTATACTTCCGCTCTAGCAGCGGATGCAATATTCTTTAACAGTCAATACCATCAGAATTCTTTTTTTAAAGCTTTGGAAAATTTATTAAGAAAAATGCCTGATCAAAAAAACTTGGAGACTATTCAGGCCATCACTGATAAATCCAAAGTTCTTTATTTAGGCATGGACCTACATACATTGGCCGAAGGCAAAAGGGAAAGCAATGGAATTCCTACCATACTTTGGAATCATCGTTGGGAGTATGATAAAAATCCCGATGAATTTTTTCAAGCCTTGATTCAATTAAAAGGTAAAGGCTATAAATTTAAACTGATTATACTTGGAGAAGCTTTTAAAAAATCGCCGGCTATTTTTGAAAAGGCTAAACAAACATTAGCAGACGAGATCATCCATTTTGGTTATGCTGCTGATCGGGCTAGTTATCAATCATTAGTAAAACAAGCAGACATTTTACCTGTCAGTAGCCATCAGGATTTTTTTGGTGGTAGCATCGTTGAAGCCATCTCTGCCGGAGCCTACCCACTCTTGCCAAGACGATTGACTTATCCCGAATTGATCCCTGACACTCTTCATACTAATTACATCTATGACACAAGCTTACTAGAAGCCTTGGAGCAACTTTTGAAAAATTGGGAACTGCGCGCTAAGGAGCATGATTTAGAAAAGTATTTTAAAAAGTACGATTGGCCTATGATCATTACAGCTTACGATGAAGCCTTTGAAAAGACTTATGCAGATTATCAAACTAAAGTCTAAGCATGCTTTTACATTTTTAATTTTAAAAGCTACCTTCACCTTATGCACTTAGCACACGACATCATAAAAGGTCAAAAAACACCATTAGTATTTATTCATGGATTCTGCGAAGACAGAAGTGTTTGGGATAATTACTTGCATTATTTCAAAGGGCATACCATCTTAAATTTGGACATGCCAGGATTTGGAACATCTAATTTTCAAGAGAATTTAAGCATAGAGAAAATAGTTGATCTCGTTCATGAACTGATCAAATCATTGAAACTTAAAAAAATAATCCTCATTGGTCATTCTATGGGTGGCTATGTAACCTGTTCTTTTGCTAAAAAATACGAGAATCTTTTAAAAGGAATTTGCTTGTTTCATTCCCATCCATTTGCAGATCATTCAGAAAAAAAAGAAGACAGAAAAAAGGCCATTGCATTTATTAAAAAAAATGGAAGTAAAGGTTTTGTTGATGCTTTAATCCCAAAATTATTTTCAGAAGAAAATGAGTTAAACTATCCTAAAGAGATTGTCAGCATGAAGGAAAAGGCATATGCTTATAAAAATGAAGCGGTCATTGAAGGAATGGAAGCTATGCTTAATCGAGAAGATCATAGTAAAACTTTAGAGTCACTTAAAATACCTGTACTGAGTCTACTGGGAAAAAAAGATAGAATTACCACTTTTGATGTTTGCCACAAACAATCCGTCTTACCAAACATCGGCATGCTTCACTTTTTTGAAAACTTGGGGCACCAAGGCATGATTGAAGATCCTGATCTAACGAGTGCTGCTTTAAAAGAATTCATAAAATTGTGCGATGTGTTTTAACATAATGTACTTAGGGGCCTTAGTAATAAGAGACAAGACTATTAGATGATAATCCTATTAATTCTTTCTGCTTCTATTCCTCCTTTACTAGTAGCTTATCTTATTTACCATTTTGATAAATACCAAAGAGAAGAAGTTAAGCATTTAATTTTACCATTTCTTGGCGGGATGTTGATTGTACCGATTGCCTACTTTTTAGAAAACAGCATCACCGATTTTTTTCCTATTGATCTAAACATAGAATATCAGACCTTTTTGCTTTCTTTTTTTGGTATTTCATTCGTAGAAGAAGCCTTAAAGACCATCGTCTTTTTTACTTTAGTTTACCACCGGCCATTTTTTGATGAAGCTTTTGATGGCTTTGTTTATGCTCTATTTATTGGGATGGGCTTTGCCTTAGTCGAAAACATGATTTATGTCTGGGAATTTGGATTGAGCACAGCCTTAATCAGAGCTTTTACCGCTGTACCAGCGCATGCTGTTTTTGGGATGGTGGCAGGATATTATTTTGCAAAAGCCAAATTTGATAAAGCGAATAGTATAAAATTGATATCAATTGGCTTTGGCTTAGCGGTGCTCATTCATGGTCTTTATGACTTTTTAATTTTACAGACCATGAGCGAACCTTTGATGGCAGGATCTGCGGTACTCATTTACGGAATTGCCATAGGATGTTGGATTATTATGAAAAGAGTTTTAAAGGAAGCTGCTCCTTTAGCTGTGGATAAAAATACGGATAGGCTTGCAAAGATTCCCAAGGTAGACAATGAGGATTTTACGGATGATGTTATTAAGAAAATGAAGGATTCTTAGGTTTTACTTTTTCTCTTTTTTTTCTTTAATGCTTTAATAGTTTTTTTATCGAGTTTAAATTTAATCGGAACGTTAAACTGTACTTTTACGGGTTCTCCTTCATTTCTACCTGGATTCCATTTTGGAAATAATTTAATAACCCGTAATGCTTCTTCTCCTGTTCCTGCGCCAACAGTTCTAACAATCTCCGGATTTAAAATACTCCCATCGGTATCGACAATAAATCTGATTACGACAGTGCCTTGAACGCCAAGGTCTATTGCTTTTTGGGGATATTGAACATTTTGATATATAAATGATAGCATTCGACTTCTTGCACACTCCTTAAGTTGAACTGTATTCAGTTCACTTGGACAACCTGGAAACATAGGCATTATTTCAGCCACCTTAAATACTTCTTCATTTAAATCATCAGTTTGGGTAAAGACAATAGTAGTAGTTAGAAACAAACCAATGAGGAAGCATAGTTTTATAAAATTCATATAATGATTTTTTGAAAAAATTAGCTTATCTAATTTAATCAAATTTTATCCAATCAATTTCCAATTGAAAAGATTCTGCTTTTTTATTTGCGATTAAAATGGAAATTTGTTCGAGGTTCTCAGCAGGATAATTAGGCATGTCTAATTTCCTTCCTCTAAAAGAGGGATACATTTCTGACAAAGGAATAACTATCGTCTCCCAATCTTTTTTGGTATTAAATTCTAAGATGTACGAATGAGGATCAAACCTTTTAGTTTTTGTCCTGAATTGATAACTTTTACCATCTCCTTTGATGCGAAGTTTTATCATCGTATAATCACTTACGCTCTTCTCATCAAATCTGTATTGCACTGAAGAAAAACCACCATAATTTTCTAAAGATACGTCTCCATAAAATAGACCATGACCTGCTTCGTTCAATTCAAATTTACCCTCGGATCTTCCTCCCATCACCACATCATCTACTATATACCAATTGGATAGATCGCTATCCGGATTGAAATTAAAAATAA
>CALDYJ010000141.1 GCA_937941095.1 uncultured Saprospiraceae bacterium | reverse complement strand
TAAAACTTACCTTCTTCACCTTCACTATCTGCATCAAGGCTTGAATAAAATCCACCTTCCGGAGATGTCATTTCTCTTGCTACAAAATCTAAAGTTTGTTCGATAACATCTCTATAAAGAGGATTTTTAGTTGCTTGATAAGCATGTGAGTACAAACTCATCAACTGTCCATTGTCATAAAGCATTTTTTCAAAATGTGGTACTTTCCAAATTGGATCTACCGTATACCTTGAAAAACCGCCACCGATTTGGTCGTAGATGCCTCCAAAAGCCATTTTATCCAAGGTCAATTCTACTGCTTTTTTAGCTTCTTCATTTTTATTGATCACAGCTTCTCTTAGCAGGAATTCATAATTGTTTGGTCTAGGAAACTTCTGATCACTTTTAGCTCCGCCTTCTTTAAAATCAATTCCTTTAATAAAAGTTGAAGCTACCTTAGCTATATCAGCTTTATTAAAATTAAAGGCTGATTCATTAAAACTAATTTTACCTTGAGTCTGAATTCCTTCTGTAAGTTGGGACGCAAACTTCTCAAGCTCTTCGGGTTTATTCTCTTTTATATCAATAAAGTATTCAAGAACATTTATCCACTCCTTCTTAGGAAAATAAGTTCCTGCCCAAACTGGACGCCCATCTGGCAATGCAACAGCATTTAGTGGCCAACCGCATCCCTTCCCAGAAGCTAATCGACATGCGCTCATGTAGACATCATCGATGTCTGGCCTCTCTTCCCTATCTACCTTTACAGAAACAAAATGCTCATTCATCACCTTACTTACAATAGTATCTTCAAAAGATTCATGTTCCATTACATGACACCAATGACATGCAGCATAACCAATACTAATAATGATTAGTTTATCTTCTTTCTCTGCTTTTTGAAGAGCATCCGCTCCCCATGGATACCAGTCTACTGGGTTTTTAGCATGTTGGAGCAAATATGGACTGCTTTCATTGGCCAAGTGGTTCATTTTCTCACCACCTTGAGCATTGACACCAGAAGAAGTACATTGCATTAAGAATAGGCCCGCAATAAATAAGGAAAAGACTAAATAAAGATATTTCATTTGTGATTTTTTCAATAAGTATTTAACGCTCAAATCAAGTAAAAGATATTTTTCTGGCCGCGAAATTAAGCGAATTAAAGAAAAAGGAACCTATCTTATGCCTAAGATTGTTTAGAATTAGGAAATAATTGGCTAATTCAGCCAAAACCATTATAAATGGTCCAACATTTAACTCATAAATTATGAAATGGCGTAGGCTAAATGGTGAAAGGATAGATATTTCAATAAAATCTGCTGTCGAAAAGACAATTATAAGAGAAACAGAAGCTGGTCACCGGCTTAAGGTCTGTATCGGAACAGATTCACAGGTAAGGAGTGGTGTCATAGAATACGCTTGTGTCATCGTCTTCCTTCGAGAAAAAAAAGGCGGATTTATGTTTATTCACAATTATAGGCAAGAAAAAGAAATCAGTTTAAAAGAACGGATGATCAATGAAGTAGCGAAATCCGTTGAAATTGCTTATAGCTTATGTGATTTATTAGACAAATATAATGTTGAACTTGAAGTCCATGCAGACATTAACACAGATCCTTCATTTAAGTCAAATACTGCCTTAAAAGAAGCGATGGGGTATATCCTTGGAATGGGCTTTGTCTTCAAAGCTAAACCAGATGCCTTCGCTTCTTCGCATTGTGCAGATAAAATGGTTTAAATCCTTAAAATAAATTGAACAAAGGGGAACTTTTTATAGTTCTCCTTTGTATTTATTATACTCATCAAACAAATCGGAAAAGCTTTCGCTTTATCCCCCACACCTTAAGAATTATTTCAAAATTTTAGTATTAAGCCTGGCTTATATAGCCATTGTGATCTGTATTGCTAAATAACAGATGGATGAATTTAAGAAGTGAACAAATACTCGATAGTGAATTCCTATTTGAAACGAGCAAAAGAAAAAAAGCTCCATTAGGATTAAGAATTGTCAATTTTTTAATTGATTCTCTTACTTGCTATATCCTAGCATCTTGTTTAGGTATAATACTTGGTCATGTTAGTCAACAAGACTACTTATTTGTAGGAATTCAAAATGGTCAAGACCTTTTTCAAGACTATTTGATTCTTGTAATTATCTACATTTTCTATTATTCGAGTGAATTCATATTTTCAGGAAAAACCTTCGGAAAGTACTTGACAAATACAAGAGCTATACACCGAGTAAATAGAGAGTTGGATACAAGCTCATTTTTGCTCAGAACATTATGGCGCTTTGTGCCGCTTAATTTATTTTCTTTTTTACCAGGTATTGATGAACGCTGGCACGACTTATATTCAAAGACAATAGTCGTCAACGACTATTAAAAAAAGGATACATCAATTGATTGATGTATCCTTTTTTAACGTGTTCTAATAAATAAATACTAATCTTCTTTTCCGTATACGACTCCGAAAAGAACTGCTGCAAGCGCTCCAGCTGCTAGTTCACCTACTAATAATCCACCCATGTTACTCCAAGCAGACATATTTGCGATACTAACACCAGTTGCAACTGCAGGGTTAAATGCTCCACCAGAGATTCCTCCTAATGCATAAGCACAAGCCAAAACTGTGAAACCAATAGCTAAACCATAATGAGAGTTGCCTGCATTACTCTTAGTAGTCGCCGTATGTAATACAACCCACACTAAAGCAAATGTACCTAGAAATTCAGCAACCGCTGTTGGACCAAAGGCTCTCACTGCAGCATCCCCTGCACTTGGACCATCTGCTCCTAGTAAAAATGCTGCTACTAATGCAGCAATCGCGCCACCAGCAAGTTGAGATATGATATAGCCTGGAGCATCACTCCATTCACACTTACCTCTCAAACATACTCCTAAGGTAACCGCAGGATTGTAATGAGCACCGGAGATGTGACCTCCAGCATAAATCATAACCATTAGAACACTTCCGATTGCTATTGGAGCAAATCCAGCAGCAGTACCATTATTGACCACTAATACAATAGTCAATACTAGAAAGAATGTTCCAATGAATTCAACAAGATACTTCTTCATTGTTTTTCGTTTTATGTTAATTAAAAAAAGCCAGCCTTATTGATAATTTGGGAGAATGTCCATGGTTTGAAACACCAATATAAAAAACATATTTTAATATAAAGTATTATTTTGTCCAAACATTGACTTTAAATAACAATTTATATACGTAAAAATGAAGATTGCATTGATAGGTTACGGCAAAATGGGAAAGGAAATTGAACAAGCGGCTGACATAAAAAATGATTCCTTCAGCTTTAAAATCACTTCGAAAAATAAAGAAAAAATTAAAGAGATTAATCTTCAAAATACTACTGTTGCCATTGAATTCACACGGCCTGAAAATGCTTTTGAAAACATTTCTGCCTTGCTGAAAAAAGGAATTCCTGTTGTTTGTGGAACCACGGCTTGGTTAGATAGACTTCCTGAAGCAAAACAAATAGCATTGAACAATAATACCGCATTATTTTATGCCCCCAACTATAGCTTAGGGGTCAACTTATTTTTTGAACTGAATAAAAAGCTTGCTAAATTAATGACAAAATATTCAGACATCTATAAAGTCTCAATTGAAGAAATACACCATACTGAAAAATTAGATGCTCCTAGCGGAACAGCAGTTAAACTTGCTGAAGAACTAATAGACTTGCATGCATCAAAAGAAAAATGGGTCAATCATTCAGAAAAAAATGAAAGCGAATTAGCTATTATTTCGAAAAGAATAGAAGGAGTACCCGGGACGCATAGCATTAATTATCAATCAGAAATTGATGAATTAAACCTATCACACATTGCTCATTCTAGAAAAGGATTTGCTCAAGGTGCTCTGATGGCTGCCCATTTTATCCAAGGAAAAAAAGGCTACTTTGAAATGAAAGATTTACTTGAATTATAGCCTCTGCTTAAGAAGGGCTACTAGTGCTTCCAGTAGAACTACTCTCTCTTGCATTCAAACAGTTGTGTATCTTCTCCATAAGCTCTTCTGGGCTAAATGGTTTTCCTACATGATCATTCATACCAAACAATTTCGCTTTTTCTGCTTCTGATAAGAATGCTGATGCAGTTAATGCAATGATAGGAACCTCGCTCTTATTAGGATCTTCCATACTTCTTATTTCTGCAGTTGTTTTATAACCATCCATTATTGGCATTTGGATATCCATTAATACCAAATCGAAATTATCT
The DNA here is from genome assembly GCA_937941095.1 of uncultured Saprospiraceae bacterium. Classification (GTDB taxonomy): domain Bacteria; phylum Bacteroidota; class Bacteroidia; order Chitinophagales; family Saprospiraceae; genus JALZVN01. Next base: position 3,796 of record CALDYJ010000141.1, on the reverse strand, counting down.
TTATTCATTGCTTGAAGTGCCCCTACTCCATTGAGGGCAGTGACGGTCTTAATCCTTTTATCGTTAAGCATTTTTGCCACAACTAGTTGATTAATCTTGTTGTCTTCTACAATTAAGATTTGGAGTCCCTCTAAATTTACAACTGCTTTTTGATTTGTTGTTTCAGCTTTATTGTTTTTCATTTTGTTTATTTTAAAAGGAATGGTCATCATGTATTCTGTACCTTTTCCTTGCAACGCATTTACTTCCATTTTTCCATTTTGCAAATCAACCAAACGCTTGGCCATTTTCAAACCCATGGATTGTCTCTGGTAACCTTCAAAAACATCACTTGAACTTGAAACCATAGATTCGTTCATCATCTTTTGAATAAATTTAGAATTGACAGGATTTCCAGTGTCAGAAACTTTAATTCTCATTACAGCAGAATTCGAATTGTATTCTTCTAAATATACTTCTAAGTCAATTTTACCTGTTTCGGTATTTTCAAGACTTTGATGTAGTATATTGCTGAGGATTTGATTCATCCTTGATTGATCCCCTAATAACTTTTCTGGAATTCTTTCATCGTAGGTAAAAGACAAACCGATGCCCTTGTCTTTAGTCGGCTGGTTAAATCTTTTATATATCTTGGTGAATAATTTTTTGGGTTCGAATGCTCTAGATTCAAATGTTAGCTTTCCTGCTTCAATTTTGGAAAAATCCAAAATGTCATTTATAAAAACTGACAAGTTGTTTGCTGAGAATTGCATGTTTTCTAATTGCTCAACCTGTTCCTTTTTTGGTTCGTTGTTTAAAAGATTATAAGAAATCCCAACGAGTGCATTCATCGGTGTTCTCATTTCGTGGCTCATTCCAGCTAAGAATTGATCCCTTGCAAACGAAGTTTTTTCAATAGATTCTCTTTCAGAGATTTCATTAAGAAGTTTATTGTTTAGAGAATGAAGGCTTTCGTTTTTGTATTCAAGCAATTCATTTTGCTTATCAATTTCAGATTTTTGAATCCTGATTTCTCTATTTTTATCATTTAATGATACATTGTCTTTCTTTTTCCTTACCACACTTCGCCACATTGTAAAAGCAAGTAAAGTAGCCAATCCAACAATACCTAATAAAAAGTTTTTAATGTTGTTATCATTTTCCTTCTGCATTTTCAAACTAGTAATCGTCTGCTCTTGTTTTGCGACTGAGAATTGAGAATTATACTTAGTTTTCATTTCATGAATGGCCTGCGTCTTTTCTTTCGTAAAAGCAATTGATTTACTTTGGTCATAAAGAATATGGTATTGATAAGCTTTTTGAAATTTACCTAACTTTTCATAGGCAATCGCAATGCCTTTAAAAACTTCGAACGATTTCTCATTGTTTTGTTCTTGTTTGATGACTTCGGCTGCTCGGTCTAAATTTCTTACTGCTTTGGAATCTTTATCGCCGATGATATAGTTATTGGCAATGTTTAAATAAGTAGTTGCCTTTCCATATTTATCGTTCAAATTTTTCCAAATTTCTAAGGCTTCGTTGTTAGCCTCTAAAGCTTGGTCAATATTATCTTGAGATTGATATACTTTTGAAATATCCCAAAGATTTTCAGCTTTTTTTACTTCATCATTATTTGTATTGTATATTTCTCTAGAGGTATTAAAATAGACCATGGCCCCTTCAAAATCATCAAGATTATAAGCAATCCGACCCAGTTGGGTGGCCATTTCAGCCGCTCCATTTAAATCTTCAGCTTGAACAAGAAGGTCAAAAGCTCTCTTGTAATGTTGCTTAGCTTTGCCAAAAATCTCTTTCTTCAAAAACAAATCTCCTAGTGACTTATGAGTCATGGTTGCTTGATTTACTTCTTGGCCTTCGCTCATTTCTAAAGATTCGTTAAAATACTTCTCAGCTTCTTCTAAATCCCCTTGTTTGAAAAGTATCAAGCCTATGTAGTGTTTTGCAACTGCCTCTCTTTTTAAATCTTTAATTTCAATTGCTGTTTTTTGCATTTCCAAAAAACGGTTCATACCATTCTTGTAGTCAAACTTGTTGAAAAACAAAAGCCCCTTGTTTAGACAATAATCTGCATAATCCGATAAAGTAGAATTGTTTAATATTGCATCATACGAAGCTAGGTAGGCATCGGCTTTCTCAAATTCTTTTTCTGCTAAAGATTTTTTAATTATTCTGTTAATCAATACGATCTTTGCTTTACCATTCTCTGCTTTTATTTGATTTTCCAATTCCTGATAAGTGCCTTTATTTTCGTCTCCAAACAAAGCAAAACTCTGTAGGAGTAAAAAGAAAACTAGAATTGAGATGGGTAGCTTATTGTTAAACATTATAATGGCTTTGGATTAATGGAAAACCTCATTATATTCAAATGATATATAATAATAATTCGTATATATCAAATATGATGCCGATAAGCCTAAAAAAAGAGCCCCAGCTAAAAGCTGAGGCTCTATAAACCACACACTATGAGAACACCCATAATTTTTTATATTCTTTAGTATTTTTTAAGTGTTGTTATATTATAAACGCCAAATATTTAAAGATAGTTGACTAAGTAGTTTATGCTTAAGCTTGAATGTTTCATATTCTATTGAATAACAATACATTAAGCCAATCCTAAAGCGATAGTTAAAGTTTTTAACAATCCCAATTTTTACTATAAATCACTAGTTTTAAGTACTTTTGAGCAATATGATTAGTGAAAAGTCAGTACAGTTGGTATTAGACACTGCTCGTGTAGAAGAAGTCGTCGAAGAATACGTCAACCTAAAAAAACGTGGTGCGAATATGATAGGGCTCTGTCCTTTTCATAACGAGAAAACACCTTCCTTTTCTGTCTCTCCTGCTAAAAATATCTATAAGTGTTTCGGATGTGGCAAAGGTGGTAACGCTGTTCAATTTTTAATGGAACATGATAGCTTTTCTTTTCCGGAAGCCATTAGGCACCTTGCCAACAAATATCAGATTGAATTAGAAGAGACTCAATATGAAGACGCTAATAGAGAAGAAAGACAACATAGAGAAAGTCTCTATCTTGTAAATCAATATGCTGAAAGCTTTTTTCTAAAGGAACTTCTTGAAACTGACGAAGGAAAATCTGTAGGCATCTCGTACTTTAGAGAAAGAGGATACCTTGAAGACACTATTCGAAAATTTGGATTAGGCTACTCTTCTAATGCAAAAGATAAACTCACTAAGTCTGCGGTAGCCACAGGCTATAATTTGGATCTTCTTAAAAAGTTAAGACTCACAAATGATTATGGATCAGATTTCTTCCGAGAAAGGGTAATGTTTACCATTCACAACCTTTCTGGAAAACCAATTGCATTTGCTGGAAGGACACTTAGGTCGGATAAAAAAATAGCAAAATATGTAAATAGTCCTGAATCGGATTTATACATAAAAAGCAAAGTGCTATATGGGATCTTTCATTCAAAACGATCAATTAGACAATTAGATGAATGTCTTTTAGTAGAAGGATACACAGATGTTATTTCTTTACATCAATCTGGAATTGAAAATGTTGTCGCTTCTTCAGGGACTTCCTTAACTGAAGAACAAATAAGACTCATCAAAAGATTTACACCTAACATCAAGATCCTGTATGATGGTGATGAAGCAGGTATAAAAGCTGCTAGCAGAGGTTTGAGCCTCGCACTTGCTCAAGACATGAATGTGCGAGTTGTTGCTTTGCCAGATGGAGAAGATCCAGATTCTTATGTAAGAAAAATCGGCAGTAATGACTTCAAAAAATACATCGAAGACAATGCACACGACTTCATTTTATTTAAGACTGAGC
>CALDYJ010000140.1 GCA_937941095.1 uncultured Saprospiraceae bacterium | reverse complement strand
ACTACATTTTGTTTGGAATATACCTATTCCAAGTATTAAAATAAACCTATGCTGATTAGGCGCAGAACCTACTTCATTTTGAGGTGGGTTCTGCAATTTTGTATCTAAATTAGGTTGCAAAAGTCCTTGCTAAAAAGCTCTCGGCATTGGACAGATGTGTATCTTTTTTTTCTTTTGACATTTTCCTGTATGAATAAAACAGCATCGAGGTCCTTGGATTTGATTTGAAAAATTCTTGATGTTTGTCTATAAATCGCCAAAACAAGCCATCCCAAATATTGGCCCATTCTCCTTTGGGATAATTACTCATCTTTCTAATATAGTTAGACCCTCCTACATAAGGTTTAGTCGCAAAAGTCCCGCCATCTGCAAATTGGCTCATGCCATATACATTGGGAACCATAACCCAGTCATAAGCATCGATGAATAATTCCATGAACCATCGATGTACTTCATCAGGATCAAATTCACAAAGAAGCATGAAATTACCAAGTATCATTAGCCTTTCAATGTGATGACAATATCCTGTTTTTAAAACTTTCTGAATGGTATCATCAATCGGCGGTATGCCAGTGCTACCATCATAAAAGGAACTTGGGATCTTCTTTTTAAAACCCCAAAAATTTTTCGTTCGTTCTTCAACACCTTTAACCTCATATACTCCTCTAATGAATTCTCTCCATCCAATGATTTGCCTGATAAAACCTTCCGTAGAATTAATAGGGATTTTATTTTTGTCCGCAAAGGCCAGACTTTTTTCTATGATTAATTGTGGACTGATAAGACCGACATTAAGCATCGGAGTGAGTACACTATGATTTAAAAAGTGTTCTTCTTTGACAATTGCATCCTCATAACTACCAAAATCATAAAATCTAAAATGTAAAAATTGATCAAGTGCTTTTTCTGCACCATTAAAATCAATCGGGTAAATTGGAGATGATTCTAGCAGCCCTAGGTTGTCTTTAAAATGCTTATTTACATATTGATAAGCTTCATCGAAATAAGGATTTGATTCAGGAAAAAAGAATGCTGGCGCGCTTTTATTCTTCGGGTATTTTTTTCTGTTTTCTGCATCAAAAGACCATTTGCCACCTAGGGCTTTACCCTCTTTGTCTAAAAGGATCTTCCTTTCTTTTCTTTGCTCGATGTAAAATTTAGTTTGAAAATATTTTTTTTTGTCCTTTCGGAAAAAGTCGGCTAAATTTTCAGGAGTATTCAGAAAGAGTGGAGAGTCAATTTTCTTTAGCTTGATACCAAATTTAGCTGAAGAAGAAATCAATCTCTTCTCCAGCCAGTAATCGGTAGTATCTATGTAAGAAAGGGAGGTGATGTCTTCTTTTATAAAAAGAGCAAACATCTTTCTCGCATCAGCGAATTTGTTATTCGCATCGATGTATATAACTGTAACGCCATTAGAACGAAGATGTTCAGCATAAAATTTCATGCTCGCCCTATGAAATGCTATTTTTTGTTTATGAAAATTATATTGCTTAAAGTATAAAAATGTTTCAATAAGGTAGAAGGTAGCTCCTTTGCTTATCAAAGGATTGTTTTTGAATAGTTGATGAGGAAAAATAAGTACAGCGTTCTTTTCAATCATTGGGAGGCTTATTTTTGTTTCTTCTGCATTTTTCGCTACAATATTTGACTTCATCCCAAACTTTCGCCCATTTTTTTCGCCAATTGAAGGGGCGATTGCAAACAGGACAAATTTTACTCACCGAAGGGGCTTTGTTTTTCATCAAACTTTTAAACAGAATAATGATCAATTGGTTTTTACAATCCACTAAATTTGAAGTTGATGAACTCTTCTTAGAGATTATCACTTAAGTTCTAATGGTCGAAAATATAGACAGAACCGTTTTTCAAATTAGCAGGGTATTAATTGCTTAATAAATACTTGCCTTTGGAATAAGTATTGCAATTATACGATTATGTAGGGTTTGAATTTTTAACAAAGCATAAAATAGTTTAAATTTAAGTGACCTACGCTTTAAAAAAGTCTAGCTATGATTTATAGATACATCCTTATACTTTTCTCTTTAACCATTTGCTTTCCAATATTTAGTCAAGTATCGACTGATCTTGCAAAAAAGGCGGAGAAAATTTTTCCAGATGATAATTTGGTGCTGACTGGCTCTAGCATCAACATTACTTTTAAGACGACCAAAAAGGACCAACTCGTAGCAATAGCTGAATATACTGACAGTTTTATCAGTCTAAATAATCAGCAAAGTTTTCCTTATGCTCTTTTTTATGACGAATTTTCTAGCATCAAAAGTTTTAATACAGGAGTGCAAGTAGAAGATACCTATTATCAAAGCGAAGATATATTTCACTCTGATACAAGAATGAAGTACAGTGTTTTAGATCTAAAAGGTTATGGGAGGGTGAAGCAAGTTAGCGCAAAAAAACAATTTAATGATTTGCGCTACCTTACAAATTTTTACTTAACGCAAATACACCCTTGTTTATATAGGGAAATTAATGTTGAGGTTCCAAGAGGAATGGACATAGAAATACTAGGTTTTCACTTAGAAGAAAATAATGTAGAATATAAAACCAGTCAGGGAAAAAACGGCACTGTCCATTCTTATGTAGTTCGTAACATACCATCTTACTCTAATGAGAGTGGTTTACCTGGAAATTCTCATATATACCCACATATTTTAGTCCTGACTAAGTCCTACTCTGTTGGAAGCACGCGAAAAAAACTTTTTAATACAACAGCCGATCAATATAAATGGTATCGTTCCTTAGTGACGAAAATTGATAATCAAAATAAGCAATTGAAATCCTTAGTCACTGAACTAACGAAAGACGCACAAAGCGATAAAGAGAAGCTTGAAAATATATTTTATTGGGTCCAAGACCATATTAGGTACATCGCTTTTGAAGATGGGATTGCTGGATTTAAACCAGAGGCATGTCAAAAGGTGTTCGCAGATAAATATGGGGATTGTAAAGGAATGGCAAACCTCATGAAGGAAATGCTCATTCTCGCAGGCTTTGATGCTAGGCTATGTTGGATAGGAACCAAAAGCATCTTGTACGATTATAGTATACCATCCCTTGCAGTAGATAACCATATGATCTGTGCTTTAAAGTACAAAGGGACTTACATCTATTTAGATGCTACCGAAAAATTTATCAATATAGACAGTTATGCAGAAAGAATTCAAGGGCAAGATGCATTGATCGAAGATGGTGAACGTTACATCATTGAAAAAGTCCCTATTACAAATGCTGAAAAAAATAAACAGATTTTTGATTTAGACTTAGAAATTAATGAAAAAGAACTTACCGGAAAGTTAGCGGCAAAGTTCAACGGGGAATCAAAATCTAGCATCAGGTACAGCATGTCTAATACCAAGAGTGAAAAATTAGAAGATGCTGCTCAAAGTTACCTCGCTTATGGACAAAGTAATGTTTTAATCAATGATGTCCAAATTGAAAATTTCAATCAAAAAAGTAAGGAAAGTAACATTTTTGGTAACATAAAACTCTCAGAGTTTATTTCAAAATTTGGATCTGAAGTTTATGTTTATTTAGATCCTTACAAACTTTACAATAAATCTTCCATAAAAAAAGAAAGAAAACATGACTACTGGTTTCCATATAAAATTAATGAAGAAGTAAATGTTGATTTAAAAGTTCCTAGCGGATATGCAATAAACTCTTTGCCTGAAGCTCTGAACATTGAAAATGAAGAGTTTAAAATAAAAGGTAATTATGTCCAAGAAAATAATGTAATCAAATATCGTTTTTCAATCTCTTTGCTTAAGGCGAAAATTTCGAAAAAGAATATTTCCGAGTGGAATCAGGCCAATAGTAAATTAGATAATTTCTATGACCAACCAATAATAATAAGTAAACAATAAGCTTATGAAGCAATTTATACTATTTCTACTTTTTGCAAACCTTTGTACTACAGCTTTCGCCCAAAGTGATATTCCAGAAGAAATATACCGTTGGACTGAAGATGATCTTGTCCAAAGAACATGGGGTAAAAAAATCACAAGGGATGAAAGTTTTCCGGAAGAGTGGAATAAAAATTCTGCAGTATATCTTTCTTGGCAACATGTTTATGAATGTGCAAAATCAGGCCCAGGGACTATCTCGATCTCTAGTTTGATCCACAACAGAATAAAAATATTAGACGAAGCTGCTGTGACAAATTTCTCTGAAATTTATGCTTCTGGTGATAATAACACATCCACCTTTAATAAGGATAAAAACTTTGTTGGCGTCAAATTAATAAAGCCTACTGGTAAAACCATCAAGATAAATACAAAAGGATTTATTGAAGATAAAAATGGAAATTTGAAATTAGCAATTCCTGATCTGCAAAAGGGAGATGTACTGGATTATTATATTTATTCAAGAGAAGATTTTAAATTAAATACAATGCCATCAAGGTATGTCATTTCAGAAAACTTTCCTGTTCAAAGTAAATATCCGATAAAGAATTTTGACTATACCTTAAAAACAGATGAGGATTGGTCGGTTGGCATGTACACTGGTAAAGAAGGAAGTAAAATAAAAGAAACTATACCTGATAAAAAAGAAAGAATGTTTACATTTTCTGTAAAGGAAACAAACATACCATCTTTTGAATCGGAGCGATGGATATATCCATTTTTAGAAGGAAAATTTATTAGAAACTATGTACGATTTTCTAGAAATAATCTTGATAAAAAATCAACTGGCAACTTAAATAAGAAAGTTACAAAGTCTGCTTACGATAAAAGGTTGAAAGCGATTGCTGAGCAAATGGCCATAGCTCCAATCGGTAAAAATCAGTTTAATAAATATTTGGCTTCAGCCAATAAGATGACCAAATTAAGTAAGAGTGAAAAATTAGAAGAGTACATCAGGTTTTTGAGGCATTACTACTATTCAAATGGCTTTATCAATGCTAGAATCAATAATGGTCGTAGCCCTGGCAATAAAGCATACTATTACGATAGCATTATGAAAGGTGCGAGAGCTATCGGCTATAAGTTTGATGTATTAGCACTAATGCCTCGCAGAGCAGGCTCTGTTACTGAGGCGATTACAATTGATGAGGTGGATTTTGTCTTGAGAATAAAAGATGGGGATGAGCATATTTATTTCTATGATGGAGACCCTTTTGCAGCTTATAGTAACTTACCATATCAATATGAAGGCACAGATGCTTATGCACTAGAAACAGGAAGATCTATTTCTAAATTGATTAAAACTCCAACTTCAAGCGCTGAAGAAAACAGTATGCTTCACGAGTCGGTCATTAATTTTGATGAAAGCGATAAAAGTTTACTCCATGCAAAAACTAAAGTAGTGTTGAAAGGGCATCAAATTGATACATACCCTTATTATTTAACTGACTGGTGTAAAGCTATTTGGAAAGAGAATAAAAAATACGATACAAAAAAATATGGAGATCCATTGATTGCAAAGAAAAAAGAAAAATTAAAATTTGAAAAATTTCATGATGATCAAAAAGAATTTCGATTAGAACAATTTAAAGGATTTGCAAAAAATCATTATTACAATGAGATCGAAGAGATCAAAAATACCAAAGCAATCTTAAACGAAGAAATTGGAGGAGTACAATCCTTAGACATAAGCTTTGATAATCAATTTAAAGATCTTGTTAAAAAGATCGGACCAAATTATATCCTTAAAGTTGGCAAAATGGTAGGCTCCCAAGTTAGTTTGGACGAAGAAGAAAAAGTTAGAAAAAGTGATATAAACATGGATTTTGCAAGACAATATAATTATAACATTAAAATAAATATTCCAGAAGGTTATGAAATCCAAGGTTTGGAGGAACTTAACGAAAAGGTTGATAATCCTGATGGCTCTTTTGTTTCAAATGCTTCTGTTGCTAAAAATGTTTTGGAAATAAATTTTATCAAGACTTATAAAACTAATTCACTGCCGGCAGAAAATTGGAATAATGTAAAGGCTTTTTTAGATCCAGCATCATCATTTCAGTTTAAAGAAGTATTGTTAAGAAAAAAGTAAGATAAATCCCTTCCTCAACTATTAAAAAGCAGCTTAGCAATGAAATTTGCTAAGCTGCTTTTGTTTTTTGAAAAACTGTTCATCAAAAGGCACATTACTTTAGAATTAGATAGCTTTGTCATTAAAATGAGCAACTTTATTGGCTTGTTTTGGTTTCATTGATTATAAAAGATTCAAACAGTTCAATAATATATATTGAAACACATGATTCATAAAGAAGACATCCCTTTTTCAAACCTAGATAGAGCTGTCAGATTAGAAACTGCCAAGCAGACGGAATACGATCTCTTAATCATTGGTGGAGGCATTACAGGTTGTGGGATTGCTTTAGATGCTTCCTTACGAGGGATTAAAACCTTGCTGATTGAAAAAAAGGATTTTGCCTCAGGTACAAGCAGTAAATCAACTAAATTAATACATGGTGGCCTACGATATTTGAAACAATTTGAACTAGGCTTAGTCAGAGAAACGGGTACAGAAAGAGCAGTAGCTCATGCCAATATCCCACATCTTGTCCACCCGGAAAGCATGTTGCTTCCTATAGTCAAAGGAGGAACTTTTAGTAGCCTTTCGGCAAATATTGCGATAAGTGTATACGATCTTTTGGCAGGCGTTCAATCCAAGGACAGAAAACAAAATTTAAATTTAAAAGCAACCTTAGAAAAGGTACCTTTTTTAAATAAAGAACTTTTGAAATCCGGTATTAAGTATTCTGAATTTCGTACGGACGATGCCAGACTTTGCATTGAGATCATAAAAGCTGCTCGCCGTAATGGGGCAGAGGCTTTTAATTATTTAGAGCTAAAGGATTTTGAAATCAGTAATGGCAGTATATCAACTTTAATGTGCGTAGATAATTTGACAGATGAAGCTATACATTTAAATGCAAAACATATCGTAAATGCTTCTGGGCCTTGGGTAGATGAGGTAAGAGCATTGAATGATGATGCAAAGCATAATTCATTGCATTTGACCAAAGGTGTGCATGTCGTTATAAATAAATCTAGGTTTCCTTTAGAGACAGCAGTTTATTTTGATGCCTTTGATGGACGAATGATATTTGCCATTCCTAGAGAAAAGGTTGTATACATCGGAACCTCTGATACTACTTTTACGAAAGATAAAGATCTAGTTTATTGCACCCAGAAAGATGCCGATTATCTTTTGAAGGCCTTGAATAATATGTTTACCGGTTTTGATTTTAATATTGAAGACATTGTTTCTTCTTGGGCTGGATTGAGGCCACTGATCAAAATGGAAGGTAAGTCTCCAACGGATTTATCTAGAAAGGATGAGATTTTTGTTTCGGATACAGGACTCATTTCAATTGCTGGTGGTAAACTTACTGGTTTTCGAAAAATGGCTGAAAGGATTGTAGATTTAATATGTTCAGAGGATGATCGTTTTTCTGAAATGTCCTGCAAAACAAAGCATTTTAAAATTCATGTAAATTCATTCCAAGATTATAAAGCTTACAAAAATTTCGGAAAAGATCTTGTCCAGCAAAATCCAAGCATATCAGCATCAAGCATTTGGTATTTGATTAACAATTACGGAAAGAATGCATCCACAATTTTAAATAAGGCTTTAAGTGCTTCCAATCAAGACTTAGAACAAGCAATTCTTATAGCGGAACTAGAATTTGGGATTCAACACGAATCGGTTTTAAGTGTAGAAGATTTTTTCGAACGCAGAACTGGAATGTTATACTTTGACATCGAAAGAACAAAAAAGTATTTAAAAACAGTTTCTGATTTTCTTGCTCAGACTTTCAATTGGGAAGTTTCAAAAAAAGAAAGAGAATATCTTGGTTTTGAAGAAAGAATAGAAATGGTGTCTGTGTTTCCTGTTACTGTTTAGATGTGGGCTTATCGTTTTGAAATTTTATTCATACTTATGTGTTTTTGTCTACTACATTTGAATCTATCTATTGCAGGATCTCTTTTCTTTGCGTGTTTTTGACTGACACCAGAATTAACTCTCTTTCTCCATAAATCGAAACTTTTTCGTTTCAATTCTCTACGCATTATTTTTATGACATTTTTTTCTGGGATTCCAAATTGTAGTTTTATCGCATCAAAAGGAGTGCGATCTTCCCAAGCCATCTCAATGATTCGATTGAGATCTCTATCAGTGAGATTCATGTACAATTCTTTAGACATGCTGTGAGATTTTATCTTCAAATTTTCCAAAAATTCTTTCAACAGCCTTGTACCTATATTCGAATATTCCTTCTAATTGTTTACGAATAAGGATAGTATTTGCAATGGCACCAAGAATTCCTAATGGTGGAACGTAACTTACAATATCATCCATTAAAACACCGCCCTCTATTTCTTTCAAAAAATGTTGATGATGCCACATTTTGTATGGCCCAACTCTTTGTTCATCAATAAAAAAACTTAAATCTTTTACTGCAGTAATTTCAGTTACCCAAGTCATTTTAATTCCTAAAAGAGGGCTCACCTTATAAGAAATCATCATCCCTGGATACATCGGGTCATTTACATTGTCAGAAGTGAATTTGAAATTCAAATAGTCAGGAGTGATTTCTCTCAGATTTATCGGAGAGGATATAAAATCCCAAACTTCTTCAACAGAAGCTGGAATTTTTTGTGTTCTTTTAAATTGATAGAAGGCCATTTATATAATCATTTACTCTTGGCTATTTGCCTTAGTGATAGGTAGGTAACAAGGTGGCAAAGCTTTTGTTTAAAGTAAATGTTGGTCTTTTGACAAGCTTTTTAAGATTTATGTAAAAATGACTAAAAATTACAAATAAAAAAGCCCTCCTCGTTACCAAGGAAGACTTTACCAAATATCTATTTTTTACTAAAGACTAAGGACTATTATTTCAAATTCCATTTTGCTATCAATCCGTAAGAATTGAGTGTCGTAGCTTTGTTCATTCCATCAGCAACTCTAAAACCTTTTCCAAGTCTTCCTTCTAAACCTACTTCTAATCTTTTGAAGAAAATAACAGTAGCTGCTCCTTGGATGAATGCTCTTTGGTGTAACATGTTTTTCATGTCATGACTTTCTTCAAAATATTTATTTTCGGTTACAATAGGATCATCACTTGCAGCATTCTCATCTATAGTAGTGATTGTATAATTTCCACTTACATTCATTTTGCCTGCGAAGGTCATTCCTAAATTTGTACCAACACCTCCATAAAAATGCAAGAAAGCGAATTTGTGATGATAAAGTAAAGATGCATCAATTGCTGCTTCATGCGAATAAGAAGAAAAATTAATGTTGTTGTAAGTAGCATTTGATTGCTGTTGTCCAAAATTGAAGTTGTAATAACTTCCATCATTTCTATTAAACATTAAGGAAGCACCTGTATTCAATTGAATGTTAGGTAAAGCTCTAAAAGGTTCTAGAGTTAATTCTGCTCTTAGTGCAGGGTTTTCACAAAACATAGAAGATATGTCTTGGTCCGCAAAAGTAATTTCATCAAGGTCTTCATTAATCCCGTCTTTAGAGATTGATCTAAAGTAGTCCGCATTAATTCCATTAATCATATCTTGATCAAAGGTTGAAGTGATACCAAATTTTTTAATTTTCATTCCTGCAATACTTTGCGCCATCATTTGAGAACAAAACCCGATGGTAAGAAATAAAAAGAGAATCTTTTTCATAAATTTATTTTAATGTGTTAGGTAATTTATTATTTAATTTTTTGCGTAAAATTGTAATTTAATCCCAATTGAAAATGCCTTGCCCATTCATTAAGACCTAAATAGGCGACATTGTTTTTAATGTTTTTGTTTAAGCTGTGTTCGTAGCCAATTCTAAACTCCATACGTTTTGTGAAACGATAATCAAATCCTACGGCAGCAGAAACTAAGAGGTTGTTTACGTTTCGATTTGTTTTATTAATACCATAATAAGTACTTATTGAATTATCTGGGTTTACGATTCCTTCACGTCCGTATCTAATAAAAACATATTCAGGTTTTAAGCTTCCAAAGGCACTTAGTCTATCTTTCCAAAGAAACTTTTTTAGTTCAGCTACAAAAAACACTGAATTTTCTTCTAGGATGTGTACGGTCTCTTCACTAAAAGATCCTGGTCCGGTGAAGATACTACCATAAGTGTAGAATTCACTAGCTTCATATTGGTAACCAAGTCCCATGTGTAATATAGTCCCAGGAAAACTTCTTACCTTTTCTGTAAATTCTAATTTTAAACCTGTGTAATTTCCGTTCAGTAGTAAGGCTAATTGAAACCGCTTGTTTTCAAGTTTTTCCAATAAATTTTCTTTTGCGTTTAACCTGCTACTAAGAGCCTCAGTATATGCTGTTAGAGAATTAGTGTTTTCTGAAAATGCCAATGCACTGAATGTGTTTGGTAAAGTAAAACTTGATTTTGTTTCAGCTGCTATTTTCTCTTTGTTACTTGCATTAACAAGCGAAGTGTTTGCTGGTGATTTTTTGATCCTTTTTTCTAAAGCTAAATCTTTAGTTGCGACAATAGTTAAATTGACAGGATTCTTTTCAAATTGCCTTAGACTAGCAGAGCTTTCTTGCCTATTGTCTGTTTGTTTAATTTGTACCGTAGGTGAATTCTTGACGGTTACAGCACTTGTGGTTTGTGCTATTCTTGTTAGTTTGTTTGATTCTGGAGTAGAAATTTTATCTTTTTTAACAGTTATTTCTTGATTGGCAGCTTGAAGATTTTTTGAATCAATGATTTTTATTCTCGATTCATTTTGTTCTAAATTGTTGCTTTGGTTTTTTGGGACTGCGGTTTCTACTGTTTGTATTTGATTGTTTTGTAAACTTTTTTCTATAGAAAGGTTTTTATAAGTTAAGAAAGAGAAGGCCGCAAGACTTATGATCGCTGTTATTTTAGCAAGTAAGCTTGCGCTTATAACTGAAGTCTTTGTTGCGATTGTATTTGCACCAATCCCAATGTCTACGGGAATTTGTTTGTCAAGCTGAGAAGACAATACCTTCCAATCGGCTTGGGAGGCTTTGAACTCCACTTCGTTCAGCTTCTTTTTAAAAATATTTTTATCCGTTTTTTTCATTATACCTGTATTGAAATACTATTCGTGGTGTAAAAAATTTTTTTGAAATTCTTCCGACCTTTGTATAAAAGCCAGCGACTCATTTCTGTAGTAATGTCTAGTTTTTTAGCGATCTCTTTATGAGAAAAATCTTCTATAAAAAATAGGGTAAAAACTAATCGTTCATTTGCTTCAAGTGATTGAATCATCTTAAGAAGATCTTCACCATCTAGCTCGTTTAAAGCATTCGCCGAAAGTGCTACTTGATTTTCATCGTAGTTTTCTAATCTAATGTGACTTCTGTAGTTACTTATCTTTCTAAGATGATCAATGGCTGTGTTTCTGACGATTCTATTTGCCCAAGCTTGGAAAGCTTGCAAGTCATTAACTTGATCAATTTTCTCTAATACCTTTAAAAAAGCATCATTTGTTATTGATTTTGCTTCTGAATCATCTTTTACATAGGGGCTGCATATGCGCATAAATCCTTCAAACAAGAGAAAGTATAGCTTTTGAATCGCTTTCCTGTCTTTTGACTTGCAGTCTTGTATTAAAGAAAAATTTAATTTCTGTATGGGCATATGTAGCTGTCTATATCTTAAAGGACGTGGTCTTGAATAAAAACGTTAGCGATGAGATTAAATTTTTTAAGAAAAATATTAAACCATAGTGTTATTATGCAGTCTTATTAAGGTTTTGTTCAATATTTGGTAAAAAACGTAAGAATGAAGTATCTACTCTTTTGTTTGTGTTTGCTAATGGATTACCCGATTCATGATATTCAAGTAGCATTTTTTAAAATACAAGAAGAATCAGAACAATTAGTCGTCAACATTAAGTTTGAGGAAGAAGACTTGCTCAACGCTCTTGAAGTCGAAAAAATTGACCTCAATCTTAAAATGATCAATGATTATTTGTCTGAACACTTTAAAGTGAAGATCAATGGTGTTGATTTTACTTTTGAGCTTGAATCTTTCAACATGAATCAAAACCATTTGTACATAAAAGCTCTATTGCCATCTCAAATGAGCCAAGTACGCACTATGGAGATCACAAATACTTGTTTGCTCAACATAGAAGATCATTCTAATGTTATTGAAATTTATCTCAATGCCCAAGAAAGAGGCTTCTTAATGAATAAGGAGAGAACAGTTATTCACATAAATCTATAGCATCTCAATAATACCATAAAGGAAATGATAAAATACATACTATTTACCTTAACATTACTTTTTTCATCAAATTACAAGGTCTATTCTCAAGGAGATAAGCCAAACATTCTTTTTATCATTGCTGATGATTTAGGCAATGATGCCATTGAAGGCTTTGGGTTTGAACTAAATAATTTTCCGAGTACACCCAATATTAATGCATTAAGAAATGACGGCCTCAGTTTTTTAAATACTTGGGCTACTCCTCAGTGCACACCTTCTAGAGCAAGCATTTTAAGTGGCAAATATGGTATTAATACCGGTGTGATGAGGGCCCCTGGAAATTTAGACTTGGTGCACGAATCATTATTCACTTACTTAGAAAACAATACAAACGGACTTTATCAAAAGGGCATCATTGGAAAGTGGCACATTTCTAATCCAGTAAATAATGAGCATCCCTTTGAGCATGGAGGGGATCATTTTGAAGGAATTATTAATGGTGTTATTGATGATTATTACGATTGGGAAAAGATTGAAAACGGAAATACTGTTCAAGTGGACGAATACATCACAAGTCATCTCACGGATGCTGCTATAGATTGGGTAGGAGAGCAAAACCAACCTTGGATGCTTTGGCTGGCTCATATAGCACCGCATTCACCTTTTCAAATCCCACCAGAAGGCTTGTATGAAATAGAAAATCCTACAACGAACCAACAAATTTATAAGGCTTCTATTGAAGCAATGGATCATGAAATAGGACGATTACTGGCTAGTCTTGATGAAGAAACTAGAACGAATACATTAATCGTCTTTCTTGGAGATAATGGAACACCCAATGGAGTGTTGAGCGCCTATCCTAATGGACATGGTAAAGGAACGATGTACGAAGGAGGTCTTCGTGTCCCTTTAGTCATAAGTGGTTATGGTGTAAGCAGAAAAGGTGAACAGGAGTTTGGCTTAACACAAGTCAATGATTTAAATGCAACCATAATAGAAATTTGTTCAAATGATCTACCTGGTGGAATTAATAACAGCTATAGCATAAAGTCGTCTTTGGTAGAGGAAGATGCCATCGAACGAAAGTATACTTATGCCGATTATTTAAGGGATGGCGTTCAATATTGGGCCATTAGAAAT
>CALDYJ010000139.1 GCA_937941095.1 uncultured Saprospiraceae bacterium | reverse complement strand
CAAATGACACGAAAGAATAATATCATTGAATAAACAGATCAGACTAATATTTTCATATCTAAAGAACTGATATCGGTTAATTAGAACCATCCTTACGAATATACAAAATCCGGTCTTAGTAAATGATGATGATATAAGAGAAGATCTGAACCAGAATGAAATAGAGTCAGAGAATGTTATCGGCGCACTTTCACAACATGTAATCGACCACTTCGATCCATTAGGCGTAAATCCAATTGATTGGACAGATGAGGAATTGTCCTGGCTGGACGAATATGGAGAACTCAAAATTTTAGGCTTAGGTGAATCAACACATGGAACCAAAGAATTTTTCCAAGCCAAAGACAGAATCATGAGGTACATGGTAGAAAATCATGGCTATAAAGTGTTTGGGATTGAAGCAGATTTTGGAGAATCTATATACATCAATGAAGCCGTTTTGGCTAGTGATAAATCTGCAATCAGAGACTTGATGAAAGATAAAATGCATTTCTGGACTTGGAAAACAGAAGAAGTATTCGATATGATCATTTGGATGTGTGAATACAACGAAGGAAAGGCAGAAGAAGAAAAGGTTCATTATGTTGGAGTAGACTGTCAGTTAAATACCTATAATCCTCTACACCTCTATAAATATTTTGAAAAGTATTCAAAAGAACTAATTGATGAAGCGGGTGATGTATTGAGTTTTCTTCAAACGGGGACGGCTGAAGGCTATGATGATTTAGATAGGGCTTCCTACGATGAGAGGCAAGAGCAATTAACTGAACTTCTAATTTCTTTAAGGGCAAAGAGAGATGAACTTATCGAATTGAGTTCTTATCATGAATATATTTTAGCAAAGAGATTGTTAGAAGTTTGCAAACAAACCTTTGAATTAGAATATTCATATGTCAACACAGAAGAAATTGAAAACAATAGAGATCCATATATGGCAAAGAATGCTCTTTGGTATATGGATGAGTATTTTCCAGCATCGAAGATGCTTATGTGGCAACATAATTATCATGTAGGTAAAGTAGAAACCTATGGGCCAGGAGGTTCTATGGGCCATAACATGCATCTCGCTTTGGGGGATTCTTATAAGGTCATCGGCTTTAGTTTTGCCCAAGGAGGTTTCAATGCCATCGAACTTGCTGGTGGGAATTACCTGGGATTAAAATCTTTATCCATAACACAAAATCCCAAAGCTCAAAGTCTCAATTTTTATTTTTTTGAAACTGAAGAACCTGCCTTTGCCATTAAAACTGAAGACATGTTAAAAAGTGATAATTGGTCAAACAAATTAATAGATGGGATAGACATGTTAAATTTTGGTGCAGTCTATAATGGCTCTCCAACTGATTATTATTATCCAATCTATCAAAATTATTGGGATGTCTTTATCCATTTTCAAGAAACACGTCATGCAGATGTGTTGCAATAGAAATTTGCAATATTGATTTGTAATGCAACATTATGATGAATCGTATCATTTATTTAAGTTTTCTTTCTTTGTTTTTCTTTCAATGCGAAAGCGATGATTCATTAATGCCGGATACTATGAATCCTGTCATTGATGACATGTCCCAAACCGTCATAGATCATCTTGAACCTTTAGCGGTTTCGCCATTGGACTGGACTGATGAATCTTTGATTTTCTTTGATGCCTGGAAGGATAAGCAAATCGTAGGACTTGGGGAAGGGACTCACGGTTCTACAGATTTTTTTGAAGCTAAGCACAGGATTTTTAAATACATGGTTGAGAAACATGGCTTTAGAATATTTGCCATTGAGGCTGATTTTGGAGAATCCATTTACATCAATGAAGCAATCTTAGCCAGCGATAAAACATCCTTACGGGCATTGATGACAGAAAAGATGCTTTTTTGGACTTGGAAAACCGAAGAGGTCTTAGCACTATTATTATGGATGTGTGATTACAATGAAGGCAAAGCAGAAAATGAAAAACTACATTACGTTGGTGTTGATTGCAAATTCAATACTTACCATCCACTTTTGGTCAATCAATACTTAAATGATAATAGTCCAAGTTTAGCCGATGAAGCTTCAGAAATATTAGCTTTTCTTTTATCAGTCTCTGCTAATGGGGCTTCAGAGATAAAACTAAGTGAATACATGAATAAGCTTGAGGACTTGGAGGAGTTTATCTTATTGTTTGAAGGGGAAAAGGAAAACCTCATTAGCAAGACTTCTACTCAAGAATATTTAATGACGAGAAGATTACTTGAACTTTGCAAACAAGCTTTTGAACAAGAGTGGAGCAATTTTCATCCAGACGTTTTGCCTTATTCAAGAGATCCTTTCATGGCTGAAAATGCCTTATGGTATTTGGAAGAATTTTTTGAGTATGAAAAGATGATTATGTGGCAACACAATTATCATGTCGGAAGAATCTCAAGTTTTGGACCACAGGGTTCTTTAGGAACAAATTTAAGTCGACAATTAGGAGAGGCTTATAGGTCGCTTGGTTTTTCTTTTGCAAAGGGAGCCTTTACTGCCTTTTATCAACCTGGTACTCCTTTGTCAACGCTGAGAAGAAATAGTATCACCTCAGCGCTTGAACCAAATACAATTAATTCGTTTTTTTATGCTACCCAGGAGCCAGCTTTTTTAGTAGCAACAGATGATTTGATTAAAGATGAAGCTTGGGAAAGCGCTTTTGATGAAGGCTTGAACATGATCAACATCGGTGCTACTTATAATGGGACAGCTTCGGATTATTATTTGGAAATTGAAGCAGAATTTTGGGATGTATTTATACATTTTCAAAATATAAATGATGCTATTCAACTCTGAAAGCATATAATGTTTACCTTACTGTCTATACACTAATTTAAGCTTATGCACCATAAATATCTTGGTACTTACCTTTTAATATCTTTCTGTTTTTTAGTCAGCTCTTTAGTTGCACAAATTGACAGCATAAACAATCCACCCAACTTTCCCTTTGAAGAAACAGCGATGGAAGATGTAAAAGACCAAGGCTTTAAGTGCTGTACAAATAAAATTCAGATCAAGGATAAAACTATTGAGCTTGCATCATTATTGAGTGATCAAGTGAAAGTAAAAAAATTGATTAATCCTACTATACTATACCAATCGCAAAATCTTTTATTGATAAATGATATAAATCAAATCTATTCACTCGAAATTGGAAAAAAGGGAAAGCTACTTTATACCCCATTTGACAATCAGCCCTTAATAATTCATAAGATGCAAAATGATCTTATTGATGTAGAGTTGATTGAAAATAAATTCGTGTTTACCATTGCTAAACGTAAAAAGAATGATTCCTACGGTTTCTCTAGAGCTATTTATAAGCATTATTATTCGACAAAAGGAAAACATGTTAAGACTGTTAGCATGGAAAATGTAAACTGTAGGGATGACCATTTGTGGTCTAAGGAAGATAAAAAACAACCAGCTTTCTACCAATGGAATGATATTCTTATCTCTTGGTCAGGCGGCTCAAGAAGTAGCATTCGCCTTACCAATAGTAAGGATTCAAAAGTTGTTTATGAAACTCCCTTGCTTGATAAATTTAATTCCAAAGCATCCAAATTTACTCATGAGTTTTATTTTGAAAATGGTGAAGCCCTTTTGGCGGTAAATGATTGTAGTAGTTCCGAAATTTATTTAAGGTTTTTAAAGCTCAAAGATTTGACTTTAACAGAAGAAGTCATAAAGCTAAATGGGATGGAAGGCAAAGAGATTTTGTTATTGGATTTAGATAGATCAGGCGACGATGTTCGATTTTTATTTGGCAAAATGAATGTAGAAGACCGAATCGTAAATCTAAGCTTAGGTAGCTTTAATCTGCTCACGAAAGAAACGGCAATCTTAGATGTAAATAGTGAAAAAAGTGAACGCATGCTAAAAAGCAATTTTCGTATCCTAGGGGACGAAAATATTTTTATGCACAGTACCTGGTATGGAGACAGCAACTTTAAACCAAAGTGTGATTTTGTAAACATTTCAAAGAAAAATATGAGTGTTGAAAATGAATTTTCTTTTGAGGTTTTACAAGTTTCGATGCATCCACATTTTGAAGTCATTCATATGAATGAAAATTATTTTCTCGTGCAATCTAAATCAGGTCAAAGAGGTGATCTGCAAATGGAATATTTGCTATACCATTTAAAATGATGCTTTAAGCAATGCTTTCGGTTTAAAGCTCAGCATTTGCTTATATTTATGTCACTTTTTGCCTTTAAATCCTACTTATTCGATTTGATAAACATTTTAAACATTAAATCCTTAACTTAGTATAAACATATTAATTTAGGATTATGCATTATCATTCAATGGGTAAAATCCCGGCTAAAAGACATACCCAATTCCGTAAACCCAATGGAGAACTATACAGCGAACAGTTGTTCTCTACCGAAGGCTTTAGTGATTTACATTCTCTACTATACCACGCTAATCCACCCACTCAAATCGTACAAGTTGGCGACCCTTACAGTGTAGCTCCTAACATCATAGAAGACAAGCAGTTGAAGCATAGAAGTCTAAAAGGTTTTAATGTGAAGCCAGAAGATGACTACCTTAAGAGTCGTAAACCATTGCTAGTAAATAATGACTGCAAGATTATTGTAGCTGCACCACGTAAGAGCATGACGGACTATTTTTTCAAAAATGCCGATGCTGATGAAGTTATTTTTATTCATAAAGGTAGTGGCACTATGAAAACCATGTATGGAGATCTTGGGTTTAGCTATGGCGACTACGTAGTGATACCTCGAGGAACCATTTATCAGATTGAATTTGATGATGAAGACAACAGGTTAATGATTGTAGAATCATCAGGGCCAATCACCACTCCTAAAAGATATCGAAATAAGTTTGGCCAATTGATGGAGCATGCTCCATATTGTGAAAGAGACATACGAAAGCCTGAGACGCTCAATACTTACGATGAAAAAGGAGCTTTCAAATTTTACATTAAAAAGCAAGATCAAATTTATCCTTATACTTATTTGAGTCATCCTTTTGATGTAGTGGGTTGGGATGGATATGTCTATCCTTATGCTTTTTCTATTCACAATTTTGAACCTATTACTGGTAGGTTGCACATGCCACCACCAATCCATCAAACTTTCGATGGAAAGAATTTTGTGATTTGTTCTTTTTGTCCAAGGATGTATGACTACCATCCATTGTCGATTCCAGCGCCTTATAATCATAGTAATATTGATAGTGATGAAGTGCTCTATTATGTTGATGGGGATTTTATGAGTCGTTCTCATGTAGAGAAGGGTATGTTTACCTTGCACCCTGGAGGAATTCCTCATGGACCACATCCTGGGACTGTTGAAAAGAGCATTGGTAAAAAAGAAACGGGAGAACTGGCAGTTATGGTGGATACTTTCTATCCATTAAAAATGACAGATCATGCTTATTCAATAGAAGATAAGGATTACTATAAATCTTGGTTAGAAGACCCCGTTTCTCAGAAAAGGACCGAACGATCCAATTCGTAGAATTGGTGAAGGTCCAGTGGACCTTCAAGAGAGGGAACCCGAAGGGTCGGGAGGCGAAATCCAATTCGTAGAATTGGTGAAGGTCCAGTGGCAAAGTTGTCTTATCATGAAAGTGAATAGTGAAAGTCCGAGAAACTTTCAACCACGTATCCATTTAAAGAACAAAACTTACTTACCTCACTCTAATACAAAATAATCCTACAAAAAAATCAAACATGTTAATAGTAAACACAGATTTCATCCCAGGTAAAGAAATTACAAAAGTATTAGGAGTAGCACGAGGTTCTACAGTCCGAGCAAGAAATGTAGGTAGAGATATTGGAGCTGTATTTAAAAGCATTGTAGGAGGAGAGATTTCAGCATATACTGAGTTGATGGCAGAAGCAAGAGAGCAAGCCATAGATCGAATGGTGGCTGATGCAGTAAGTTTAGGAGCTGATGCCATTGTTAATGTTAGATTTTCCACAGCAATGGTTATGCAAAGTACTTCTGAAATTCTGGCTTATGGAACAGCAGTGACCATTCGATAAGCTAAGAAATCAATATTTACAAAAGCCATTCAAAATTGCTTCTTGATATCGGAATTATTCCCTTAAATTTGCTGTTCTTGTGAAAGCGATCAAATAGGTCTAAAATAATGGCAAAGAAAGAAAAGTATAAGAAGGACATAGAAATCGTCAATAAAAAAGTGGCTTATGAGTTCCATTTTAGAGAAACTGTCGAAGCCGGCATCATGCTTACTGGTACTGAAGTTAAATCAATCAGACTAGGAAATGCCAATCTCAAAGATGCTTTTTGCTTTTTTAGAAAAGGAGAATTGTTCATAAAAAATTTATTCATTGCAGAATTTAAGTTCGGCAACATCAATAATCATGAGACTAGAAGATTAAGGAAGTTGTTGCTTAAAAAACAGGAACTTAGAAAATGGGAAAAAAAGGTAAAAGAAAAAGGATTTACCATCATCCCTTATAAAATCATCCTAAACGAAAGAGGTTTAATTAAAGTCGAAATCGTACTTGGACAAGGAAAGAAGAGTTACGATAAAAGAGACAGCATCAAGGAGCGTGATAACAAACGTCAAATGGATCGTTTGAAAAAAATTAAACTTTAATAAAACTACTACCATCGATTGGAATTCTTCCATAAACGGATTTAGGGCATATCTTCAACTGGAGCGATCACTTTCTCCAAACAGTGTAGATGCCTACTTAAGAGATGTCAAAAAACTGCTCGCTTTTTTGGACATTACCAAATTAGAAAAAGGACCTTTGGACATTACTGAAAAAGATTTGTCTTCTTTTATAGTTTGGCTGAATAAGCTAGGTTTAGGAGCGACATCTCAAGCTAGAATAAAATCAGGGATTAAGGCTTTTTATAAATTTCTTTTACTAGAAGACATCATAGATACCGATCCTACGGAGTTGCTTGAAAGTCCGAGGTTGATGAAGAAAATCCCTTCCGTGCTTAGCGTAGAAGAAGTCCAAGAAATTTTAGATGTTATAGATTTAAGCACTGGACATGGCACTCGAAACAGAGCCATGTTAGAGACTTTATATGCTTGTGGATTGCGAGTAAGCGAATTGATCAATTTAAAGATCACAAATATCTATGCGGATATAGGTTTTGTAAAAGTGATCGGAAAAAATAATAAGGAACGATTGGTTCCGATCGGAGAGGAGGCTTTAAAACACATCTCTTTTTATAAGGATAGTGTAAGAAATTTTATTCCCAAAATAGAAGAGTCGGACGAAAATATTTTGTTTCTAAACCGAAGGGGAAAAAAATTAAGTCGAGTGATGGTTTTCATGATTGTCAAAGAAGCCGTCAAAATGGCTGGCATAAGTAAGGTAGTCAGTCCACATACTTTTAGGCATAGCTTTGCTACTCATTTAGTAGAAGGAGGAGCAGACCTAAAAGCGGTGCAAGATATGTTGGGCCATGAGTCAATAACTACTACAGAGATATATACTCATTTGGATAGAGCGTATCTGAAAGAGACGGTCTTAAGGTTTCATCCTTTGAATAAAAAAAACTAAGCACGCTAAACCAATGAAGGTTTAGCATGCTTAGTTTTTTTGCTTAATTTCTATTTGCTCTATTTTCTGTTCTCATTATATCTTTTTCTGTTTGATTAAACTTGTAGACAAAGTTGATGCTATACCTTGGCCCATACCTTCTTGAGCTGTAACTAAAGTCGTAGGAAGGATCTCTTGCCACAGTCTGTTGGATTCTTGTATCCAATACATTGAAAGCGCTTAAACCAATATTGATTTTGTCTTCCAAAAAACTTTTATTCAAGCCAAAAGATAAAGCAGAGGAAGCCAAGGTTTCAAAGAGTGGACTAAGTTCTTTGCTTCGATATTGATACCTAGCGCTAAGGGAGAATTTCTTTTTTAATTTAAAATCTGCGGATGTTCTGAAGCTAAAATATGTCCCATCAGATTGCAAGTCTTGCATATTGTATAGGCCGTTTTGGTCAAAATAAAAGAAATTGAATTCTCCTCTCATGCTCAACCATTTTGTTGCTCTATAATTTAATGACGTTTCAAAACCAGCTTCTCTTCTTTGTTCAATGTTGATGGGTTTAAAGACAAAGGCCTCTGTTTCTGTATAGTCTACAACGTATAGTGTTGGGTCATTTATGTCCTTAAAATAGATGGATGAATTTATAGTGATTTTTTCAAAAATATTTAAAAATCCTAACTCTAAAGCATCTGCAAAAGCAGCATTTAAATTTGGATTGCCAATGTCCTGTTGGTTAAAATCTTTTATGTTTGAAAAAGGATATAGACTCCAAAGTGAAGGGCGATTTATTCTTCTTGAATAACTTAGTTGCATCGAATGTTTTTCACTCAGCTGTGTTGAAATATGAAAACTTGGAAAGATGTTGTGGTACGATCTTTTACTGGTAAAAGAACTTTCCAGGTCAGAGATGTTTAGGTCTGTGTATTCTGAACGCAGACCAAATGAGTACTCGAATTTTTTAAACTTGTTACTGTATTGTACGTAAGCAGCTGCTATGTTCTCTTTGTAGTCCAATTTGTTGTTTATTCCAGCAAAGGTGGTCCATTCTGATTCGATAAGGGCTTCTGCGGAGTAATCACTTTGTACCAATCTGTTTTCAAGTTTTACTCCTAATTGAAGTTTGCTTTCTTTAGTGATTGGATGTGTGTAGTTGCTTGCGATGACATAATCGTTGCTACTGGATGCATTTATGGTTCTTAATTGATTAGCAATAGAGTTTGAGCTAAAGGTTCCTGTAGATCCTAAATCCCAATCTTTGCGGCTATTCCAAAAATCGTTTTGGAAATCAATATTAAATTTTTGACCTTTCTTTTTAAGATCATGAGAATAATTTAATTCGATTTGATTGTAATTTCTGTTTTCCTCTGAATTGCCAAGCGTGGAAAGGTTGTAATTATTTTGGCCTTCTTTGATGTCATAAATGAGCGTAGTTTCATCTGTATCTTTTGTTTCAGCTCTGTAATAAGCTAAAGTAATGGAACTTTTCTCATTCGGAAAAAAATCTGCTCCGGCATAAACGGAACGTCCATCATCATGCCTGTTTTCTTTTTCATTTTGATTTAAAGACCTGAGTCCACCGTTTTCCAAGCTTGTTTTTTGTTCAGTACTATAAAGTCCTTTATAATCTGAATACCTCCATCTTAAATTGGCGAAGGCACTAAATTTATTTGATTTATAATTTATTCCAGGCATAACTACATGATCTGCAGGAGTACCTGTTTTTAATCTAAGCTGGCCATTCCAGCCCTCTAGTTTATTTTTTTTCAAAACAATGTTTATGATCCCCGCAGAGCCTTGTGCATCAAAACTTGCAGATGGATTTGTAATTACTTCTACTTTTTCAATATGCTCAGCAGGGATTTGGTCTAGGGCATTGTTCATTGTCATACCAGATCTTTTTCCATTGATAAGTATTTGGACCGCGCTGCTACCTCTTAACATTACAGTACCATTGGGATCAACGGCAACCGAGGGAACTTGATTGAGTACTTCTAAAGCATCAGTTCCTTGAGAAAGGATATCCTTTCCTACAAGAAATTCTTTTTTGTCTAGTTTAAAACCAACCGTACTTTTTTCCTGCCTGACTATAACTTCTTCAAGAACCTCCGTATTTGAACTCAGCATGATGTCAAAAGTTTGTTTTTTATTTTGCTTGTCAATAGTTATGCTCTGTTCGAAATCTCTATATCCTAGGTACTCTACTTTTAGTTTATAAGTACCAAAACTGATTTCCTCCAATTTGAATAAGCCTGATTCATCAGAAATAGTGCCTGAGATTAAATCATCTTGCAGTGATAAAATGCTTATTGTCGCATATGAAATTGGTGATGAATTTTCATCAGCAATGCTTCCATTTATTGCTCCAGCAGCCTTTTTTTGAGCTGAAAGATTAAAGGAATAAAGGAAAAGGAATAAATACATTAAGTTTTTCATATTCGGTATTTTGTTTATTTTATTATTGAATACAATGCAAGTATAATCGCTCTCTGATCTAGATGAAAGCCTTTTCTTGTGAACTGCTCAATGGTCTTGTCAACAGCTTTTTAGGTGTATGTTAATGTCTTATCTTTGAGATATGAAAAGCTTAATTTATGCTTCATGTTTAATCTTTGTCACTTGTTTTTTGACGAGCTGTGAAAAGAATACAGACCATGTAATCTTCAGGATGAGTAAATTAAATCAAGGAGATGATATAAACTGGGCTAAACCTAGCTTTGATGATCAAACTTGGGAAGTCTATTTTAGACCGAAAGGAAAAAATTTATTTTGGGAACGCATGCCTGTAATGATCCCGGATGAACAAACTTATCACAGTGATAATGTCATTATGATTGGTACAGCAGCAAATTATGATGCTTATTTTGATGGTGAGTTTATCGGTAATAATACAGGATTGAAAGAGGGGAGCTTATCAAATAAAGCTGGAACTTATCAAACTAATTTTTTAATTCCCGATCACTTAAATACTGTAGGAGAGCATTTGCTGGCTTTAAGGTTTCACAGAATTTTAGCAGATGATAATTTTCATTCTTTTGCCATTATTGGGAATCATGCCAGTATGTTGAGAACACCAATACAAATCAGCAAGTTTATGTTTTTATTTGCGGGTATGTATTTAATCATGGGGGTTTATTGCTTGCTAATGTTTTTAGGTAACCATAAGGATCGAATCTCACTTTTATTTGCTAGCATTTGTCTTTTGTATTTCTCACTTATTATGATGGAATACCTCAAATTGTTTTATGAATACCCATATACTTTTCAGTCGACTCGATTGAACATCATCGCTTACTTAAATATGTCTGTTGCATTTTTGGTGCCTGTTTTTTTTACATTTCAATTTTCATTTCCTAGGC
Organism: uncultured Saprospiraceae bacterium; assembly: GCA_937941095.1. GTDB lineage: Bacteria > Bacteroidota > Bacteroidia > Chitinophagales > Saprospiraceae > JALZVN01. The sequence continues at coordinate 24,670 of CALDYJ010000139.1, read as the reverse complement.
CTAAGATTTTTGCTGTTGTACTTTTAGCCATTATTTTAGGTTTGAATTTAGAACAATTTGAAATTGATTATGATGATCTGGCAAGATATCACAATGCAATAATGTGGATTGGTTCGGGCATTGTGGTGGGCTATGCGAGCATCACCAAGCAAAAAAAATCATGGATTGTATTAGGAGGCTTATTGTTGGCAATTGCTATAATGTTGTGGTTGCCACAGTTTCGATTCCCTTTTGTCTCTTCCTTTGACATAAGCTTATTTGTTAGTTTCGCAGTATTGATCCTAACGATGTTATTTGCTTATTCATTAAAAAGAAAAGAAGAAAGACAAGCGTATGAAAATTCATTATTGCATTCAGAAAAACTTAAGAATGAATTGCTAAAGAAAAACATTAGGCCGCATTTTATCATGAATACCTTGACTTCCATGATGGATTGGGTTGAAGAATCTCCAAAAGAAGGAGTAAAATTTATTGGTTCTTTAGCCAATGAATTTGAAGTGTTAAATAAAATTGCTGATCATAAATTGGTTCCCATAGGACAAGAGATACAATTATGTAAAAGTCATTTAGACGTGATGGGATATCGAAAAGAGGTAAAATATATCTGGGAAGAAGAAGGGATAGATTTGAATGAAATTATTCCTCCAGCTATTATTCACACTGCAGTAGAAAATGGTGTTAGCCATTCCATTCCTAATAAAAGAGGAGAGGTGAAATTCAAACTTATCTTTGAAAAAGAAAAAAAATATAAAATCTATCGGCTCGAAGTGCATGCCAATAATAGAGAAAAAAACACTGGTACTATAGCTGAAGGCACTGGAACGAAATACATAAAATCAAGACTTAAAGAAAGTTATGGTGACGCTTGGGATTTGACTTCTAATGCAAGCCCTTTTGGTTGGGAAACTAAAATTAAAATCATGCTATGAATATATTGATTGTAGAAGATGAAGGAAGAATTGCTAAACGAACTGAGCGAATGATAAGGAGTATTTTAGGAGATGAATTAACTAAGCTGTCAATTTGTGATTCCTTAAAATTGGGATTAGATTTTATAAATAATAATAGCATTGATTTACTTTTATTGGATTTGAATTTAAATGGTGAGGATGGGTATCAATTACTAGAAGAAGTCGTTTCCGAATCTTTTCATACGATCGTTGTTTCGGCCCATAAGGATCGAGCAATCAGAGCATTTGAATATGGTGTGCTTGATTTTGTAGGAAAACCTTATACAGAAGAAAGACTGTCTAAAGCAATTCAAAGAATCTATTCGAAAAAGTCTTTGCAACAAAAAACCAAATATTTAGCTATAAAGAAAAAAGGTAAAAGGCACTTGATTAATGTTGCTCATATAAAATACATCAAAGGTGCGGGTATCTATACTGAATTACATTTAGTAAACAACTTAAAAGAAATCCACAGTAAAACATTGGACAATTTATTGGTCTTGTTGCCTGATTATTTTGAACGAATACATAAGTCATATTTAGTAGATATGAATAGAGCAAAGGAGATTATCATAGAGCCTGGCAGTAAGTATAGTTTATTACTTAAAGAAGGGGACAGACTTCCTATAGGAAGGACTCGATATAAAGAATTAAAAGAAAAATGGTTTTAAACAACCAACCTTATTCAAAGATTTTCAATCTTTGAGAGGTGAACAAGTTAGATTCAATAATTATCCTTTTAGCTGTCATCATTTGCTGGTCCTGTGCAAATCCAGTAGGTTTAGTGGGTGGTGCTGAAGATACGCAAGCTCCTGGGATTGTACCAGATGGGATATTACCCAAAAATGAACAGACAAATTTTAAGAAAAGTCCAATCTATTTCACCTTCGACGAATGGGTAAAACTGGAAGATGTGCTTAATCAGGTAGTTGTTTCTCCACCTTTGGAGTACACACCTGAACTTAAGCTCAAAGGAAAGACTGTAAGTTTTGAATTTGACGAAAAAGAAGATCTAAGAGAAGAGACCACTTATACGATTAATTTTGGGGAGGCTGTAAAAGACCTGACTGAGAATAATCCCGCTGAGAATTTGAAATATGTGTTTTCTACTGGTGATGAGATTGATTCTTTGTCTGTAAATGGAAGAGTACTTGATGCTATAGAAAAAACTCCTGTCGAAGACGTTTTGGTTATGTTGTATGAAAATCTTTCAGACACAGTTTTTAGAACTGAAAGACCCTATTATTTTTCTAGAACAGATAAAAATGGATCATTTCAGATTCAAAACATTAAGGAAGGCACTTTTCAAGCTTTGGCCTTAAAGGATGATCAAGGTCAAAAATATTTGTACGATAATCCTCAAGAAAGCATTGGTTATTTAAATGAAAATTTAATTATTAGTGATACGGCAAATAACAATTTTGACATCGAAATATTTCAAGAACGTCAACCACTTTTGATTAAGAATAAAAGTATAGATCATTTTGGTCTCTTAGTTTATGAATTTAATCGTGAACCATTTGATTTAGACTTAAACTTAAGTGACCAATCAATAGAATCTATTAGTCAAGTAGTAGATGATACATTAAAATTATGGTATACAAGCCAAGATAGTTTTGCAGTATATACCTCGTTTGATACGCTGTGGTACGATACTTTAGAAGTGCAGAAATTAAATAAAGCTAGTTTTTTAAACCTTTCTTCGCTAAACTTAAAGGGTAGAAAACCTGGAGTGAAAAAAATAGCTCCAAAAGAAAAAATTGAACTAAATTTTAATCACCCCATTAGAATTTTGAATCGCGATTCAATCGCCTTGTTAAAAGATAGTCTAAGGACTACAAGCGATTTTGATGTTGAAATAAATGCTGATGATTTGACCAGCATCCAACTTACTAGTGATTGGAGTGAACTAAGTTCTTATGCACTTGAGTTTTATCCAGGAGCATTGGAGGATATTTATGGTTTAAAAAATGATACCATTATTGTAAATCTATTAGCTACAGAGAAAAAGTCATTTGGAGAGATTTTATTAAAAATTGAAGAACTTGATGTAAATAGTGCTTACTTAGTTGAAATGATAAATGGGACCAACAAGCTTGTTGATGAGTTTCAAATAAATGGCATAGCTAGTTTTGAAAAAAACTATCCGTATTTAATGCCCGGTGAATATTCAATCAAAGTAGTTGAAGATCGCAACAATAATGGCAGGTGGGATGAAGGGGATTTCGATGCTAAATTGTATCCAGAAAAAATATTTAATCAAAAATTAGAAGCTTTGAGGGCTAATTGGACCGTTGAAGCTAATATAAAACCTGTCTTTTAGTTATGAAGTTAAGAGCTGAAAATTTAGAAAAGATATATGGATCACGAAAAGTGGTTAAAGGAGTTTCTCTGGAAGTGAGCCAAAAAGAAATTGTTGGCTTGTTAGGACCAAATGGAGCAGGTAAAACGACCACTTTTTATATGACAGTGGGTTTTGTAAAACCTAATTCAGGTAGGGTATATTTAGATGAAGAGGACATTACTGATCTTCCAATGTATAAGCGTGCTCAAAAAGGGGTCGGTTATCTGCCACAAGAAGCTTCAGTTTTTAGAAAATTAACCGTAGAAGACAACATCAAGGCTGTCCTTGAAATGACTGATCTAAGTAAGTCAGAACAAAAAGATAAACTGGAAGAATTGATTGGAGAATTTAGCTTAGAAAAAGTTAGAAAGAGCAATGGAGATACCTTGTCAGGAGGAGAAAGAAGAAGAACAGAAATCGCAAGAGCCTTAGCAACTTCTCCTAAATTTATTCTTTTAGATGAACCATTTGCAGGGATAGATCCTATTGCTGTGGAAGACATTCAGTACATTGTCGCGAAATTAAAAACTAAAAATATCGGTATTTTAATTACAGATCATAATGTTCAAGAAACACTATCAATAACTGATAGAGCTTATCTCATGTTTGAAGGAAATATTTTAAAAGCCGGAACTGCAGAAGAATTAGCTGCAGATGAAATGGTTCGAAAAGTATATCTTGGGAAAAACTTCGAACTTAGAAGAAAAGAGATAAATCTTGATGAGCCTAAAGAGAATTAATATTTTACCAATTAGCCTGCTTTTTTGTATGGTTTCTATGAATTCTTGTGATGACGAGACAATAAAACTAAGGCCTTCCGATATCATGACCATTGATACCCTTTATAAAACTCAATCTAAACAACTAGAAATAGAACTCGATAGTATTTGCGATGCTCAGTTTCAACAAAGATTCGAAAAGGCTCTTGATTCTATTATGGATTTGAGGTTAGAAGAACGTAAAAAAAGACTTGGCTTTTAAAACATAATCATCATGAAATTCGAATGGTTTATAATTGTCTTGATTAGTTTTTCTTTTCTTTCATTCCAAGAAAATAGCTCTAGAGAACAGTTGATCAAAAATAGACTACAAGAAAAGTTAATAAAGTTTAAAAATCAAAAATTAGAAGACTGCGAAATTAGTATTCTTAAAAAAGCAAATGCTCAAGTAGATTCTATATTGCTAGCTAAAGCAAGACATCAAACAGTTGATCAAATCAAAAAACCACCTGTACCGATCAAACCAAACAGACCAGATCTCAAATTACCAAAAGATACAAGTCCAATAGCTCCTATCATTGAGTAAATAGTTATTGATTATTGATGTAATCTTGATAAGATTTGTATTTAACATGATATTTGTAATTCATTTTCTTAACGGACTTTTTAATCTTAGTTTTTTTGGTATTCAAAAAGAATCCAGCTCCTTGATAAAAGATTTTTCCATTTAAACGTACTAATTCTCCATCTTCAATTGCTTTAACTAAAAGCCCTTCAGAATTATATCTACCACTAGATCCCGGGGGACTAGCATAACCATACTCTACAGAATAAATATCTTTGCCTTCTAAGTTAGCATTGGCTAATTCGCCTTTGCTGTTAATAAATAATTTTTGATAGTCACCGTTTAAAATCGCTTTTGCGTCTCTAGAATTATAAAAGTAATAGTTTGAAAAATTATACAAATTCTTAAAACTATTTATAATCATTTCATTTGTTTCTTTGTTTTCCACATCTTCTTGTAATGCTCTAGTTTTGTACCCTGAATTTTTCAGTTCAGTTACTTTTTCATCTATGTTATTCAATCTAATTAAAAGAACCCCATCTTTAAGCTTTTCTAAGTGTGAGCTTATAGATTCTTGAGATATTCTTTGTTGCCCAAGGCAAATGTTAAGTGGAATCCAAAAGGTGATAAATAGTAAAGGAATCGCTTTTCTCATTTGTTCAGTTTAATTTTTTCAATAATTTGCTCCGTTTTCATTAACTAGCTCTACTAGAGTAACTAAGCTTACAAAATCAAGTTAAATAAGGAAGTTGCAATGGAAATTTGATTTTCAATTGCTTTTTATATTAATTCAATGTTAAAAATAGGTTAAAGAAACAACTGTATTTTTCTTAGTCTTTAAATATCCTAAATTTTGATAAATTTTTATCAAATTTGTGTTTTTAAAAACACAAAAAGTCAGCATGCTGGCAAGTTGAAAACCTTATAATAATAAGATGGAACAATCAATCGATATAGCAGCACTTAATCAACAGATCTATGCAGATAGTGCTTTTGTTGAAAAGTTAGATCTAGAAACTTCAAGAACGATAGTAGGTCAAAAACATATGCTTCAAAGGCTTTTGTTAGGGCTTTTGACTAAAGGCCATGTATTGTTAGAAGGTCTACCAGGATTAGCAAAAACGCTAGCCATTAAAACCTTGGCTCAAGCCACGGATGCTCATTTTAGCAGAATCCAGTTTACACCAGATTTACTACCTGCAGATATTATAGGTACCATGATCTATAATCCTAATAAAAATGAATTTTCCGTTCGTAAAGGTCCCGTATTTGCAAATTTTGTTTTAGCGGATGAAATCAACCGTGCTCCAGCAAAAGTTCAATCAGCTTTATTGGAATCTATGCAGGAAAAGCAGGTGACCATTGGAAATGAAACATTTAAGCTTCAAGAACCATTTTTAGTATTAGCTACTCAAAATCCAATTGAGCAAGAAGGTACATATCCATTACCTGAGGCTCAAGTTGATAGATTTATGCTTAAAGTAAAAATCGGATACCCAGAAAAAGAAGACGAAAGAGAGATTATTAGAAGAAACCTGAATGATGATAATTTTGGGAAGGTTAATCAGGTAGTTAGCTTAGATGAAATAATGAGAGCCAGAAAGGTTGTCAGAAAAGTTTACATGGATGAAAAAATCGAGCAATACATTTTGGACATTGTATTCGCTACCAGAAATCCAGAAGATTATGGTTTAAGTAAATTAAAACCGCTATTGAATTTTGGAGGATCTCCTAGAGCAAGTATAAATTTAGCATTGGCATCTAAAGCAATCGCTTTTCTAAACAGGAGAGGCTATGTAACTCCGGAAGACGTAAGAAATATTTGCTATGATGTATTAAGGCATAGAATAGGACTTACCTATGAAGCGGAAGCAGAAAATATTACGCAAGAAGATATCATTAAAGAAATTTTGAATGCAGTTGAAGTTCCTTGATTTCATCAAGGTTGCTTGAAAAGAAAAATAATGAAATATTTCATTTTTATATGTTATCTGTTGATGTCTACTACGCTCGAAGCTCAAGTAAAAGCCGAGGTCAATAGATTATTTCCTCCAAATACCAAATTGATTTGGGTGAAGAATTATTTAGGAACCATAAATGAAGCGCATGATTGTGCACTAGTTTTAGGTTTTGATGGATATCATTGCAAAGGATACCTAAGCTATAATTCTAGCAATGAACAATATATGCTAGATGGTAGTATAGAAAACGATGAGCTGGAGATGGTTCAGAGATTTAATGGCTTGCCAAACGGCTATATAAATGGACGTTTAATTGCAAATGGCCTGACACTAAACATAGAGACAATTGGTACAGAATCAGTTGCTTTCGGCACTTTTACAAGTAAAAAGGAATTTTCCGCAAAAGGCCTAAATGAAAATTATATTTCCAATGACGTGGAAAAGATAATTGAATTCCCAAAAAATATGGATGAGACCTTCATCACTTGGTTGAAGGATAAATCGCTCGCTTGGAGAACAGAAATTGATCAACGAATAAATCCGGAAAACGAAAACAAAATTTCTAAAGGATTAATTTACAATAGAATATTTTTTGAAAATGATAAAGTTATTAATGGAAAATTATTCTTTGAAAATACTTGGTCAGATACAGTGGAAGAAATTCCATTTAATTTTGATTTGCAAAAAGGGAAGAACTTAAAAATGGAAGATCTATTTGTTAAGAACAAGCAATTAAGAGGTGTGGTAAAGGAACAAATGATGAAGGCCGCAAATGATGAAGGGAAATTCAAACATTCTGGTTACAGATTATGGTTATTGAAACAAAAGATTTCAGCATTTTCTTTGGAACAAGAAGGAGTAAGTTTTTATACCCCTTATGATAAGATATTTGGAGAAGAGCATGTTTTTATCAGCTATGCTCTTTTAAAACCCTATTTGAAAAAGAATACGACGCTAAAGGCTTTACAAAGTAAGTAATGGATACTACAGAGTTATTAAAAAAAGTACGAAAAATAGAAATTAAGACGAAAGGCCTGTCTAAGCAGATCTTTTCTGGAGAATATTCCTCAGCTTTTAAAGGTAGAGGGATGTCTTTTAGCGAGGTGAGGAGCTATCAATATGGGGATGATGTGAGGAACATAGATTGGAATGTAACAGCAAGAACTGGAGAAACGCACGTTAAGGTATTTGAAGAAGAAAGAGAGTTAACCGTTATTTTGTTAGTTGATGTAAGTAAGTCTGTTCAATTTGGTACGGCTAAACAATTAAAAAGTGATTTGATCACTGAAATATGTGCAGTCATTTCATTTTCTGCCATTAATAATAATGACAAAGTAGGTGTTTTGTTTTTTTCAGATAAGATTGAAAAATTTATTCCTCCAAAGAAAGGGCGACAACACATCTTAAGGATCATTCGTGAATTAGTTAATTTTAATCCTGAGAGCAAACAAACTAATATAGCCCAAGCTTTAGAGTATTTTAATAATGTCATTAAAAAGAGAAGCATCTGTTTTTTATTATCTGATTTCCAAGATGAAGGTTACATTGATGCATTGAAGATCGTATCAAGAAGACATGACATAATTGGTTTGAACATATACGATGAAAAAGAAAAAGCATTGCCCAAATCAGGTTTCTTAATTAGGTTTCAGCATGCTGAAACAGGAAAATCTGGCTACTTTGATCCTTTTACTTCTGGAAGCAGAGAAAAATATGAGGAAAGCTTCAAACAGAATCAAAAGTATTTTAAAGATGCTTTTATTCGTTCAGGAGCGGATAGCATAACATTGGTAACCAATAAACCATATGTAAATGTTCTTTTAAACTTTTTTAAAAAGAGATCCAATTAATTTGATTAAGCTATTTAATATATTATCACTTCTTTTGATCCTAGGATTATTTCCTTTATTCGCACAAGATGTTAATATGGAGATAGATAGTACCACTATAACTGAGCATGATGAAGTAGCCTTGCGAGTGAGTATCTATGGAGCCGCAAATGTTAAGCAACCTGAAGCGCTTTTAGATGAATTAAAAGATGTTGAAGGAATTGAAATTATAGAAGAATTTGCCTGGGATACGATTAATGCTTCTGGAGACATAGTTTTAGAAAAAAAGATACAACTTACCTCAAGAGACTCTGGCTTATATTGGATTCCAGGCATTAGGGTTTCGTTCGTGGCTAATGGCAAACGTTACGCGAAAGTCACTACAAAAATCCCTTTAAAAGTTAATCCTTTTCAAGTCACTTCTCAAGAGCCACGAGCAATCCGAAGTATAAAAGAAGAGCCTTTTAAATTTGAAGACATCATTCCATTATTAATTGTGTTTGGAATAGTGGCTTCATTAGGTTTAGGTGGGTATTTGTATTGGAAACGTAAAAAAGAAGCAGAGCAAATAGTTGCTCCTGAGGTAATCATACCTGCGCACGAATTAGCTTTGTCTAAACTAAAAGATCTAGCCGTTGAAAAACTTTGGCAGCAAGGCATGATCAAAGAACATCAATCTAAATTGACCTATATCGTTCGAGAATATTTGGAAAATAGATTTGAAGTACAAGCATTAGAATCAACTACAGAAGAAATAATTTCAGATTTAAAGTCAAAAGACATCAGCGAAGGACATAAAGAGCAGTTGACTAAAATGTTTAGAATGGCTGATATGGTAAAATTTGCAAAAGCAGAACCACCTGTAGATATTCATAGTAAACAAATGGAGCAGTCAGAAGATTTTATAAGAAAAACAAAGAAAGTAGAGGTGATAGATACTGAACAGGAAAAAGAAATTTCATAATGAAAATTTTCGGAAACCTACATGTTGTAAACCCGGAGTTTTTTCTCCTGTTCTTATTGATACCCTTGCTAATTGCTTGGTATTACTTTAAAAGGAATAATTATTTTCCAAAAATAAGACTCTCTAGTTTTAATTCACTAGAAGACTTTGCATCTATAAGAGGAAGGTTAAGAATTTTAATTCCAATTTTTAGAATACTCGCATGCACTGCATTAATCATTGCAATAGCCAGGCCACAAGAAACGCTAAAAGAAGAAGAAATAAAAGCTGATGGAATTGATATTGTATTAGCTATGGATTTATCGAGTAGTATGTTAGCCCAAGATTTTAAGCCAGACAGGTTGTGGGTTAGTAAGAAAGTAGCTGGAGATTTTATTAGAGGAAGAAAATACGATAGAATAGGCCTAACGGCTTTTGCTGGTGAAGCCTATACACAATGTCCACTGACTACAGACCATGCTGTGCTATTGGAGTACTTAAATCCTCAAGCAGGTCTACAATGTGGTATTATGCAAGATGGTACAGCCATTGGAATGGGATTGGCTACTTCAGTAAACAGATTGAAAGATAGTGAAGCAAAAAGCAAGGTTGTTATATTGCTAACAGATGGTGTAAACAATACTGGCTATGTCAAACCGCTCACTGCCGCAGAAATAGCACAAGAATTTAAGATTAAAGTCTATACAATTGGTGTAGGAACAACAGGAGATGCTTATGCGCCTGTAAGTAAGAAAAGTAACGGTGATTTTTTCTTTGGAATGTCGAGGGTTCAAATTGATGAGCAATTACTAAGAGAAATATCAGGTATTACTGGAGGGAGGTATTATAGAGCAACTTCAGCTGAAAGCCTAGAAAGAATTTATGCTGAAATTGATAAGTTAGAGAAAACGGAGATTGAAGTAAGTATTTTAAAAAGATATCAAGAAAAATTTCACTTATTTGCTTTAGCTGGAATCATCTTTTTATTATTAGAAGCCTTACTTAAATATTTATTTTTAAGAGCTATACCATAACATGAGATTCGAATACGTTGAACATCTTTATTCTTTAATAACAGTACCAATTGTGATACTGTTGTTTTTGGTGTTTATGGCTTTGAGAAAAAAAGCTTTGGCTTCATTTAGCGAATCAAGTACTTTAAACAAATTGGTTACTGATCTTCCTAGGTATAAACACTTGGTGAAATTTTTACTTTTCTCTTTTGCTCTTTTGAGTTTATGTTTTGCCTTTGCAAACCCACAATGGGGCGCAAAAACAGAAAAGGTGAAACAAAAATCCGTAGATGTATTCATCGCTTTAGACATTTCAACCAGTATGCTTGCAGAAGATGTTAGGCCAAGCAGATTGGATCGAGCAAGAAAATTTGCTGAGAATTTAGCAGATGGTCTTAAGGGAGAAAGGATGGGCTTAATTCTCTTTGCTGGAAATGCTTATCTCCAAATGCCACTTACAGTGGACTATGCTGCTGCTTCCTTATTTATAAAAAGTGCTAATCCTAACATGGCTCCAACACAAGGGACGGATTTTGCAGAAGTAATAGATTTAGCTGAAGCTTCTTATGAAGAAAATAATAAACAACATAAGGCCTTAGTCATTATTACTGATGGAGAGAATCATGAAGAAAAAGCTTTAAATGTTGCTGAAGAAGCTACGGCTAATGGGCTTTTGATTTTTACAGTTGGAGTCGGGACAGCAGAAGGAGATAGAATTCCAATTGTTTATCAAAATGGTCAAAGAGATTATAAAAGGGATAAGACAGGAAATCCAGTTATTTCAAAAATGAATCCGAGTATGTTAACAGAATTAGCAACTAGAGGAAATGGGGCCTATTTCAACCTTCAAGAAAATTCTGATGCAGTAATTAAAGAGTTGAGAAAAAGAATTGATAAGATCGAGAAAAGAGATTTTGAGCAAAGGTCAATTACTGAATACAAAAGCTATTTTCAATATTTTATTGGATTTACACTCCTGTTGCTTTTGATAGATTCTCTTATAAATTACCGCAAAAACAGAACCATTGCAGAGAAAGATATTTTTGGAGTGTAGCATCTTAGCCCCAAAAACCTTAATTTTATTATTGTTCATATAAACAACTAAGTTTAATCCTGAATCGTTTTAGAAGCATGAGATACATTTCAACATTTATATTATCCTTATTTGCCATAACATTAGCTTTTAATCAGTCATCACACGAGTTAAAACAAGAAGGTGATGATTGTTATTATGCTGAAAATTTTATCGAAGCAGAAGAGAATTACAGAAAATCTCTAGAAGTAAAACCTTCCGTAAATGGAGAATACAATCTTGGTAATTCGATTTATATGCAAGATAGATTTGAAGAAGCTATAAGCCATTATGAAAATGCAGCAAGGTTAGCCAAAGATGATGACACCCGAGCTGATGCATTTTACAATTTAGGCAATTCCTATTTGAATGCAGGAAAGTTAGAAGAAGGAATAAACTCCTATATCAATACACTAAAAATAAATCCAAAAGATGATGATGCTAAACATAATCTCACTTTGGCTAAAAGATTATTGAAACAACAGCAGCAGCAAGAACAGAAAGAATGTGATAATCCTAAAGACGGGGAAGAAGGGGAAGAAGAAAAACAGGATCAGCAGCAAAACCAAGAAAAACAAGAACAAGAAGAAAAAGAAGAAAAAAAAGAGGGCGAAGAAAGTGAAAATGAAGAAAAGGAAAACGAAGAGCAAGAAAATTCTGAAGACGGAAAAGAAGGGGAAGAAGAAAATGAACCAAAACCATCAGAAGAAAAAACAGATTTAAGTAAAGAAGAAGCTGCGAGAATATTGCAAGCTGTAGAAGAAGACGAAAGAAAAACACAAGAGAAATTAGTGAAGTCAAAATCAAAGCCAGGAAAACCATCAAAAGATTGGTAAACCCAAACAAGTAATGAATGAAAGTTTTTTATAGTTTATTCATGTATTTAGTTTTTATTTGCTCAAGTTTAGCACAAGACATTGAACTTGTTTTAACTTGTAGTAGAGATACAATCTTAGCTGGAAATACATTGGAGGTTTCATATAATTTGACCAATAGTAATAGAGATTTACCAATTCCTGAATTTGAGGGATTTAGCATCCTTAGCGGTCCAAATCGATCAAGCAGTATGTCTATTATAAATGGGGATATGAGTAAAGAGCAGTCTCTTTCATTTTTACTTAGTCCACATACAGAAGGTGAATTAATTATCCCAAGCATTGAGATCAACATTGCAGGAGAAAATTACAAATCAGAAAGCAAAAAAGTTTTTGTCCTACCGAATAAAAAAGGACTTAAAGAGCAGGGAATCAAAGAGCATTCTAAAAAGAAAAGCCCAGCTAAAAAACTTAAAAAGAAACGAAAAGTATATAGAATCTAAATATGGTAAAAAGTCTTTTAACAATAATATTCTTTATCGGCTGTTTATCTATATCATTTGGTCAAGAATATAAATTTATTGCTACCGTCAGCGAAAGTGTCATTCAAGAAGGAAATACTTTTACTTTAGAATATGAAACTGAAAACCTAGATAAGAATAATATCAGGACTCCAAAGTTTGATTTTTTTGATATCGTTTCAGGGCCTAATACCTCATTCAGCATGCAAACCATAAATGGAGTGACAAGAAAAAAGCAATCCATTTCTTATGTTTTAGTTCCTAAAAAAGTTGGAAGATTTGTCATACCTGCTGCAACAGCATATTATAAAGGCAAAAAAATAAAATCTAATCTTGTAAAAATCACTGTAGATGAAGCTTCAAAAGCTACTTCTAATGAGGAAAAAGTATTTAAAAGTGGGAAGGTTTTTGTTAAAGCAGAATTAAGTCATGACACCGCTTTTCTTGGTCAACAAGTTTTCATTGATTATAACATTTATTTCGCTGTGCAAGTAGAGAATTATAACATGATGAATGAATCCGAATATAAAGGCTTTTTCGCAAGAGCATTAAGAATGGGAAGAGGAAAAAGTTCAAAAGTTGACGTCGAAGGAGAAGTATATTATAAGCAAACCTTAAAGAGAGTTGCGCTGTTTCCACAACAAACAGGTAAGCTCAACATAGATGAATCAAGGTTTAGAATCGGCATAAGTACAGGCGACCCAAATGAAAGAAGAAGCATTTGGTCAAGACCTAAAATAGATTATAAATTTGTAAACAGCTCTGAAGTATCATTAGATGTTCTTGATTTACCAGCTGGAGCACCAAAATCTTTTAGTGGAGCCGTTGGAGAGTTTAAAGCAAGTGCGATAGTAAATCCAACTAGATTAACTACTGATGACGCCATAACTATTAATATGTCTATAAGTGGAGATGGAGACATCAAGTATATTCGTGCTCCTGAATTGAGTTTAGATCAAAATTTAGAAGTCTATGATAAAAAAGTTCTTCAAGATAATGTACTTCAAAAAAACAATGCTTTTAGAAGTACTTTAGGTTTTGAATTTCAAGTCTTACCCAAAAAAGTAGGACGTTATTTAATCAAACCTGAATTTACCTATTTTAATCCGGACAGTTTAAAATACATTACAGTTCAGACAGGAGTCTATAACGTAATGGTGTCAAAAGGAACTCAAACGAAATCCTCTAATCCTTTGGTTGCAGAAAGTGAAGCCATTTCAAGTAATATTAAACCAAATGTAACTAGCTCAAGCTTTCAATCACAAGGATTTAAATTGCGAAGAAGCAGTGTTTTTTGGATCTTGTCATTTTTGCCAATTATTGGTTTGCTAGGAGCAGTAGCCTATAAGAGAATTCTTGTAAAAAGAGGAGACGTTGATTTAGTTTTGTTGAGACAAAATGAAGCTTCTAATGTTGCCAAACTAAAATTAGAAAAAGCATACGACTTATTAAAAGCAGGTGAAAGCAGAGATTTTTTTGATGAAATATCGAAAGCTCTAATCGGCTATTCTAATGATAAGTTGCAAATTTCAAATGCCGAATTAAGTAAAGATAAGGTGGCTGAAGAGTTAAAAACAAGAGGGGTAAGTGATGTATTAATTCAAAAGCTTACAGCTGTCTTTAGTAAAAGTGAAATGGCATTGTTTGCTGGACAAGCAAATCAACAATCCATGCAATCAACTTATGATGAAGCAAGTTCAGTAATTGTTGCTATTGAAAATGAACTGAATGAACAAAGTCAATCGAATTAAATTTCAACTACTTTTCTTTAATCTAGATTAGGAGCACGGTGTGCTTCACCTGCATGATTTTTGATCAACATACACCATTCACAAGTATCTTTACCACACCCTTCACTAAACTCTTTTGCTTTTATTTTGTCCCATGTATCTTCAATCAAGTCGCTGACCAATTTGACATCTTCTGGTCTGATGTTAATTTTATGATCATTCAAATTACCATCTGAATCTGGCTCTAAGGCTGCTATGCTGGCTTCATTAATCTTGTACTTTGAGTACGAAGAATAATTACATAAGATTTTATAAAAAATCAATTGCCTCCAATAAAGCCCTCCATAAGGATTAGCCTTAGTAGGTTTAGATAATTTTTTTTGTGGATTTGATCCTGTTTTGTAATCAACCACAAGGGCATTATCTTCTTCTAAAACATCAAGTCTATCAATGAATCCTTTTAACATAACATCATTAAATTTCACATTTCTTAAAGGAAGTTCAAGAAGTGTCTTCTTTGGCCAAGTGCTAATTTTTTGATCGTAAAGCTTTGACAAAACAAGCCTCCCTTTTTCTAGACGGAATTTATAGCCGGCGTCTGAAAAATTAGCAGCATAATGTTCAAGTTCTTTTTCAAAAGAAGTTATTAAGAAATTCTTTTCTAGAGTCTCTTCCGAAGCATTCATCTTGTCAAAAAATCGTTTTAGTGCATTGTGCATTGCAGTCCCGTAAGTAGCGGCCTCACTACTTAGATATGGAACCTTTAGTAATTGTTCATAGTAAAACCTCAATGGGCAATCTAAATATGAATTAAGTGAAGATGCACTCATTTCATAATTAGAGACGAGGTGGTCTATGTCTATGTTTTCGTGAATTAATAAGTGTGGAGTTTCTTTCATTGATTCAAATAGAGCTTGAGTCGTTTTTGACTCATTCGCTTCTATGTTTTCCACAACAAGTTTATTTCCCTCAATCAGTTCATCTATAAAGATGGTGATTTGCTGTGGCCTTTCTTTTTCATTGAATTCAGCAAAAGATAACTTAAGTTCCTTCTTAGCTCTAGTCATTGCTACATAGAATAACCTCCTTCTTGATTCTAACAAAGCATCTTGATCAGACATAGTCAAAGTATCTGGGATTTTGAAGGAGTGGAAATTCGTTTTTGCAGGTTCCCAATTTCTTTTTGTACAATCAATAATGTAGACACATTCATACTCGAGTCCTTTTGAAGAATGAGCAGTAACAAGATTAACACCATTAATGTCACCATATACTCTTGTCATTGGAATGGCTAGATTCATTTCTAGCATCTTGTCTAAACGTGCCAAGAAAGATTTTAGATCTAACTTTTTGTCTTTTAAAGCATGACTTTCAATGTATTCAAAAAATGTGCGCAGCACTTGTAAGTACTCTTTTTTATTCTCATGTTGTACAGCAAATGGTAAAATGCCGAGGGCGTTAAATAATTTCTGAACCATTTCTGGAAGGGCAATTCTTTTAGCTAATAAAATCAACTCATTTAGAGCATCAGATAAACGTTTAAATTTGTCTAAATCTATTATTCCGATTTCTTTAAGTAGCTTTTCGTCTGAAATTAACTGCCTCCAGCTAATTGGATTTTCTTTTTTCTTCGCTTGGAAAAATTGCAATTTTGAAAAGTCAGCAGGAGATACATCTAGTATTTCAAAATGTAAAATTTTTATAAGATAAAAATCACCTTTTAAGCTTTGGGTGGATTCTTTTTCGATATACCTTAAGAAGTGTAAAACCTCTTCCACAAGAAAATGATCAAGAATGTTTTTTTTCTTTCTTGTTTGGAACGGAATGTCTTTTTTTAGGAGTAGTTCTTCTATTAATTTTATTTGTTGATGTTTAGCATAAATAATTGCGATGTCTGATAATTTCTGATTGTTTTTGTAAGCAGTTTCAATTTCATCTACGATTTCAATCTGTTCTTGAAATTTATTTTTATAAACCCGTAAAGTGGGTTTGGTTTTGAGGTTTGCTACAGCTTCATTGGCAGCAATTAGATCTTTGCTCACCTCAAAATCTAATTTGTTGCCTAATCGATCATCATTATAAGTGATCAAGTGACTAGCAGATTCAATAATGTTGGTAGAACTTCTGTAGTTGTTTTTTAACATCACCATGGTTAGGCTTTGCCTGTACTTATCAATAAAATTTTTGGTATTGGATAATCTTGCTCCTTGAAATTCAAATATAGATTGATCATCATCTCCAACAACAAAAATATTTGGGTCATCCCAAAAAGAAATGAGCATTTCTAAAAGATCAAATTGGGAACCATTGGTGTCTTGAAATTCATCAACTAAGATGTATAAAAATTCTTCTTGTTGCTGTTGCAATAAATCTGGGTGGTCGTAGAATGCTTTGATGATCCAAAGAATCATATCTTCAAAATCATAGCGATTGTGTTCTTTTAGTTTTTTTTGATAAACAGCTAACAGTTCTGAGCAAGCATTTAACTTGGCCATCTTTTGAGATTCCTCTTTTACTTTTGCTTCTTTGGCATCTCCTGGCTTAAAGGTTTTGTATTTTCTTTTGTATTGGTAATCTGGTCTAGTAGGTAATGAAAGGATGTAATCATCTACTGCAGCAATTACCTCATCTTTAGTCCAAGTTTCTGATTTCATCATTCTGATGAAATTATTTATTTTTCTTTCGTTGATGTAAGCTTGATTCGCTTGTTTTAAAATGTTGTCAGCGGGTAGTTCATCAATAATGGAGCGGATGATTTCTATTCTTTCTAAATCGTCTAAAGGTTCTAAGTTTGATTTTCCAAAAAGTTGAAAATTATCTTGGATGATGGAATGGCAATAGGAGTGAAAAGTATGAATATTTATTTGATTTGCACTGCTGCCGATAAAGCTCTTAAGTCGATCTCTCATGGCAGAGACTCCCGCTTCGGTATAAGTTAAGCAAAGTATGTTTTGAGCTTGAGCATCTGTATTGTATAAGATGTTTGCAATTCTAGCTGCCAGCAATTGTGTCTTTCCTGTTCCCGGCCCTGCCAATACCATTACGGGTCCTTCTGTCTGTTCGACAGCTGCTCTTTGCTCATTATTTAACTGCTCAATGATCTTGAGAAATTGAGCTTCTTGTTGTGACTTTTGGAAAAATGATAGTTGCATGGAAAAATTTCCACAAAGATAAAAAACAAAAGCCTTCCTGAACTCAGGAAGGCTTTTGTTTTTTATAAATGTTGATTATGTCTTTATTTAAGCAGACATTTTTTTGAAACTTCTTTGTGTTTTTGCTTGAGCACTGATGCTTTCAAACTTATAACCTTTTAAAGAAAAGTGTGTAAGGACTCTTGGTAATACATTCATTAATTTATCCTTTGCTTTCAAACTATCATGAAAAACAATTATGGAACCGGATTTAGCTTTTGTTATCACATTTTGATAGCATTGTTCATTGTCAATTTGGTCATCAAAATCTCCACTTAAAACATCCCACATTACAATACTATAATGTCTCTGTAAAAACTGAATTTGTTTAGGCTTTAATCTGCCATAAGGAGGTCTAAAAAGATCTGATTTAACCAATCGTGCACATTTTCTCACATTGTGAAAGAAATCTAGATTATCTGTTGCCCATCCGTTTTTGTGATTGTATGTATGGTTTCCTATTTGGTGGCCATCTTGGATAATCTGATTAAAGATTTCAGGATTCTTTTCAACATTCTCACCAACACAAAAGAAAGAAGCTTTAGCCTCATGTTTTTTTAATAGAGACAGTACCCAAGGTGTAACTTCAGGAATCGGACCGTCATCAAAACTGAGGTAGAGAACTTTTTCTTCAGAAGGAATGTTCCAAACAAAATTAGGAAAGAGGTTTTGGACGAATTTAGGTGTTTTAGCTAGATACATTTATGAGATAGGGATTTAGTATTTCAAGTATTCAAAGATTAATAATTTGTTCAAATGAGCTTTTCTTACCTTTGCTCACTATCAAGACGATATTCAGCGTAAATTCGCTGCTTTAAAGGTGAAGAAAAAGTAGTTTTTTTTAATGATAATCGAATAAACATAATTTTCAATCGATGAGAGTACGATTTGCACCAAGCCCAACAGGGGCATTGCACATAGGGGGGATAAGAACCGCTCTTTACAATTACTTATTAGCCAAAAAACAAAAGGGCACTTTTATCTTAAGAATCGAGGATACCGATCGGACTAGATTCGTTCCTGGAGCTGAAGAATATATTTTGGAAGCACTTAATTGGTTAGGGATTTCACCAGATGAAGGCCCACAACAAGGTGGCGAATTTGGACCTTACAGGCAATCGGAAAGAAAAGGAATGTATGCACAATATGCAATGCAATTGGTTGAAAATGGGCATGCTTACTATGCGTTTGATACTCCTGAAGAATTAAATGAGATGAGAGAGCGATTGAAAAAGGAAGGAAACCACATGGCTAGATATGATCAAAGCACTCGGATGAACATGAAAAATAGTTTGACGATGTCATCTAAAGAAGTTAAAGCTTGGTTGGATGCTGGCAAGCCATATACCATTAGAATAAAAATCCCAGAAAATGAGGAGGTAGTTATCCAAGATATAGTAAGAGGTGAAGTGATCTTTCAGAGCAATGAGTTGGATGATAAGGTCATGTTGAAAACAGACGGCATGCCTACTTATCATATGGCTAATATAGTCGATGATCATTTCATGAAAATTACACACGTTATTAGAGGAGAAGAGTGGTTATCAAGCACTGCTCATCACAAATATTTGTATAAATTTTTGGACTGGGAGGATACTATGCCTCAGTTTGCTCATCTACCATTGATCCTAAAGCCAGTTGGTTCAGGAAAATTAAGTAAAAGGGATGGTAAGAAATTTGGCTTTCCAGTTTTTCCACTTTCATGGAATGCAGATACAGAAGAAGAATCATTTACTGGTTTTAGAGAAGCGGGTTACATTCCGGAGGCCTTATTAAATTTTCTCGCCTTTTTGGGTTGGAATCCAGGAACAGAGCAAGAAATGTATAGTTTAGAAAATCTTATTGAAGATTTTAGTTTAGAAAGGGTTAATAAATCAGGTGCAAGATTTGATATTGATAAGATAAAATGGTTTAATCAACAGTATCTACATGCTCAAAGCAATGAAGAGATATTGCTTGCCCTAAGGCCCTTACTCAAAGAGAAAGCTTGGGCGCAAGAAGATAAATTCTTATTATCGTTTATTGATTTAATGAAAGAGAGAGCCTCCTTTTATCCAGATATTTTAGAAAAAGGATATTACTTCTTTGAAGACGTTAAGGAGTATGACGAAAAAACAATTCGTAAAAAATGGAATGAATCAAGCAAAGCTGCCCTTTTAGATTACCAAAAAGTATTGCTTGGGCTAGATACTTTTTCAGCTTCTACTATTGAAGAAAGCACTAAAAGTTATCTAGAAGAAAAGGGATTGAGGTTTGGAGATTTGTTTCCAATGTTGCGTGTTTGTCTAAGTGGAAGTACTAAAGGACCTTCCGTTTTTGAGATGATGAGTTTGTTTGGAAAAGAAAAGGTGATGAAACGTATAGAAACGGGTGTTGGTAAGTTTAGTGTATTAATTTGAGAAGTAAGTACAAAATTTTATAAATTTGCTGAGCATGTCAAAGAAGAAAAAGGATAAGGCGAATGTGCATGAGGAGTTAGAAGGCTTTGACATTAAAATAAACGAATTTGGAGAAATTATCTCCAATCTTCCGATAGACACTCTGAACGAATTTTTAAATGAGAATTTAAAAGACAAAAAGTTAAAAACGGAAAATTCAGAAGAGGAATAGTTGAGAAAGGAATTGTTTTGTTAGATCAACTATTTATTTTTTCTGCCGTAAACTTTAGTCTTGTACCATCTACGCTTTTTGTAGATGTAGTGTTATGTACTTTATTGTACGGTTTATGTAGGCTCATTGAAAAGTTTCCGACAGTAGGCATCGCTTGGAAGAAATAAAACGTTCTGCGAATAGTCAAAGAACATTCTGTTTTTACAAAGATTGATAACTACACCTGAACTTAGCGTAAGTTCTTGCTTTTCATTAAACTACTACTTAAACATAAATTTTGATTGCATTAAAGCAAGTCAAATACATATAGTATTTGTTTTGATATATGAAATTAATATAATACCTTGCGAGCTTAGAGACCGCCTGAATTTTATCAGGAGCACACAGAACGATTGAACTAACTGATTGCGAAGACATTAGACCATAAATTTGAAAACTTATACTTCAAACCTTATTTAGTATGAGATACCGATTACCTCTTATTAAAGCGTTGCTGACCAGCTCAGTAATGTTTTTCCTATTTTGCCAAGGCACATTTGCCCAAAACAGTTGCGGCGATTGCGACAATAGTATTGACCTGGATAATTCCATGGGAACTACTGTTTTTGTAGATCAAGCAACTTGTCTCGGGACGGCGTTTATTGATCCTGATGGGTCGACAGCTCCTGGTGGCTCTGGCATACATTTTCCTGATTTATCAATTACACCATCGAATTTGGATCCCGCTGTATGTTATGCAGCAGGCGTTACCATTTCGGATGTAATCGTCAGAGAAATAAAATTAATTCGTGGAACTACAGTAACAATTATTCCTGTTGCACTTACAGTTCCTAATCTACAACCTGGAGATGAAGTTCAGATCGATTTCGATGTTGAATTATCCAACGGCCAATGTAGTGATCAAATCTATTCTTTAAGAGTAGAAGACAATGTGCCTCCGACAATTAGTTGTCCAGGAGCTGCATTTGTAGATTGCATTAACGACATTGCCACAGTCCCATTTCCAACAGTCACTTATTCAGATGCCTGTCAAACAGGAGGAGCAGATGTTCCAGCAAATTATCAAGGGCAAACTCCTGCTCCTGGTCAGCCTGGTTATCCAACTCAATGTGCAGGAGGATCTGTGACTAGAACATGGACTGCTCCAGATGGTAATGGGGGTACATTAACATGTACACAAAATATTGTTGTAAGTGCGGATACTCAAGCACCAACAATTTCTCAGCCTAACAATGTTCAAAGAGATTTAGGAACATTTTGTTCCATTGCTCAAGTAAATCCTACATATGGTGGAGTACTTGGACTTGAGACTGTTGAAAACGTAGACATTCAAGATTGCACGGCAGATGCTGTCATGGGTTTTACCATGGTAGATAATTTGACTGGTGGTACTGGATGTCCTCAAACTTATTCAAGAGTTTATACCATAACAGATGCCTGTGGAAATGCCTTAACATTGACGCAGACATTTTCCATTGGAGATGTACAAGCTCCAGTCATCACAGCTCAACCTGGGAATGTAACAGATAACTGTAATTCTTCTTCAGGAACACAAACTGCTTTGATGAATTGGATTGCAAATGCTGGTGGAGCAACAGCTTCTGATGATTGTGGTGGAGGATTAACTGTAACAGTTAGTCCAAATCCAGGAACACTTCCAGCTTGTCCAAATGGCGCTTATACTTTTACTTTTACTTTCACTGATGCTTGTGGCAACGGAGTTTCAACAAATCCAGCTACTTACACTATCAATGATAGTACTGCTCCTACTGTTTCAGGAGGTGCACCTATGGTAGTAAATTGTGATAATGGAGATTATCAAACTGATTTCGCCGCATGGTTAGCGAATGCAGCAGGTACAACTGGTTCTGATGCTTGTTCAGGTCCTCCAACTTTATCTTACATGGTAAACGGAATGACAATGACAATTGCAGAGATTCAGGCTCTTTTAACTGCACAAGTAAATGATACTACATGTGATGATGGAGTATTTGTTGCAAATGGTCACCCAGGTGGATTAGAAGACGATGTCTTAGGTGCTATAGAAGTAACATTTGTCTATACAGATTTATGTAACAATTTACCATCTTCAATCACTCAAAGATTTTTAGTGACAGATAATGGTGGTCCAACAATCACTACTCAAGCAGGACCAAGTAGCACTAATTGTGCATCTGGTAATGCAGACGCAGCAATTTCAGCATGGTTATTAAGTGCAGGTGGAGCAACGGCTGCTGATGATTGTGGTGGCGCGATTGTGTGGAATGCGACTGCTCAAAATGGACCTCAAGCAGGTAATCAAATAATGACAGATGGTGTTATCACTTTAGGTGGTAATATTTCAGCTATAATAATGAATCCAGTTGCCGGTTGTGGTACTGGTACAGTAACAGTTGATTTTAGAGCAACTGATGCTTGTGGAAATACTTCTCCAACAGTTACATCAGCAACTTTTGATGTGAGCGATACTGTAGGACCTGCGATTTCTAGCTTCCCTGAAAATTATGCAGTTGATTGTAATAATTCAAACCCTGCTGGAGCATTGGCGACATGGTTAGGTTCTGGAGGTGATAACCCAGATACTCCTCAACCAGGAGCAATGGTAGCTGATGATTGTAGTACTTTTACAACTACATATTTTTTAGCTGGAACTTACAATCCATTTTTAGATACAGATAATAATCCAACGAATAATCCAGGTGCTAATACTGTTTCTATTGCAGATTTATCAAATGGATGCGGACCTACAGGTACTCTAGCTGTTGAATGGTTCTTTTTTGATGCTTGTGGAAACTACACAACTTCAGGACCAATTAACTTTTCAGTTAGTGACAATACACCTCCTACCTTAAACAATCCAGCTACAGACCTAAACATGGAATGTAATGGAAGTGGTAATACTGGAGGAATAACAACTTGGTTGGCTAGCAATGGTGGTGCAACAGCATCAGATAATTGTGGCGCAGTAACTTGGACAAATAATTACACTTCACTAGTTGGAGGTTGTGCTATGACAGGTTCTGCAACAGTAGGATTTACAGCAACTGATGAATGTGGAAATACAGTACAAACATTTGCTACTATAACAGTAACAGATACACAAGATCCATTCTTTACTACACCTGCTTCTAGCATGAACATAAACTGTGATGGAACAACTGATCCAGCAGGTGCATTGGGAGCATGGCTTTCTAATAACATAGATGCAAATGCTGCTAACGGCGGTGCTATTGCAACAGATAATTGTTCAGGATCTGGTTCGGTCATAAATTCATTGTTTTACTTTACTTCAGGAACTTACGATCCCAATACGGATACAGATAATAATCCATTTAATAATACAGGTATTAATGCTGTAGACATCAACCCACTTTTAACTGGAGGATGTGTAAATGGAAACAGTATAAATGTTGATTTCTTTGCTATTGATGCATGTGGAAACATAGGCGGACCTACAACAGGTAGCTTTAGCTTGACTGACAATATGCCTCCAGTTATATCTCAGCAACCTGCAGATTTAACGATTAGTTGCGAATCTGATCAAGCAGCAATAAATGCTGCCTATAATGCTTGGATAGCAAACAATGGTGGAGCACTTGCAACAGATGGCTGTAGTGGAATAACATGGACTGCTAATGAAGGTCCAATTCAACCTGGTATTTGTGGTGGTAAAATAGTTAGAGATGTAAGCTTTACTGCTACAGATAATTGTGGGAATGCAGTAACTACCAATACAGTGATGTTTAGCACAATTGACTTTACATCTCCAACGATTCCTGGCGCAACTTCGCTTACAGAGGAATGTGGACCAGGTGGAGCTTTTGGAACTGCAGGTACTCAAGCAATTGGATCTGATCAAGCAGGTTTGCAAGATTGGATAAACCAAAATGGATACCAAGATCCTAACTTAGTTTCAGATAATTGTAGTGAACCAATTGATTGGACATTTTCTTGGACAGATAGTAATGGAAACATGGGTGGATCCGCTGGACCAGCGTTCTATCCATCAATAAATACAGCTAATTGTAATTGGAATGTACAAGTAGAATTTGTTGCTTCTGATCAATGTGGGAATACTGCAAAATCAGCTGCTACTTTTACAATATTTGATAATGTACCTCCAGCGTTTACGGCAACAACTTTGTTTCCTTTTAATGTAGGAGCAGGACCAGCTCCTGATTGTTCAATCAATACTGCGGGTATCCCTACTCCAGCAGTTATGGATAATTGTACAGGCTCTGGAAGTTTGATCGTAACTTTTGTTGATTCAGCACCAGTAGATGTACCATGTGATCCAGTTACACATGTCTTCCAGCAGATAACAAGAACATGGACAGTGACAGATGGTTGTGGATTAAATAATTCAATTAACCAAACAATCGGGATAGCTGATTTTACGGCACCATC
>CALDYJ010000138.1 GCA_937941095.1 uncultured Saprospiraceae bacterium | reverse complement strand
GGTCCAGTTCCTACTTCTTTTGAATTCGACAAAGGCGATCATTTCACTTTAGTGGGGCAAACATCTGAAGAAGGTAAGAAGAAAGAAGGCTATGATAAATTGTTTGATACCAACGTCATCAAATTTGTGAAAGGCCCCGTTAAATTCCAACAAATAGTAAAATCGATAAATCCAGATCAAGCCATAAGTGGATACCTAACTTTTATGACTTGCGATGCTTCAAGATGTTTGCCTCCAGCAGATGTCGATTTTGTGGTAGTTCCTGGAGAAGGGAAAGCATTGATTGGTGATGAAGCTACTGCGATGGTAGCTGCCTTATCTGGTGGAAAAGTAGGTGGAATAGATAACTTAAATACCAGTACTGGTTTTGATGGAGTTAATATTGTAGGAAATAAAATTGATCAAGTAAGACCTGTAGTTCGAGAAACCTATGAAACTCCAATAGGAGATTGTGGCAAAGAAGATATAGCAAGTGGAGGTTTGTTATGGACATTTGTTCTGGGTTTTTTAGGTGGATTATTAGCACTCTTAACTCCTTGTGTTTTTCCAATGATACCTTTGACGGTTAGTTATTTTACAAAAGGAAGTACGGATCGAGTTTCTGGTATCAAAAATGGGTTAATTTACGGAGTATCGATTATAGTAATTTATTTAGCGATTGGATTATTGATAACAGGTGTATTTGGTCCAACTGCATTAAATGCCTTATCCACCAATTGGATAGCAAATACTTTATTCTTCCTAATCTTCTTATTTTTTGCATTTTCCTTTTTCGGTTTTTATGAAATCACCCTTCCAAGTTCTTGGTCGAA
Source organism: uncultured Saprospiraceae bacterium (assembly GCA_937941095.1). Taxonomy (GTDB): domain Bacteria; phylum Bacteroidota; class Bacteroidia; order Chitinophagales; family Saprospiraceae; genus JALZVN01. Next base: position 3,492 of record CALDYJ010000138.1, on the reverse strand, counting down.
CAAGAGTGATTCTATGGCTGATAAAGGAGGATTAGTTGGTACTTTCTTTATGGCATTTACTCTGGCATTAGTTTCTTTTTCATGTACTGGTCCAATAATAGGATCAGCATTGGTAGCCTCTGCCAAAGATGCTTTAGGCCCTTTTATAGTAATGTTAGGTTTTTCCTCGGCTTTAGCTTTGCCCTTCGGGCTTTTTGCAGCATTTCCTGCTATGCTGAACTCTTTACCAAAATCTGGAAGTTGGATGAATAGTGTAAAAGTGGTTCTTGGTTTTTTAGAATTAGCATTGGCCTTTAAATTTTTATCTGTTGCGGATATGACGATGCATTGGGGAATTTTAGGCTATGAAATATTTATGGGGATTTGGATTATCTTATTTGCTTTAATGACATTATATCTGTTTGGTTTTATAAAATTTCCACATGATAGTCCACTAAAGAAATTGTCAATCCCTCGATGGGGATTTGCTTTAGCTTCTTTAGCATTGACTCTTTATTTATGCACTGGATTTACAATGAATAAAAAAACTGAAACTTATAATTCACTAAGCTTAATGAGTGGTTTGGCTCCTCCTGCCTATTATAACTATTTTTTACCTGAGCCTAAAATAGACCTTGATATACAACGTGAATATCCTTCATTTACAAAATGTGCAAACAACTTAGATTGTTTTAAGGATTATTATGAAGGTTTTGCTTATGCCAATAAAGTAAACAAACCTGTACTATTAGACTTTACAGGTTTTGGATGTGTAAATTGTAGAAAAACTGAAGAGCATATTTGGGTTGTAGAAAAAGTATGGAAAAAGATTGCAGAAGATTACGTATTAATTTCTTTATACGTTGATGACAGAAAAAAATTAGAAACGCAACTTCTTTCTAAATCGAGAAATGAAAAATTACGTACTGTCGGAAGTAAATGGGCCGATTTTCAAATTGTTAATTTTGAACAAAATTCTCAACCACTTTATGTAATGATGTCTCCTGATGAAAAAGTTTTAGCAAAGCCAAGAGGTTATAAAGAAGGCGCGGATGATTATGCCGAGTTTCTAAATTGTGGTTTAAAAGTTTTTGAAGAATTAAAATCTAATGAAAAAGTTATTGGTGCTGTAGAATAATATCTAATACAATCAAAAAAGGCTTACTAAAAATATTTAGTAAGCCTTTTTTGTTTTAAAAGTCTTCGCCAAACTCTTCATTCTCTTCTTCAAGATTTGTAGAATCTCCTTCTAAATTACCGGCATCCGTTCCTTCGTTAAACCAATCTGAGTCATAAGAACCTCGCTCTTGTCTATACACCTCACAATCTAGTTCGATACCTAGTTCTCCTTCTGGTTTGTAAAATTTCTTTTTGTAATCAAAATTAAGTTCTTCATCAGCCTCCAGTTTTTTAATAAATTTTGCAAAAACTGGTCGAGCCATTTTAGCACCAATTCCATAATTAAGAGACCTAAATCTAATCCAACGATCTTCACCACCTACCCAGGTTCCGACGACAATGTTTGGGCTCATTCCCATAAACCATCCGTCTACATAATCATTAGTCGTTCCAGTTTTTCCTCCCAAGTCACTCTTTACCTTCCCAAAGCCTCTCAATCCTTGATTCATCACTTTTCTCAACATTTCTATCATTACATAATTGGTGGTAGGATTTAAAGCTGGTTTATCTTCTCTAATGCCTTCATAGATTATTCTTCCATACCGATCTTCTATTCTTTTGATGAATGTAGGTTTGTTATATAATCCATTATTTGCAAAAGCTGTATAAGCACCTGTCATGTCATATACTGACAAGTCTGCTGAACCAAGACATATCGAAGGTGCAGGTGGGACCTTTTTAATGTCTACACCTAGATTAGCCATAAGCTCTCTAACTGGCGCTACATCTCCTAGTTGCTTCATTAGGTATACGGAAACTGTATTTTTTGAAAATTGAAGCCCTCTAAACAAGGTAAATTTTTCTGCAGAAAATTCACCACCAGCATTCATTGGAGACCAATCTTTTAATAAGCCAAAATTTGATTCCTTAGTATGTATCGTATAAGCAATATCATCTACCTCATAACAAGGCGAAAATCCTTGCTGCTCAATCGCTGTTGCGTAAATAAAAGGTTTAAAGGTAGAGCCCGTCTGCCTATCTGAGGTCACATGATCATACTGAAAATATTTATAGTTAATTCCGCCCACCCAGGCTTTGATAAAACCTGTAACGGGATCAACGGCTAAAACACCACATTGTAAAAAGTTTCTGTGGTACTTGATAGAATCCAAAGGAGACATCAAAGTATCTTTTTCGAACTGCTCATTTTCGTAAGTAAAGACTTTCATCTTATACTTTTTTCTCACCATCTCGTTTACGTCGTCCGTATAAACCTTCCAATCTTTCTTTAAAGATTTCCATTGCTGGTCTTTCATCAGATTTTTGTACTTTTTTTCTAAAGGCTTTCCAATGATTTTGGATTTTCTTAAATCTCTTAAGAAACCAATTGAATCCTCCTCCGCTAACATTCTTTTGATGTCAATGTCTCTTAGTTCAAAGCCATCCATGATCTCTTTGCAATCTTGAATGGGTTGAGTCAATACTTTTTGGCGAATGCTTTTTGCCCGATCCGAATCAAAAATCAAACGGTTAAGAACATTTTTACGAATTTCCATTTCTTCATCTGTTGTCCCTTCTCTTTGTCTCAATTCATCTGGTGGCTCCCGATAATCCCAAGGGTCTTCTTTGCCCCATCTTTTATTAAATGTTTTCTGAAGTGCTATCATGTGTTCAATGGTAGACTCTTCGGCATATTTTTGATATACTGGATCAATGGTGGTATAAATCTTTAAACCATCTCTGTAGATGTCATATGGCTCCCCTGTTGACTTTCTTTCTGCTTCATCATTGAGTATTTTTTTTAGGGCTTTTCTTAATTCCATCCTAAAATATGGTGCAGGACCATCGGCATGAGTTTTTCTTTCAAAACTACTCATATCCAAGGCTAATACTTTTAATGAATCGTATTCTGATTTACTTAGGTAACCATTACGTTCCATTTGACTCAGGACAACTTGAGTTCTAACTTTAGTTTTTTCAGGACGTCTAAGTGGATTATACAAAGAAGGGTTTTTTAGCATCCCTACTAAGGTAGCTGACTCTTGTAAGTTTAATTGATCCTGAGATTTGCCAAAATATATTTCTGAAGCTGCTTTAATTCCATAGGCTCCATTAATGAAATTAAATTTATTGAGGTACATGGCTATGATTTCCTCTTTTGTGTATTTGCGTTCAAGTTTTATGGCTATGATCCATTCTTGGAGTTTTTGCATAACTCTTTCGAGACCAGATCCAGGTCTTTCAGTAAATAATTGCTTGGCAAGTTGCTGAGTAATGGTACTGGCACCACCTGCAGATCTGTTGCGCAGAAAAAATGTTTTGACCATTACTCTACCTAGCGCTTCCAGATCTATGCCTGCATGGTCATAATATCGTTCATCTTCTGTGGCTATA
>CALDYJ010000137.1 GCA_937941095.1 uncultured Saprospiraceae bacterium | reverse complement strand
GGAGATCATCAAATCAAATGGATCGTGACCGATGGTTGTGGAAATGAAACAGTTGAAGTATTTGACTTTTCTGTTGAAGATTGCAAAAATCCAACACCAGTATGCTTAAATGGGATATCGATTGCAGTGATGAATGATCCTGCCGGAACAGGTTGTGTGGAAGTTTGGGCATCTGACTTATTAGAATATGCCTTTGACAATTGTACAAGTGATTCTTTAGTAGAAGCTACAGTTTTGATAAGAAAGTTGGGCGATACTGGAGCACCACAAACAAGTGTGGAAGTTTGTTGTGAAGATGTTCCAAATGGACAAGTATTGGTAGAAGTTTGGGTAGAAGATGAAGCAGGCAACAGTGATTACTGTGAAACATACATCTTGCCTCAAGACAACTTAGGAAATTGTCCAGATTCGGGCACTGGTTCATCAGCATTATTAACGGGTGAAATCTTAAGAGAAACAGACATGAGTCCAGTAGAGAATGTAATGGTTGATGTTAATGGAACAACAACTATGACAAGTGCTTCAAATGGATATAGTTTTAACTTACCAATTGGCATAAACTATACGGTAGCTCCTCAAAAAGATGATGATCCACTTAATGGAGTGACAACTTATGACCTTGTATTGATGAGTCAACACATTCTTGGTGTGAATCGATTTAATGACAACTACAAGATGATTGCGGCAGATGTAAATGGAAACGGAGACATTTCTACCTTTGACATGGTTCAGTTGAGACAGTTGATACTTTATGTAATCACTGACTTCCCAACGAATACTTCTTGGAGATTTGTTGACATGGATTACAATTTTCCTCTAGATCCACAAACTGGATTAGTAAACCCTTGGGTTGCTGCATTCCCTGAAGTTATCAATGTTCCTGCTTTGCCAACTGCTGGTGAATCATTGGTGGATTTTATAGCAGTTAAAACTGGGGATGTTAATTTGTCTGCGATTCCTAACGTATTACTAGGAGCTGATGACAGAAATTTCGAAAGCACCTTAGTATTTGAAGTTGATGAGCTGGATATGATAGCAGGTCAATCTTATACCGTTGATTTTGTAGCCCATGAATTTACAAATATATCTGGCTATCAATTTACTTTGAATTTTGATAGATCAGCACTAGGGTTTGGAGGAATTGATGCCGCTGCACTGAACATTGGAGAAAAGAACTTTGGGACAACATTATTAGATGAGGGGACATTAACCACTTCATTCCATGAAGTTGATGCCGTAACTATAGCTAATGGTGAGACCTTATTTTCCATTACATTTACAGCTAAGACAAATACATTATTAAGTGAAGTATTGAACATCTCTAGCAGATATACTCAAGCAGAAGCTTATAAAGAGAATGGAGAGCTAACAGATGTTGCGATAGGATTTAAAGGTGTAAATGGTGTCAATGTTGCTGGAGGGCAATTCGAATTATATCAAAACAAACCAAATCCATTTAGTGAGAATACGGTGATTGGATTTTATTTGCCAGAAGAAACTGCAGCAACACTTCAAATTTTTGATCTAAGTGGAAAGCTTTTGAAGGTTTATGAAGGTGACTACGGTAGGGGATATAATATGATTGAGGTTGACAAATCATCTTTTAATGGGACAGGTGTACTTTATTATCAATTAGACACTGACAAACATTCTGCTACCAAGAAAATGATCATGATAGAATAAACTGATAATTGCATTTTAAGGTAAAAAATGCAATTGGTTTTCAAATAATGCAGGGTAAGCGTAAGCTTACCCTGCTTCATTTAGACAGAATATAATTTATATGCCCTTGTTATTACAAATAACCCAGCATAAAATACCTATTACATTACTAGCCTTGACTTAAGATATAAGACGAAAGGCTCTTATTAAAAATACCCAAATGAGGGTATTATTTCTGTCCTATTTCATACGTATATTTGTTAGGTAATTAACTTACGTTCCCAAACCGATCTATTACATCCTAAACCGTATTATATTCTTCTAATCACTATTGGAAAGCAAATGACCAATCGCCTTAAAATAGGCTATTTTGGTATTTAACATAAGAAATTAAAATCGTAATCGGTTTATGGGATGGCCTCTCTTCACTTTGTTGGAGGGGGGCTTTTTTTATTAAATTTACGGTATGATTGAGAAAAGTCTAATAAACATTAATGGTTTTCTGGATAGAGATGAATTAAGGTTAAGTATTGAAAACCTTATGAAGAATAGATTTCAAGAAGGAATTGACCTTAAAAAGGCAAGTTTAAAAGTTTACATTAAGGATTTTCGAAATCTAAAGATTGATTGCCTCGGGGACAAAATCATTTATCAAGCGGATATAACATTAGAATTACGCTCAGATTCTTTGATTCTAATTAAAGCAGATGCTGAAGTCTTTTTAAATTTTAGCTCTAGATTTAATATAAATGAAGACTGGAGCATCAATACCCAAACTAAGCTTCGCAATCACGAATGGAAAAAGAAGCCTAAAATAAATTTGAGTTTGATTAGTTTGCCTGGAACTGGAATAGCTGAGATGCTTATTGGAATGTTGGATGATAAATTTTGCCAAGACATAGATCAGTCCATTTCGAATCAAGTGAAATTAAAACCTTTAGTAGAAAAAGTTTTTACACACACTAAAAACCCATTACCAATCAAAGTGCTGGATGATGCACATTTGAATCTTGAACCGACTATCATGAATATTTTTATTGAAAATTATTCTGATAAGTACATTAAAATTAAATTTAAATTAGAAACACTCATTAATGTTGATGTTGGTAAAAGACCCGCAAGCAAAATCATAGAAGAATTGCCGGCCTGTACTTATAAAGATTTTAATGATGAGGTTTCTCTTTTCAATATTGCTGCTCAAGTAGATTATGGAGCCATCGAAAAGTCTATTCTTGACCAGTTTGAAGAAATTAAATTTAAAGATCGAAAAGTTGTCATTGAAAACATAAAGATTTCAGAATCAGGATCGGGAATCAATGGTAAGATTTCTGCAATTATTGATTTAAAAGGAGATTTGCAAGGACAACTTTTTTTAGCATGTACTCCAGTTCTAGACAAGGTCCAGCAAATCATTTCGCTTGAAAATTTTAGTTTTAAATTGACAAGTAAAAATATTCTTTACAAAGCTTTGACCAATATTTTAAAAGGTCAAATTGAAAAAAAGATAAAAGAAGAGTTTGCAAAGCTTAGTTTAAAAACACTTAGCCAACAAATCAAAGCCTTTATTAATAATAGCATGGACCAGCAAGAGATTACACCTGGTCTCTCTTTAACTGTAAGAGTTGATGAAATTGACTTTGTTGCATTTGACTATAATGAAAAGGGGGTCTTTTTACTTTTATCAAGTGAAGCTAATCTTTCCTTACAAATCTATTTGCAGAAAAACTTAGCTCAAGCTTAATCTTTAGCTTTCAAAATTTATCAAATAGGATTTTTATTTGTAAGATTTGTTAAATTTGACTATAAAATCAGAATAATGCGCTTAATGCTCCTTGTTATTTTTCTTTTGACTCAAAATATGATGTTTGGATCATTTGTTGAATTTTCTGGTGAAATCACCCATTTAAAAGGAAACCAGTTTTATCTGTATAAAAAAGTAAATGACCTCACTGGAGAAGAAGCTAAGTTTACTGGAACCATAAGAGGAGATTCTACCTTTAGCATGGCCATTGAAATTAGGTACCCACAATTAATAAGGTTTGAATATGAAGAGAATGAATTTGAAATATTTGTTAGGTCTATTGATAAAAAAGTAGAACTAAGTTTTAATGCGGATGATGTTCATAACACCCTTTTATTTAAAGGACACAGACAAGCCGATAATAACTTTCTTAAAGCCTATCGCAAAACCTATGGCAGTAAGGATGATTATGTAGTGCATTCTAAAGGCTTTTTAAATACCCGTTTCGATACAGATATTAGCCAAAGGGCAAAATCATATGATATCCGAGATTATTTTGATTACATAAAAAGAGAAAAAGGGTATAAAGAAGATTACTTAAATAGAACTGCTAACCTAAGTCCAGAGCTAAGAACTTATTTAAGAAAAGAAATGCTTTGGGGCTTAGAAGTAAATAAATTTGCTTTTTTCATTTTTAATGAAGATAGAATTCCAGCTCAGAAATTGAGTGATTATTGGATAGAATATAAATTGTTGCAAAGTGTAGACATTAATGATGATTATTCTTTAAAGCACATGGCCTTTCAAAATTTATTAAGTGCATTTATCCATTACCTGAATCTGGAGAATCCTGTCGAAGTTAATTCAGGTAAGGACTTACATTATTATAGATTCATAGAGAGAAATTTAAGTGGCCGATGTCAATCGTTTATGCAAGCTAAACTCATGCTAAATGCTTTCAGAATGGGAGAACCTCAAATGGCTCAAAGAAAGTTTAAGGAATATAAAAGGTATAACACAGTATCAGCCTACACCAAAATTTTAGAAGATTATTTTGGTAAAAGCATGCAATACGTTAAAAAAGAAACAGTAGCTGATTTTAAATTTTTAAGAGAGAATAATTTAGTAGAAAAAGTATCTAATCATAGAGGTAAGGTCATTTATGTTTCTTTATGGGCAAGTTGGTGCAAACCATGTTTGGAAGGATTCGAAAAAACAAGGGCTACGCGAGCGAGTTTAGCAGCCCAAGGTATCGTTATGCTTAATGTAAATCTTGATAAAAATGAAGCAATTTGGAAGGCTCAGCTTGCTAAACTAAATCTCCCCGGAATGAATGTATTCGCATTGGATCTAAGTGAATTAAAAGAACAAATGGGCTTTGACACTTTACCTTTTTATCTATTAATTGATAAGTTTGGAAGAGAAAGTTTTTTATCTAGTCCAGATTTAAATCAAACTCAAGGGGATTTTATGAATCTAAAGAATCAAGCTTATAATTAGCCTTTTCTTTTAAGCTTAAGGATTCTTAATTTATCAGCCTCTTTCATTTTTAACTTAAGACTATCCCTACTCAGGCTTAATATTTCAACCTTCTTAATGTCTTGGGATGGATTCAGGCTGTCCTTGGTAATTAAAAACTTGCCGTCTAATTTATAATGACCAGCCTCTTTATAAGAAATCGTGCTGTTAAATTCGTAATCGTCTTTGTTAAAGTTTAAATTGATCTCACTTGGATTTAAATTTAGCACTCTTCCTTCTTCAGTGACCTCTACCGCTTGCCATGCTCCTAAAAGTTCTTTTTTATCGTAAGGTGCGCATGAAAAGGCACAGCTAAAAATGATGAAATAGAGAAAGTATTTATACATCTTCTTTTCTAATTTTTTTGATAAAATTCTTTTTGTCTTTATTTACTGCTATGCTTGCATTTAATTCAAAACCCACAATAATGATGAAGGCATTGATCTGAAACCAAAGCAGCACCACTATTATTGTTCCAATTGATCCATACAATTCATTGTAATTACTAAAGGAGTCAACATAATATGCAAAGAGCAAAGAAGAAATCAAAGATAACACAGTCCCCACAGTTGCACCTAATGAAAAATACTTTACTTTTTCCTTGGTAGAAATGCCTAGTCTATAAATGATCGCAAAACCAAAATAAAACAAGAAGAATACAAAGACCCATCTTATGACAAAGAAAATATACTCTGCAAATCCCTGAATGTTCAATTTGTTTGTCAGAAAGGTCACGAATGGATTGCCAAAAATGACCAATAGGATGGAGGTGATCAAGACTAGTGAAAGGACTATCAACATCTGAAGACTAATCAATCTTTTTTTAATGACATTTCTTTTTATGAAAATATCATTGTGAGCAGTTTTCTCAAAACCATTCATTATGGTGACTATCCCATTTGACGCAAAAATTATGGCAAAAGCAAAACCAAAGGACAAAAGACCAAATCTAGCATTGTATAAAAAGTCCTTTGCTAATTTTACTAGATAACTGACGCCTGATTCAGGAAAGAAATCTAAAGAACTCAAGATGGTCTCCATCTGCTTTAAAATGGTTTGGTTAAGATCAACATGACCATTAAGCATGATAATTTTTTCTGCTGGTACCCAATTCAGGATGGAACTTTCAAAATAAGGCAAAACTAAAGGGACTAAAGTAAAAAATGCCAATAAAGCTGGAAATAAGGAAAGAAAGAAGCTAAAGGCAATCGATTTCGCTCGATTCATTATCCCTTCTTCTTGGATCTCTTTATAGA
>CALDYJ010000136.1 GCA_937941095.1 uncultured Saprospiraceae bacterium | reverse complement strand
ATGATCATTTGCATTTGCGGTAAGCAATAATTGACCTTGTAAATTGTATAATTTATAGGTCCATTCTCTCTTTGATTCTGTTTGTACATTTATTAAACCTCCTGTTGGATTAGGAAAACAACTAATTTTTAACTCCGTTTTGTCTAAAGCAAACACACTAGTCAAAATTGAACCTTCTAACACCAACTCGCATCCATTGGCATCTGTTACAGTAACTGAATAGTTCGTATTTGCTAATGCATTATTATAGCTTGATCCCGTATTACCATCATTCCATAAATAAATGTAAGGCGGCACCCCACCATTCAAAGATGTTTCTAAATTTGATCCATTTGGAATTAATGTGCCTACTAATTCTTCTGGTTCTTCAATGCTTACACTTGCTTCTGCAGTACATCCATTTTCATCAGTGATGGTTAAAGAATAGTCTCCCGCAGCTAATTCATTAAGGTTAATGTTTGTAATGGGACTTCCCGATCCCATCCATTCAAATATTACAGATTGACCTACTACATCAATGTCTACTTCTATGCTGCCATCCATTGCACCAAAACAAGTAACATTTGTCCCAATGAGATCTATCATTGGTGCTGGAAGCGCTAAGATTTCAATGGTTTCATAAAACTCACATCCATTCGATGTATTTACTATGATGGCATTGTATATACCAGGAGCACTCGCAATATTATTTGGTAACAAAACACCATCTGCATCATACCATGTAGTCATGTATGTTTGGTGTACAGGCAAGCTAATTTCAGTTTGATTACAGCTTAGATACAGATCTGGCAATTCAATCTGCGCATCTTCTTGTGATGAATTGTAAGGAATATTCTTTGATGCTTGTTGTCCATTTGCAGGGTTTGTTACCTTGACTTGAGCTACTTCAAATAGATAGCCGGTAAAAGAAGGTCCGTTGCCTAGATAATTACCTTGATTATCTAACCACTCAAAGGTAGGATTATTTACTCCTGGAGCAGATGCAGAAATGGTGAAAGGATCTGAGATAAATGCGCAGTTAGCCATTACTTCTGTAGGATTTAAAATTACATCAAAATCATTATTAACATTTGCATTTAATACACCACTAGAGATGCACCTTGTGTCTCCTTTAGCATCTTGAATACTTGCTGTATACATGGTATTGGGAATTGGATCTTTCAATATTACTCCTTCAGTTCCATCGTCCCAACTTATTGTATAAGGTGCTTGACCGCCATCGACAAAAACTTCTAGATCATTACTACTATTGCTATATATGTTACGATCTAACAAACCGTCATCAATAATATTTATCACCATCTCACAAATATCCCCACAACATCCATCGATCATAATGTAATGTGGAACTCCTTCGATTGCATCGTTAGAAATCAAATCAAAAGTTTGATCTACACAATTGACACAAGCTAAGGTCTCATATTCAAAACCAAAGAACTCATTCCCTGGATTTTTACATAATGCTCTACACACTGCAGCTTGTACTCCACTGCATTGGGCATTGGGCGATAAGCAATTTATTATTTCAATGTTAAGGTGGATCATTCCAGAATTAGTCGGCGTGAAACCTATCCAAAAATTATTATGAATAATAGTATTAGGTCCACAAAAACCTGGTAAGGCTCCGGGTCCATCTGGTGTAAAAGCACAACTTTGAACGCTAAAACCATCCAATTCTGCAATGGAAGGAGTTCGTGCATCTGCGCAATTATCTGCAGAAACTACTTTATTACATTCAGAACAAATGTTTATGCATTCTTCACTAACTGGACACCAAATTTCACAATCAGGATCACAATTTTGGGCAACTAAAGCTTGACAAAAAGTCGCTAAGAAAATCGCTAAGAAGTAAAGTTTTAATTTCATAATATTCTTTTTGGGTCTTTATCCATTATTTATAATACAATAATGTACCAGAATGGAGGATCGTTGCAGAATCTAATGTTAAATAAGGGCTATTGATAAGTAACTAGTATGTTAGAAGAGTTTGCTTGGCCTTGAGCTGTCTTCTGAAGAATATCTATTTCATACCCTTTTGAAGGCTCGTAGCTTAGTTTTTCGCGGTAAGATTTTAATATCGATGTGTCGGCATTTAAGATGACAATTTTAGACACCTTATTGTCAATTTTAAAGACATCTATTTTTTTAGTTTTTAGTTTTTCGCTGAAACCTGTATAAGTGATTATTTTTTGATTGCCATGTGTTGTCGTATCAGCCTTATACTTATCAATCCAAGATGGATTATTTATGTCTGAATTTACAAAAGATCTCAAATCTTTAGATGGATCATAATTGTTTAAGTTTATCGTTTCTGTTTTGTCGTTGTAGACGACTTTTTTAGTACCTTTTACTTTTCCAGAAAGACTTTCCAATTCTTTTTTAAAATAATCCTTTAAGGAAAAAAATTGATCTTCTCCAATTTCATTATTGGTCGGATTAATGCAAGAAGCTAAAATGAAAAGAAAACATATCAAGGTGCAATTCTTCATTCTTGGATAAGATTTAATCCATCCATTTCGACTGGTAATTCCAAACCCATCAAATGTAAAATGGTCGGGGCAATATCCGCAAGTTTTCCATTGCTAAGCTTTGCTTTCTTATGCTTTTTAGAGACTAAAAAACAAGGAACCATATTGGTGGTATGAGCAGTATTTGGACTCCCATCTTCGTTGATCATGTAATCACTATTCCCATGATCTGCTATGACCAGAGTATCATAGGAATGATCTAAAAGTACTTTCATCACATTAAACAAACACGAATCTACGGTAACCGCAGCTTTTATAGCAGCATCAAAATCGCCCGTGTGGCCTACCATATCCGTATTTGCATAATTTAGGCAAATAAAGTCTGGCTTATGTTGTGTAATGTGATCAATTGTTGCATCTGAAATTTCTAAGGCGCTCATTTCAGGTTTCAAGTCATAAGTTGCTACTTTCGGTGATGGCACTAAAATTCTTGATTCACCTTCAAAGCTCGCTTCTCGTCCTCCTGAAAAGAAAAAAGTAACATGTGGATATTTTTCTGTTTCAGCAATTCGAAGTTGTGTTTTATTATTCTTAGAAAGGTATTCTCCCAGGGTATTTTTAATTTCATCTTTTTCAAATAGGACTTTTACTTGCTCAAAAGAAGCATCGTATTTAGTCATTGTAAATAATGAAACATTTAATTTCTTCATTCCAAATTCAGGAATATCTTTTTGGCTGAGTGCTTTACATAATTGTCTGGGCCTATCTGTTCGAAAGTTGTAAAATAAAACTACATCCCCCTCTTTAATTTGACCTCTTCCATCATCACAGATGATTGGCATTAAAAATTCATCGGTTTCATTGTCCAAATACCTCTTTTCAATGGAATCTAATGGATCAGTAGTCTTTTCTCCAAGTCCATTTATCAAACAATCATAAGCTATCTTAATGCGTTCCCACCGATTGTCTCTATCCATAGCATAATACCTTCCTACTATTGTACTAAGCTCTATTGGTGTATCTTTTATGTGTTCTATCAATGAACTCAAATAAGTTTTTCCTTTTTTAGGATCAGTATCCCTTCCATCCATGAAGGAGTGAAGATGTATTTTTGTTAATCCATTTTCTAATAAGATATCACATAAGGATTTTAAATGGTTTATGTGTGAATGTACTCCTCCATCAGAGAGTAGACCCATCAAATGAAAAGATGAGCCTTTTTCTTTTGCTAATTGAATGGCTTCTTGTAGCTTTTCGTTTTTTGCGAGTTGATTGTCTTTTATGGCTTTATTTATTCTAGCTAATTCTTGGTATACTATTCTGCCTGCCCCAATATTAAGGTGCCCGACTTCAGAATTGCCCATTTGGCCATCAGGAAGGCCTACTTCTTCACCAAAAGTAATTAATTCGCTATTAGGGTAATTTTTATATAAACTGTCAACAAACGGAGTGTTTGCTAATCTAATGGCATCTGAATTTGGTTTTTTCCCGTGGCCCCATCCATCTAAAATGATAAGAGCAGTTTTCGTCGTATTCATTCTAAACAAAGATAATCTAGTTAATTAAAAACAGGCATATCTTGACTAAACTTTGGAACTTTCCCTGTAACAAATTCGTAAACATTCACCTAAGGAAGCCTAATTTATAAGTGATGACTTTATATTTGACAAAAGCCATAATTTATGGTATTGAAATCAAAAATGTCTTATATTTGTGACCTTAAGAAAATGGTCGCGTGGCCGAGCGGTTAGGCAGTGGTCTGCAAAACCTCGTACGGCGGTTCAAGTCCGTCCGCGACCTCAAAAAGAACCCTTTATCAATAATTGATAAAGGGTTTCTTTTTTGTTGCATATCAATGGCTCTTTTAGCATTAGATTCGATTGTCTGTAGAATCATCTATGATTATCCTAGGTATCTGTCTAATTCCAAATAAGCCTATCATTCATAATTTAAGGAGTATAAGAGACTAGAGAAATATCTTTCATCGTTTTCAATCCCGGACTTGTATTCATAACGTTTCGAATTGAATTTAAAACTATAGAACAAGTGGCAACGTCTCCATGTACTCCTCCTTCTATTCTTGAGTGTAGATTTGGAATCCCACTAATTTTAACTTCATCAAATGATTCATCCAAACCTACAGCAGCTTGAAATTCCAACCTGATTTTTTCTTCCCCTTTGTATTTTGCAATGCCAATTTGCTTAACTCCCATTGTCTCTCCCTTTTTTATGATTAGATTTTCTGTTTGGATTTCTTTTTTAGCTATAATTGGTGAAAGAACATCTTCTGTATAATCTAATTGCCATTTCAATGCATGGGCTATAAAATGCATTGATTCAGTTAAACCAACATGCCTTAATGTTCCACTTTGTTTTTTTTCTTCAAACTCAGTTAAACTTAAACCTGCTCCAATCTTTTTTTGAAAGGGCAACCTTCTACTTTTTGCATCTTGAAATCTATTTACTTGTACAAAATCTACCGTTTTAGAGACTGCTGTTAACATACTTGGTAAGGTATCCATTAAAAAACCAGGATTTACTCCGGTGGATAAAACAGCAACTTCATTTTCTTTAGCAGCGGCATCTATTTTTTTTGACAGTTCTTCATTTGAGGTCCAAGGAAAAGTTAATTCTTCACAAGTACTTATAATTGGTTTTTTTAAAGGTAAAAGCTTTTGTAACTGACTTTCAATTTTCAGTAAGGACGAACTTGTGGTCAATATAATAACATCCACTTCTGACACGCTATCTATTTGCACAACATCTTGAACAATTTTTACGCCGCTTCTTTCTCCAACTGAAAGAAGCCCTAGGTCTTTATCTTTCAATGCAATCGATACATCCAAAGCAGCAATAGTTTCTAATGATTCTTTTTCATCTATGTATTTCGCAATCATTATACCTAAGGGCCCCAGTCCAACTTGTAGGATTTTTATTTTTTTCATTAACTTATTTTACCTTTAATTTAATCGAATTCTCAAATCTAAACAAGATGACACATCTAAGTCCAATCACTGTATTCTTTTTTATTCTTTCTTTCTTCATTTGCAATAGTGCGATTACCCAATCGGCAATCCATGGAGTCAATGCTATTCATCATCCTATATTGGCCTATGATGGAATGGTAGCTACGCAGCATCATGAAGCAAGTAAGGTTGGAATTGAAATTCTGAAGAAAGGAGGTAACGCCATAGATGCTGCAGTTGCTGTAGGCTTTAGTTTAGCAGTTGTATTACCAAGAGCAGGAAATCTTGGTGGGGGTGGATTCATGCTTGTACATCTTGCTGAAGAAGAAAAAACCATTGCACTGAATTATCGAGAAATCGCTCCATTCAAATCAAAACAAGATATGTACCTAGATAAGAACGGTGAAGTTGATGTGGATTTATTTAATCAAAGCTATCATTCTGTTGGAGTGCCTGGCTCAGTTGCTGGCTTAATCGGCGCCTTAGAAGATTATGGCACACTGACTTTAGAAGAAGTGATTGCGCCAGCGATTCGTCTTGCCAAAGAAGGATTTGTAATCACACACGATCTTGAAAAGATCTTAATTAAATATGAAAATAGACTGAGAAAATGTCCTAATGCTTCAAAAATATTTTACCCATCACCAAATACTTTTTATAAAATGGGAGATCTACTTATACAAAAAGACTTAGCCTGGAGTTTGGAACAAATCTCTAGGGAAGGTAAGGAAGCGTTTTACAAAGGAGCAATTGCCAAAAAATTAGTGGCTGATATGAAAAATAACGGAGGCCTTATCAACAAAAAAGATCTTAAAAAATATCAAGTAACAAAGGTAAAACCTATTCTTGGCACTTATCGTGATTATGAAATTCAATCAATGCCTCCACCTAGCTCAGGAGGGGTTCATTTAATTCAAATTTTAAATATTTTAGAAGATTATGATTTAAAAAATATGGGCCATAATACAGCAGAATGCATCCACCATATGGTTGAAGCAATGCGTTTAGCTTATGCTGACAGAAGTAAACATCTTGGTGATCCAGCATTTGTTGAAGTCCCTGCACAAGGGATTATTTCTAAAGAATATGCTAAGCTTTTGAGGAATAAAATAAATGCTGATGTTGCTAATAAGTCTGAAGACATCTTAGCAGGGGAACCAAAAGATTTTGAAAGTGAAGAGACTACACACTTTTCAGTTGCTGATAATAAAGGAAATGTAGTTAGTAATACTTATACTTTAAATTTTAGCTTTGGTTCGGGCTATGTTGCAAAAGGCACAGGTATTCTATTAAATAATGAAATGGGAGATTTTGCAGCTAAACCAGGAGCTATAGATGCTTATGGTCTTGTCGGTGGAAAAGCAAATGCTGTTGAAGCTGGAAAAAGACCTTTAAGTTCTATGACGCCTACTATTGTTTTAAAAGATGGAAAACCTTACTTAATTACAGGAAGTCCTGGTGGCAGCAGAATAATTACTACTGTCTTGCAAACTATTTTGAATACCATAGATCATGGTATGAATGTTTCTGATGCCAGTCATGCCATACGCATACATCATCAATGGTATCCAGATGTTTTATTTCATGAAGCTGCTTTGAATGCTGACACTAAAAACTTGTTGAAAAACAAAGGCCATAATTTAGAAGTCCGAGCTGCTATGGGTAGCACACAATCCATTATGATTGTGGATGGAATCTTCTTAGGTGCTTCTGACCCAAGACGGCCTGATGCAAAATGTATTGGTTTCTAGGAATCGAAAATCCAACATGATTTACGCTAATAGTAAAACAAATTAATAGTCAAATTATTTTTAAGAATCTACCTCAGTTTCAATACTTCGAAATTATTTATCTTTTCGCCATTTTCATTTCTCTCATAAAATGCAAAGTTCACGTAGTCATTGTAAGAATTAATTTCTGAAGTATTGATCAATTCTATCTCTGTAAAAAAGTAATCATCTTTTTCGATTAGATATTCTTCTATGAGCCTTTCTTGGATTTGTGGCAAAATAGGACGTACTCTTTGTCTACCGTCATCCTTGTGGTAATGAAAATTTATCCATCGTTGATTTTGTGAGTAAAAGGCCACTTTGCTCATGGTAACATCTCCTAAACTTTCATATTCAGCTAAGTCACTTGATCTTTCAATTAACGTTGATTCAAAACTTGGGCTGCTAACAATTGGATCAACAGTTTGATTTTTATAGTTTATAAAATGTAAAGAGCCTGATTCATATTGAATCTGAATTTTTACAAAAAATTCATCAAAAGCATCAACCGGCAAATATCCTCGAGCTGTATTAAATTCGTCACTATTAAAAATAAATTGATTTTGAAATCCTGCACAATCGTTTTGATTCACACCATAGATGGAATGGTAAGCTGAATTGTTATTCGGGTAAGTAATTTCAATTTCTTGTTCTGATTTAATTAGTTGATCGAATTCAATTTCTAAAAAATTAAGGTCTTCTGTTATTTCATGAGTATAATGATATATTCCTTCAATTCCATCTAAAGTAAACCATATCACAAATTCAGCATCCTTCTCTACGATGTCTAGGAGCATACTTGCTGAATATTCTCCGCCGTTTTCAGAATGTTCAATAAAACTTGTATTTAAGCTGCTGCTTTTAATTTCAGCTGGGAGCGTTTTAATATTGATGGAAATGTCCCTATCTGCTCCGCTTATAAAGGGGTAGTGTATCAGATCAAGATCCAATGTTTCATAGTTATAAAAGGTATGCGTAATTGTTCGGTTTATTTCAGGCGTTCCTCTCAGATAGATAAAATGCAAATCAAAATCTTGTCTATCGGTATCATTTACAAATGCTAAACTATTCCCATTAATCATTTTATTCCACTCTATGATTTCTCCATCTGCGTTGGTAATCGCTATTATTCCATCTTGATAATATTCAAATTGATCATTAAAAAAATCATTTGATAAGCCAATGTTGACTTTCTGGCCTCCTTCTTGTTCTTCCTGCGGTTCCTCATTTATACCATCACTCCCTATACCGAGCTCATCGTCATTGCAAGACGAGAATGTAATTAAGCAGATGAATGCGCCATACTTCAAAAATTTCATTGCCCAAAATTTTATGAACATAATTCTAAATTTAACTAAATTAGTAAATTCGGTGTATAAAATAAATCAAATGAAACTTCATCTCGCTCTCATCGCTATTGTTTTTGCCATGTCTTTTTCTTGTTCGACTACTAGAATTCAATTTGACATTGAAAAGCCAGCGGAAATAACTTTACCTTCTCATATACGCTCTTTTGGAATCATGGAAAGGTCAAGAGGAGGATCTTACGATGTAAAAGAACAAGCTATCCTAGGTTTAAGCAGTATGCTCAATCAAAATGATCGTTTTGTAATTAAGGACACAGGTTTAAGAAGTAATCGTGGATTTACTTTCAGCAGAGATTATTCGCGTCCTTTGGATTGGGTTGATGTCGATGATATTTGTTCGAGAGATAATCTTGATGGCTTGATTTCTTTAGAATATTTTGATGCGGACATTCGACTCAGAGAAAAAGAAAATCAAAGAAAAACAAAATCTAAGTCCGGAGCTGATTCTACTTATGTAGAGTATGTTGCTGAGCAAACTGGTGATTTAGAAATAGGATGGAGAATCTATGATAGAACAAAAAAAGTGGTAATTGACAAGTATGAGTTAAGAGAACAAGTTCGAGACAAAGAAAAAGGAGCGACAGCTAGAGAAGCGAGATTAGCTTTAAGAAATGAGCGTGATTTATTAAAAGACATTTGTTTGGATATGGGTAGAGTATATGCAAGAAGAGTTAGTCCTTACAGAGTTAATGCTTCTAGAAAGCTATTTAAAAAAGGGAAGTCTAATCAGGGAACGATGGAACAAGCCATGAGACAAATTGATAGAGGCGAATATGGTAGAGCAAGAAATTTATGGAGAAAAATAATAGACAAAGGTGCAGATCAAAAAACATTAGGAAGAGCAGCGTATAATATTGCTGTAACTTATGAACTGGATGGTGATTTTGGAAAGGCCCACGATTGGGCTATTAAGTCTTTAGATAATTATGGGAATAAAAGTGCTAAATCATATTTAAGAACTTTAGATGATAGAGTTCGAGATGAAAAGGTGGTGGATCGGCAATATGAGTGAGAATACAATTTTTATCGGTGTAAAAAGCGACAAAGATTAAAATGTCAATTTCATGATTAGTAGATGTGTTGATTATT
>CALDYJ010000135.1 GCA_937941095.1 uncultured Saprospiraceae bacterium | reverse complement strand
AGAATGGGGCTCAAAGCCAAAGATTGATTAAACAATAGATTTAGTTTAAAGCAAAGATGGCAATGGTGTTCTCATCATTGTACATCTTTGTTTTTAATAGTTGAATGAATATAGATTTAAGCATACTAGAAGCATGTTCTAAAGGAGACAGGAAAGCGCAATTTGAGTTGTTTCAAAAATGCTTTGGCTTTATTTTGTCTATATGCTTAAGATATTACCTTAATAGAGAAGATGCGAAAGAAGTAGCAAATATGGTATTTTATAAAGTATTAAAGAATGTTGGAAAATATCAACCCGAAAATTCGTTTAAAGGCTGGGTGAGAACTATTTCAACTAATACCATAATCGATGAATATAGAAAGAAGAAAAGAGAAAAAATAAAATTAGAGTTGAACGGCGAAATGATGCCCATAAAAACTAATTTTAATACCAGCCAAATAGACGTGGATGTTTTAAAAAAGATGGTAAGTAATTTACCTGAAAATCAAAGATTAGCTTTTAACCTTGTTGTTATAGATGGCTATTCACACAAAGAATTTTCGACAAAAACAGGCATCGCAGAAGGAACATCAAAGTGGTTGGTACATGTAGCAAGAAAAAGCTTGCAAAGTAGTGTTAAAGATTATTATAAATTAAATCAAAATAGCTATGTCAGAAAAACATGATATAGATAATTTATTTCAAAAATCATTTCAAGATCATCAGGAAGAAGTAAACCTTTCGGACTGGAATGACTTTGTAAATTTTAAAGAAGAAAAAGACAAAGATTTACTCCCACTCTTCTTTAAAACGAAATACATTGTTTTATCGCTTGTTGCATTTTTTGTTTTAGGTACAATAGTCTATCATAGTTCTAAAGAAGAGACCTTGGAACTAAGTGATGATGTTCAATTAGAATTAGCCAAGGCTGGTTTGAATAATGATCCTTCAAATAATAAAAAACAATTGGATACATCATTAAGTATAGAAAAATCTCAAAGACAATCTAATGAAAGCAATGCTTCGGATAAAACTAAGTCAGAGAATAAATCACTTCAAACTAATAGCAACAAATCTCCATTAGCACAAAAGCAAAATATACTTTCTAGGGTCTCACAAAAAAGCGTAAATCCCAAAGCTCAACTTAAACTCACAGTTGACAAAAATCAAAATGGGCTTAGCGATGTAATGGTTCAAAACATTGCAGAACAAAAAAGCATTGTCGGCGATGAAAAAGAAAATGAAGAAATTATAGCTAAGCTTGAGAAAGAAATCGACAATGCTGAATTAATTCAGGTACGGAACAAAATAGAAACTCCTGAGATACCATTGTTTGAAAATACGTCTGAAATAGATTTGAATAAATATGCATTTTCAGCAGAATTTGAAAAGATAAAAACCAAAAAATCAAAGAAGGGGAGGATCGGTTTATTTATTAAAAGTGAAACTTATCCTTATGGTGGTACTGGCAATGCAACATTTGTCTCAGGATCATTTGGTGTATCTTATCAAAGGAGCCTCAATGAAAAATTTTATTGGAAGACAAGTTTAGCTTACTCTTTAAGAACGGGTAATTATAATTATTCTCAACAAGATACTCAGTTAAATTTTGCTTATAGAAAAACTCAAAATAATTATGCCCTAGTCCCTGAATTCTTAAACCTGATAAACCCTAGTTTGAGTTTTGGTTACGAAATGCAAAAAAGCAGAATTTCCGCTGGGCTGTCGGTAGATTACTTAATGAGTGTAGCGGGTCATTTATACCACAATACCAATACAGATGGCTTACAAGCCTCGGAAACTTTGACAATGCAAAAGCCTATTTCTAGTTTAGGTCTTATAGATAAGACAGGTTTTAACGATTTTCAGTTTTCTACTTTTGTGGCGTACGATTTTAAGATAAATAGTAAATTAGACCTTATTGTCCAGCTTAATTATTTAGTCAAGCCAATAGCACAAAAAAATGCTGGTGATGAAAATATATTAACGGAATCAAATCCTTTATTAGGAGAGTTTGGATTACAATATAAATTTTAGGTATGAAACAATTACTTTATTTGAGTCTGTTCTTTAGCCTTTTTTCACTTTCATGTGATCCTGTTGTGATCCCTGAACCTGATGAAGAATTACTAGAATTACCAAGTCTGCATTTGGAAATAGAAGGAGACATTGGACAAGATTTGCTGGCAGGTGAAGATTGTGTATTCATGAATACTAATTTTGACCAAGATCAAATTGGTATTTATTCTTTCTGGGGAGCTTTTGAATACGATCAGGATTGTAGTCAAAATGTTGAGAACCTCAAAATAGAAATTAGAGATAAAGAATTTAGATTTGATCTTTCAAACATTTCAAATGATGCAATTAGTTCCGGTACATTTGATTATGTAAATCTGGGAGACTCCTTTGTTAATTTTGTCAGTTTAACTGGTTTGAACTGTAGCGAAGGGGATATATTGAAATTAGAATTTTCAGATGGTACTATCATTGATTATGACAAAATCAATCATTTTTCAGAATTAGTGGACACTAACATCGAATGGATTAAATTAATCTTGTTGAATGAAGAAGAAGAAGTTTTAAGTTCTCATAAATATTATATCAAGAATGATATTTCTCTAGATTTTTGGGGAGGATTTAAATTTTCAATTGATCCTTTTACAAATGATATTCTTTTAGGTTTGGATCCATTTTTTACTGATTCACTTGGAATTTATCAGTATCAATGGAATGATGGATCTAATGGCCCATTGACCTTAATACCAAGAGTCACGGTTGTAAACCAAGCTAGTTATACAGCATGTGTAGAAATTAGAAGTGAAGGAGAACTCATCGCTGAGCATTGCTTATCCTTAATTTATGATTCATTTTTTGATGAAATCGATTATTATAGCCTTTTGAGTTCATTTAATTCAATGGTTTTAAAAGAACCTAAAGAGCGATTTTCAGAAGTAGTCATAGAATACACCGACCAATCTGGTCAATTTTTTAGTTCAGGAAACATAGATAACAGCAGCAGCTTCTTTGAAATCGAAGAAATAAGCGATTTTCCTGATAACGAAAATGGTCTCAAAAGTAAAAAGTTGAAAATCAATTTATCTTGCCAATTACACTCATCAAATACTAATGAAGTATTAAGCATCCAAAATGCTAAGGGCAATGTAGCCATATCTTTCCCTGAATAAAAATGGGCACCCCAGGATGAGGTGCCTTGTATTTTGGGGTGTTCTTGGAGGTTATTTCTTTAATTTTTTGGAAAGACAGTTTTTGTGAGTTGTATCTTTCATCCAATGCTTAAAGCTCATCTTGGAAGAAACTTATTCCATCATTCTAATCAAAATAAAAAAAATATTCGACAAATACAAATATTATTTCTTATAAAAACAAAGAAATAGAACATTATAGCGAAGCTGTACACCTGTATAAAATAATATAAGGAATCTATGCACTTGTAAAAAATTGATTATTGGGGATAGTCTTTTGGATTTTTAATAAATAGAATCCCTAAATTTACTGAATCGAATGTTTCCTTATATATCTGTTCTATTTTTGGATCGTATTTATCCATGCTAGCTTCATTGGCATTAGTGCTTATGCTTTGTGGGGAAAAAAATTAATACAAAAACCCATTTGGGTAGTTGTTTTCCTTTTAGCACTTCCTTTAATTTTTTTAGAATTCTATTGGTTACCAGCAGCTAAGTTTTTAGGCTTAGAATTATATATAGTAAATGCGGACTTGCTCAATTGTCTTGGCCTAAAAAAAGATCAAAATTTGATCTTAAAGGTTGGTTTAAAAGCTTGGCATATTTTAGTTTTTACCATCGGCGCACTACTATCTTACAAGATTGGAACATGGTCTTATTACCGAAATAAGAATTGATTATATTTGAAGTAATTTTGGTGGGAAAAAAGACAATTTATGTGGAATAAGTTATTTGGCTTTGTATTATTATTGAGTATATCATCCTGCGGAAGTCAAGTCAAATTGGATAAACATCAAAGTAGAGAAATCCTAAAGAATCCAAAGTACTTTCATCAATCGCTCGATCATCTCACGGATGTAATTGTTCATGACATCTTTTCACCTCCTGTTGCAAGTAGGGTATATGTTTACCCTTGTGTTGCTGCCCATCAAGTTTTACAAAAAGAATCTGCTCAGTTATTAGACTTATCAACTAAGATTAGTAGCCTAGATGCTTTTGTTCCTAAGATTGATACAGCAAATGTTTCATTAGAATTAGCAGCACTAGCTGCTTTTTTTAAAGTGAGTAAAACCTTGATTTTCTCAGAAGAAAAATTTGAAACTTATGCTCATGAAATTTATGAGGAGTTAGATTCATTAGGAATTCCTCAAACAATAATTAGGGATTCAAGAATTTATGGAGAAGAGATGGCTGATCACATTTTAGCTTGGGCAGATAAAGATAATTACAAAGAATCAAGATCTTTTTCAAAATATACAATTACGGATAAACCAAACGAGTGGAAGCCTACACCCCCTTCTTATATGGAAGGAATAGAACCCCATTGGAGAAGCATTAGACCTATGTTGATAGATTCTGCTCAACAGTTTATTCCTTCGGCGCCTCCCGAATTTGATTTAAATGAAAAAAGTGAATTTTATAAAAACTTGATGGAAGTTTATAAAGCTGTTAATGAAGCTACTGAAGAACATAAACTCATAGCTAGTTTTTGGGATTGCAATCCATATGTAATGAATCAAACAGGGCATATGATGTTTGCTACAAAAAAAATAACACCCGGTGGTCATTGGATGGGCATTTCTAACATTGCTTCAAAAAAAATAGGTCACGACCTCACTAAAGCTGTGCAAACTTCTACTTATGTCGCCATAAGTTTATTCGATGCTTTTATCAGTTGTTGGGATGAGAAATACCGGTCAAATTTAATCAGGCCAGAGACTGTTATCAATGAACACATGGATGAATCCTGGATACCTTTACTACAAACACCCCCTTTTCCAGAGCATACCAGTGGGCACAGTGTTATCTCAACTGCTTCTGCTACCGTCCTTACAGCATTATTAGGCTCACCTTTTAATTACTTGGATGATGTGGAAGTTAAATACGGTTTGCCCTCAAGAAAATTTAATTCATTTTTGCAAGCATCTGAAGAAGCAGCGATAAGTAGATTATACGGAGGAATACATTACATGCCTGCCATTACTGAAGGTGTTAAACAGGGCAATGAAATAGGGAAGCTTATGGTTGATAAATTGGAAATTCAAAAGTAATGAAATTTCAAATTCAGCATTGCTTAATTCTCATTGTATTCAGTTTTTGTACCACTGAAATACTTGCACAGAAACAAACGGATAAAAGAATATCTTGTTCATTTGAAAATAAGACACTTACCAAAATACTCTATGAGCTTTCTGAAGACGAAGGGCTTCGTTTTTATTTTGATCCAAATGAAATGCCTTCTTTTCCAATTACTGCAGAATTTGAGGATGAGCAGGTCTATGTAATTATGCAAGAGTTTTTGAATGGAACTCAATTAAAGGTCATTCCTTATAAAAATGACGCCATTCTAATTTTAAATCAAAATAAAATTAATGCCGAAGCTGTAAAGCTATTGGTTGGAAAATGGGAAGATGGGACATATGATTATCCTCTTAAAAATGAATCGAAAAAAGTTATTAAAAATTTTGGATCGAAAAACAATGCAGTAAATGAGAAAATAGAAGTAGCCATCAAGGTGTATGACGAACAATCGATGGAACCCTTAATTGGTGCTTTGCTTACGAATCAAGATCGCACAATAATCGAAACTTCTAATTTAAATGGTGCATTTGATTTTTCTTTGCCTGCAGGCGAATATGAATTCATCATCTCTTACACTGGATATCAAGAAATCCAACTAACACTAAAACTTTACCAACAGGCTTCCTTTGACCTACCTATTGCAGTTCAAGCTTTTCAGTTTGATGAAGTAGAAGTAATTGCTAATTCATTAAAACAAAAATTGGATAATTCAAAAGCAGGTCTAGAAAAGCTAAGTATGGAAGAATTGAAATTTATTCCTCAAGTTACTGGCGACATAGATTTACTTAAATCCCTAGAGGTTATTCCGGGTATAACATCTACCACAGAATTGTCTCAAGGCTTTAATATAAGAGGTGGCAGCACTGATCAAAATCTAATTCTTTTAAACGATGGCATAATTTTTAATCCTAGTCATGTTCTTGGATTTATTTCCGCTTTCAATCCAGACATTGTTTCTGAAGCAAACCTATATAAAGGATACGTTGATGCAAGCTTTGGAGGGAGAGTTTCTGGTGTCTTAGACATTAAAACGGATATAAAGGAGGTAGAAAAATGGTCAGGAAAGGGTGGCATTGGAATTTCAATCTTGAAATTATATGTTGCAGGTAAATTAAATGAGAAGCTAAATGTGAAACTTGCAGCTCGAGGGTCTTTCAATGATTATTTACTTAAAAGTATTGCTAATGTAGAATTGCAAAACAGCAGTGCAGATTTTTATGATGTGAATGCGAATGCTCAATACAAGATCGGGGAAAAACATTCTGTTTTTTTTAATAATTACTACAGTAAGGATTATTTTGAATACAATAATGATTTTGGATTTGAATGGAGTAATTTTCATTCCGGCTTGCAGATGAAGTCAAATTGGAAAAATGATTTCTATTCAAAGCTTTCTTTAAACGTCGGAAATTACAAAAGTGAAAATTTTACACTAAATAAGCCGGACGCTTTTCGTTTTATAAATGGCTTTGAATATTTTAAAGGATTGCTTACCCTTGACAAAAAGATTGATACAGATGGTTTTGCTAGAATCGGTATTGAATATTTAACCATCAGAAATCAAGAAGACGTTTTAAAACCTGAAAACAGCAGCACTTTAGTTGAGCAGAAAATTCAAAGATTGGGTGCGACAAACGTAGCTCCCTTTCTCTCTTTAAGTAAATCTTTTTTAAATTCTTTTAATTTTGAGACAGGCATACGTTTTTCAATTCTTTACCCTGAATCAGGACTTAGCAAAGAAATTAATTTTGAACCAAGAATTTCAATCTCTTACAAACCTGGAGAAGCTTGGGCCATAAAATCTTCTTACAATAGAATGAGCCAATTTATTTACCAGTTTTCTAATACAAATAGTGCTTTACCTTCTGACATTTGGTCTCTTTCCAATGAAGACGTCCTTCCAAATCTAATGGATCAATACAGTCTAGGACTTGTTCATTTAACTGGTAAAAAAACATTCGAATATTCTCTCGATTTATTCTATAAAGATTTTGAAAATTTGTATGAATTAAAAGATTTTGCTCAGATAGTACTAAATGATCGACTACAAGATGAATTAATAGATTCGGAAGGCGAAAGTTATGGCGTAGAATTTTTAGTTAAAAAACAAAAAGGAAAATGGCAAGGCTCCTTAGCATACACTTATAGTCGCTCGTTCAGAAAATCAGTAGGCCTTGAAAATGCAATCAATCAAGGGGAATCTTTTCCAGCTTCTTTTGACATACCACACCAATTAAATGTTTTGGCCATTTATAAATGGTTGCCGGTTGTTTCTTTTAATTTTGCATACATCTATAGATCTGGAGCTCCAACCACTGCACCCAATGCAAGTTTTATTCAAGACGGCTTCCTGGTTCCTTTGTACTCAAATAGAAATGAAGAAAGAATACCGTATTATGCGCGCTTAGATTTTGCTATAAATTTAGACTTAAGAAAAAGTAAAAAAAATGGATTTAGAAATTCGTTTAACCTAGGCTTTTATAATTTGCTTGGAAGGAAAAATCCAACCAACGTTTTCTTCCGAAGAAGTTCATTAGGGAATATTGTTCCTTTTCAGTTTTCGGTAGTAGGTGCCGTTATTCCTAACTTTAGTTGGAATTTTGTATTTTAAAATTGATTAATGAAAGTACTCACTATTTTAATTTGTTTTCTTTTCTTTTTTTCTTGTGTAGAAAGAATTGAATTTCCTGTTGAGGACCAAGAAGAACTTATAGTAGTAGATGGAATTTTTTCCGCTTATGAAGGCGAACAAATTATTAAACTTTCAAAGTCAATTCAAGTTAACAGTCAGGTAAATGTTCCGCTTGCCAATGCAAGTGTTTTTGTGGAAGATGAACAAGGAAACAAAATGAGTTTTCCAGAAACTGAATCAGGAGTTTATAAGTCCCAAGAACGTGCCGAAGTAGGTAAAAATTATCGACTTTATGCTGAACTTCCTGATGGAAGAAGCATAACATCCAATTTTCAATCTGTACCAGATTCTTTTTCCATCAAAGAAATAAATACCATTGATACATTAACTACTTTCATCAATGAAAGTGGATCCAATCAAAGACTAAGAGCCTTAGAATTTTTTGCACGTGCCAAAAATGAATCTGTTGAAAATGATTTGTATTTGCGGTATAAGGCAGAAACTGTATACCAGGTCCTAGAAACACAGTGTGGACCATTTCATAATCCTAAAGCTTGTTACTTTTATAATGATGAAAGACCTTTTGACATTAATCTATTTGAAATAGATAATAGTGCTGCACCTATAGAGTTTGAAACTTTGGTATTAAGAAGGAAAATTGATTATCGACTTACAGAGATTTTTGCAATCGATCTTAGTTTGCTTTCCTATAATAAAGAAGAGTTTGATTATTGGAAAAGACTCAAACAATTATTTGATCAGCAAGGAAACATTAATGATGTAAATCCAGCAAGACTAATTGGTAATGTAGTGGCAAACGATGGATCAGAGATTTTAGGGCAATTTGCTGTAGTCGGTAAAAGTAGAAAAATAAGAATTATTGGCAATGCAGATTTTGCAACTTCCCGTTTGCCTTTTTGTGGATTTGCAGGAAATCGACCTTTCCCTTTACCTGAAGAATGCTGTGATTGTTTATTCTTAGAAGGAGCAACTTTATTAAAACCTGATTATTGGCCTTGATTGGTCTATGTTCATTTGATAATTAGATTTATTAAAGACAAAAGACTAAAAAACCCCAATACTAAAGATCCCATTTGTGCGATCTAAAAAGTAAATACGATCC
Organism: uncultured Saprospiraceae bacterium; assembly: GCA_937941095.1. GTDB lineage: Bacteria > Bacteroidota > Bacteroidia > Chitinophagales > Saprospiraceae > JALZVN01. Next base: position 11,667 of record CALDYJ010000135.1, on the reverse strand, counting down.
TTGTAAGCTTTTATTGATCTGATTTCTCCCCTTAAGCTAATACCATTTGATCCTTCATTTGCCTTAAGCCATTTTCCATTATTAAAAATTAGAGCTCTAATCATGTTTGCATCTTGTCTTCCGAGATTAGGATCAACATCAAATAAATTACCTCCAAAGTAGAATGCTTTGTTGTTTACTTTTTCTATAGCATAAATTGGCGATAGTTGAAGAACAGAAGGGAGAGGGGTTTTAATCCACTTGTCTTCCTTAATAAAACAACAAGAACGCAATTCTGAAATGGTATATTTTTTTGAGTCCTTGAGTTTTTTGCTTCCTATTAATTCAGAAATACTTGCTTTGACAAAAGCTTCATTTTTTAAAAAATTCTTTTTTACATAAGGCAATTGATCAACAAATAATTGTTGATTAGGGTAGGGGACTTCTTTTTCATTATAGTAGTAGGTGATTAGTTTTTCTACGGATCCATTTCTATCAAAATCGCTTTCATAAGCCTGAATCGGATAATCATTGCTGGCATCCAAAGAATGGTTCAATCCAAAGTTGCCGGCAATGATGTCTTCATAACCATCTTTATTAAGGTCTGATAATTTTATTTTAGACCACCATCCATTAGTGTCAGGGAGGTCTTGCATACTGTACTCCTTGCCATTGTGATCTTTATTGAAGTTGATAATGCTAATTGGCATCCACAAACCAGCAATAACCAATTCTAGTTTTTCATCCCCAGCTACATTGCCCCAGGCTGCAGTTTTTAAGTGGGTAGATTCTTCCAAATCAATTTTTAAAAAAGTTCCCTTGCTACTGATAAGGACGAAGGTCCCTAAATCTGATTGAATGAAATAGTCATCTATTCCATCTAAGTTTTGATCAGCCAACTCGAAAAAAATAATTTTTTGATTTTTTACTAGTGCTAAAACTTCATCTGGAAAAATTGATTCTTCACTTTCAATAAATATTTGATGTTCTATTATTCCTTTAATTGTTCCTTGAGGAGAAACTACTTTCAATTGATTGTTATGTATACTTAAGCGATCTGCACTCGATTCTTCATTAAACAATAACCACTTATTGGACTTTTGTCCTTTAAAAGGAAGAGGATAAGGCTTATAAGCATCTACTTTAATACACGGATCTTTTTGATTTCTGACAGCTAATTTTTTTTGATTGCTTTTTTGTTTTATGATAATCAAAGTGTCAATGTTTGTCGGCTCTATTTTTTGTAAACTTTGATCAGGCCAAGAAATCAATATGGAATCAGGTTTACTATTGTCCTTAAAACCAAAATGGATTAAACCTTGACTATGCGACAGAAAACCATTGCTCGAACTGAGGTGTGCTGTTTGAATGCCATTTTTTGTAAAACAAGTGACTTTTGAACCAACGGCATTTCTGTTTACTTCTTCACTGATCAATTTTAACTGGAGAAAATGATTATGAGCATTTATATTTTTTAATAAATGTATTGGTTCGTTTAAGTTGCTTAAAACCAAATCAATCTTTCCATCCAAATTAAAGTCTGCATAGGCCGCAGCTGTTGTTGCCGTTTTTTTTGCATCAAGATATTTAATGTATGGCCCATCAGAACCTTGACATTCAAAATAAAAATTTTCAATTTTTCCTGAAGGTATTTTTGCTAGCTGTTCTAGTTTGTTTTTAGCAGTCCCATCGAATTCAAAATTTATAAAATCCATATCGTTAGGCCTCCTTAGAATTCCGTTGGTAATGTAAAGATCCTTGTCGCCATCATTATCAAAATCTGCAATCATTGGCGACCAACTCCAATCCGTAGCTTCTATGCCTGAATAACAAGCTTGCTCAGAAAAATATGGAAGCTCACCTTCCTTAGTTTCGTTAATTTGTAAAGCATTTCTTGGGCTTTGATGATGATAACCAAAACGTCTTTTGTAATTATAGATTTGCATGTTTTCCCAGCCTCCACTCTTTTTATAAATGTCATCATCGTAAGGTTTCATATCTAAACTTAGGACATCTAGTTTAGCATCATTGTTTAAGTCCTCTATGCTGCAACCCATAGAGAAGTTGCTGGTGTGTCCAGTGGCTGTATTGATAACATCTGTAAATGTTTTATCCTTATTGTTTATGTATAAATAATCTTGTTCGTGAAAATCATTTCCGACATAGATGTCTACCCAGCCATCATTATTAATGTCTGCAGTTGAAACACCTAGTCCAAAACCGATTGAGGAGGAATAAATCTTAGCTTCTTCAGTCATGTCAATGAAAAAGGTGCCTGTATTTTCCAATAAAAGATCTCCGGCCAGCTCATCTTTTACCTTTCTGATTTCTGCATTTTTAAATTGATCAGGATCTTTTTCAGAGTGTTTTAAAAGATAGCAATCAAGGTCGCCATCATTGTCGTAATCAAAGAAAGAACTTTGTGTGCTGTATCCTGTGATGTCTAAGCCCCAAAGTTTTGCTTCCTCTTTAAAACCTTTACCTGCTTGATTAATGAAAAGTTTATTTGTTTCTCCTTCATTTAATCCCAATCTACAAACGTAGATATCCATCCATCCGTCGTCATTTAGATCGACCATATTCACGCCTGTCGTCCAGCCATCTAAAGCTGCTTGAGGCAGTAGATGAGAAGCATTCTGGAATTTAAAATCCCCTTGATTTAAATAAAGCTGATCTGATTTTTGATTAGCCCCAAAATAAATGTCTGGCAAGCCATCATTATTTAGATCTTCTACTGCTACACCACTTCCATTATAAAAATAAAGGTATTCCAAGATGTTGTTGGATTCGTCTTCACTTAAGTCATTACTAAAATTAATTCCGCTCCTATTACTAGGTATTTTTTTAAAAGGAAGAAGACTTGATTCTTCTTCTTGGCAAGAGCAAAGGAGGTAGAAAAGTAAAATGAATGGAATCAGATTTTTCATTTACCGATGGTGAAGACTTGCGGAGAATCATTGTTTCTAAATACTACTATGCTTTCTTTTTTTCCTTGCTTTAGTTTTTTGATGTCACGAGCTTGACCGCTCACTGTAAAGCCAGAAAGCTGGTTTGGAATAAGTTGAAAGGAACCTTTACCATTTCCCGCGAGAAAAGTACCGCGATTGGCATCATACCTACCTACTTCAGGTTTAGCCTCGTATAAGTTTCCTGCCATCAAAACATCGATGTGCCCATCTTGGTTTAAATCCTCACAATATAAGGCGTAGATGGGTGCGTATTGGACTTCTTTTGGAAGAGTAACTTTTTTAAATTTTCCATGCTCATTTATAAAAATACAGGTTTCCATTTCTCTAACTTCCAAGGTAAGCATTCGCTGTCGTTCTTCTGGAGAAAATATATCTTCAATAGATTTTAAAGCATAATCTTTATATTTAAGAAATCTTTTTTTCAAATAAGGGAGTTGCTTTACCAAATCATGTCTTAAGGCCATGGGGTAGCTTTTTCCATATTCGGAAGTACATAAAATGTGTTCGATGGATCCATTTTTATCAAAGTCATTGATGTGCAAACAAAGTGGTTCTTCTACAGAAGCTGGAAACCGTGAGTTGGTACCATGGTTAGCCGCAACGATGTCAAGGTCTCCATCTTTATCAAGATCTACAAGTGCCAGTGAATTCCACCAACCTTCTGTATTTTCTAATCCATTTTCTTGATCTCTTTTCCATACACCTTCTTGATCTTGGCTGTAAACGGAGATAGGCATGTATTTACCACAACTAATGATTTCAAATTTACCATCTGAATTTAGGTCCGCCCATTTTATATCGGTGTATAAACCTGCATTTAACAAAGATGGAGCTAGTGTATTCGTTTTATTTTTAAAACCGGATTCATCCTGTTCTATTAAAAAAGCATTGCATGGTACACCATATTGAAAAGACTTAATTCTTTCGGCTATCAAAAGATCCATGTCACCATCATTATCTTTATCTACAACATCAATGGCTCCACTATGAATGAAACCATTGGATAAAACTCTAAGATCAGATGAGCTAAAATTTCCCCTGCCATCGTTTTCATAGATTCTATCAATAATGTTGGTTGATTGATTATTAAATTCATTTCCGCCGGCACAAACATAAATGTCTAAATCTCCATCCATATCTATGTCTATAAAAGCCACATCTTGATCTTCACTTTGTGCACTCTTCTCTAGTAAGGGAATGTTTGTTTTTACATACTTAGCGTTTTTGTAAATCAATATGCTTGAGGCCTGATCTTTAGCACCACAAATAAATACATCATCATTGCCGTCTCCGTTTAAATCGCCAATAGCAGATTTTGGACCCTCTGTTGTCATCATGTGAAACAGCAAACGATCTCTATCAAAATCTACAAATTTATTTTCTTTGTGTTCAAAAGGAATTTGCAAACTTTGATCATCTTCTACTAAAGTCAAAAAAGATGTATTGGACAGATCAATTTTAGTTTTTATTTCTACTTCCTTTAAAGTTTCAGAAGGTGTCATATCTAATTCATGAACCATATTCAGAGAAAGCTTTCCAAATTGCTGATACTTTCCATTTGGGAATCTGACTTCCACTTTATCAATTTTATTGATGTTTCCTAGACCAAAATGCATTTTGTAATCCATGGAAGATTGAAAACCTTTCGTTGGCATAAATTGATCATACCATATTTTGGAACCAGCAAATACTTTTACCTTTGTTCCAATGGCCATGGTGTTATCTTTATCGCCTTTAAAGGTAAATTGGATGTAGTTTTGCTTAGGTAGATTGTTTTTATAAACAAAGCTCGGCATGTTGACATTATTCACGATCAAGTCTAAATCTCCATCATTATCTAAATCTCCATAGGCAGCACCATTTGAATGACTTAATTGTGCCAATCCATATTTTTGAGCTTCGTCTTCAAAAATCAAATCTCCTTTATTCATAAATAAACGGTTTGGGATTCTCTCTGAAGGTATGACATCAATCAATTCTTTGTAATTTACCTTATTACCAACTGTCATTTTTCGCATGGTTTCTTCATTTGACAGGAAGTTAATAAAGTCTTGATCTGTCAAGTCTTTGTTTATCCCATTGGCAATAAAAATATCTCGCATGCCATTATTATCAAAATCAGCAAGTAATGCTCCCCAGCTCCAATCACTTGCTTCCACACCAGCATACCTTCCTATTTCAGAAAAGGAACCATCCCCATTATTTAGATGAAGCATGTTTCTTGTAAATTGATGATAATATCCATTTTCTAAATTTGCTGCATATTTATCCCAATCCTCAAAAGTGGTTTTCGTTTTAATTCTTCTTTCATCATTGGGTAGCATTTCTGTAACAAAGATTTCTGGAAAACCATCATTGTTCATATCTGCCATATCAGCTCCCATAGATGCCACGGATATGGATTTCATTTGATTTTCTAAATCTTCTGTGAAGGTTCCATTTTTATTGTTGATGTATAAATAATCTTTTTCAAAAAAGTCGTTGCAGATGTAAATGTCATCCCAATCATCGCCATCGATATCGCCTACAGTAACACCTAATCCAAAACCAATTTCAGAAGCGTAGATACCTGCGGCCTCACTTATGTCTACAAATTTGCCATCATCATTTCTAAAGAGTTTATCGCCTCCTTGCTCATCTCTTTTATTTCTTATGTTGATCTTTGGATTAAAAGATCCTATGGCCCGATAAGAATTATTTAAAAGATACATATCTAAATCACCATCTTTGTCCATGTCGAAAAAAGCACTATGAGTTGAATAACCATTGTCTGCAAGACCATAAGCAGCAGCAGCTTCTTCAAAGGTCCCGTCTTTTAAATTGATGAACAATTCATTTTTTTTATTATCGCCATCTACATCTCCTGAATTGCAAACGTAGATGTCTAACCAACCATCAGCGTTTATATCAACCATGCATACTCCAGTCGACCAAGCACTTTGGCCTTCTACTTTTGCAATGGAAGCAACTTCTTCAAATTTCCAATTTCCTTTATTTAGGTAAAGCTTGTTTTTAAGCATATTTGCAGTCATGTATACATCGGCCAGACCATCGTTATTCACATCGCCAATAGCAACACCTCCGCCATTGTAAAAATTTCTGTAAGTATAAATATTAAAGTCTCTATCGTAACTAAGATCATTGCTGAAGTTGATTCCTGTTTCTTCAGGACTCATTAGTTGCAAGCCTGCAACAGTTTGTTCTGCAACTTCATTTTGGCAAGCAGAGCATGTAATTATTAAAAAAGTAAAAAGAAAGGTGGATTTTAATGACATTAATTTTCCTTTTCCATGTAAGTGAGGTGACGGACATCTGCATTTACTTTCATTTCATCTATGTCTTTATATACTCTGATCATTATAGGACCTAATGTTTTATAATGTAAAAATTTTCCATTAGGCGCTTCTTTTTTTTCTAAAGTAGTATTGTATTTTTTTTCAAAATATTTGATGACTTGTTGGTATAATTTTTCTTGTTTTAGTTCCTCTTTATTCCATGGTGACCAAGCACTAAAATAAAAAATGTGAGGCATTTCAGCAATGACATCTTTTTCAAATTTCGGAAAAAAATTGACAACAACTTTTGGATCGTAATTTAAGGAGTCGACATACATGACCATATTACCTATGGTTCCATGATGTGTTTTGCCATCTTGATTTAAATCCCAACAATGGTCCAAAAAGTCTTTTCTTTCCATTCCAAAATAAATGCCCATGACTATATCATCTAAGGAATCATCGTAGGTATTGGTGGCATTTTTATTGCAAGAAAAAGTCGTTGCAAGGAATAAAATAGAAAGAATGTAAAAGTAAATTTTCATGTTAAATCAATTAAGTCTATATGTTGCAGCTTTATCGTTGTTCTTTAAAACAATTACGTATTTTTGATTATTCAAATCTAATGAAAAGATGTCTCTAATTTGACCCTTTTCGAAAAATCCACTTTCATTTGTTGGAACGTAAGAAAAAGATCCATTTTTGTTGTTAATCAAAACACATCCGAAAGAAGCTGCGTTGATTCCAAATTCTGGTTTTGCTTCATATTGATTCCCACCTAAAATTAAATCTTCAAAACCATCTCCATTTAAATCAATTGGACAGGCTACTTTCATTTCAGAGTACTGAACTTCTTTTGGAAAAGGTTTAAATAAATAATCTTTGTTTTGATCATTCATAAAAACGCCAGATTTCCATTCATTTATCTCATAAATGTAGGCTTTATTATTGACCTCTTTACCAAAAAGTTCTTCCATGCTGATCTTCGCATAGTCATCATATTTTAAGGATTTCTTTTTGAGTTTGGGCATTTGTTTGAGTAGCTCATCTTTCAAATGAATAGGGTAGTGCAAGCCATCTTTTTTAATGCAATAAATGAGTTCGGTCCGACCATTATTATCAAAATCATAAGCATAAATAAACAGATGATTTTCCGATAAGTTTTTCAAGCGATTGTTTTCACCAATGTTGCAAGCTATTATATCCAGGTCTCCATCTAGGTCTATATCTACTAATCTGATGTCTTGCCACATCCCTTTGATTTGTGAAGCTTTAGGGAAATTCATTTTAACAATTTTGGAAGCATCTATATTGTAAAAATTTAAGGCCCCAAACGCTGGTGCAGAAACGAAAGAAGTACCTTCTTCCTTTAGGAGAAAATTTTGTTCTACGTCTTTAGTCATTTCCATTTGCTCAAATTTTGAGCTTAAGGAATTGTCAAAGTGAAATTTTCCATTTTTCAATTTGTATGCCATGCCATTTGTAGGAATACCATAAGCTCCAATTTCTGCAAAAGGGAAAATTATGATTTCTTTTTGACCATCATTTTCAAAATCAAAAGAAGTAGCTGCAGCACTTGACATTTGTTTTGCAAAGATTGTTTTTTCGAATCCTTCTTTCTTGTTTATTAAGATTAGATCATTACTAGCTTTAGTTTTATGTTGCTGTTGAAAACCACCATTCATCACCAGAACATCCATTGTGTTGTCATTATTAAAATCTTCAATTAAAAGTTCATGAGGACGTAAATTTTCAGATTCCTTTCCTAATGATTTTTCTTTAAAAGAATTGCCTTGGTTTTCAAAATACATCAGATCTTCCTTTGCATGACTAAGAATAAATAGATCCCTGTCTCCATCGTTATCCATATCTGCGAGTTTTGCCTTAGGACCTGAATTTGTGAGTTTCAATGGTAACATTCTGTTTTTATCAAAATCAGGAAAATTTAAATCTTTGTGTTCATATTGGATTAGATTTTCAACTTTAGATAATAATGGCTTATTACTTTCTGAAAGTGTATTTGGTGTTTTTAACTTAGCATCTTTGATGGTGAAAATGTAAGTAGAATCAGTTTTTAAATTGAGGTAAGTTGAGACTTGTTTGTTAGGCCAAATGATTATTAAAGAATCTACAAGTTTGCTTTCTGCTAATCCAAAAATTAATTCATTCGAAACACAAGATTGGTAGCCTCGCATTGGGTGTTGTTCAAGCATGTACTGATCTTCTTGCGAGTGAACTATTAGTTTGGTGCCAATAGCATTGAGGTTTAATGCCGAACCTTTTAGTTTTATTTTGATGTACTCGTTTTTACTGCTTGTATTTTTGTAAAGACTAAGCTCTTTGTTGATGTTGTTTACAATGAGATCTAAATCACCATCTCCATCCAAATCTCCGTATGCTGCACCATTTGAAAATCCTTCACCATCAGGTAAAAAATGTTTGTCAAATGAGCCTTGATTATTTTGTTTGAAAAAATAATTGGGCAATGGGGTAGAAGGTAGTTTGTCCATCATGTTGAGGATAACATTTCCTTTTTGATTCTTGACCATTTTTCCAATTTGTTGAGGAGAATAAAAGTTAATGTGATCTTGATCAAGTAAGTCTTTATAGATTCCGTTAGCTACAAAAATATCTTTGAGGCCATCATTGTCAAAGTCTGCCATCAGAGCTCCCCAACTCCAATCAGTTGCTTCGACACCATGGTAACGACCTAATTCTATAAATTGAGGAATACCATTTTGTAAACCCTTATTGTATTGTAAAACATTACGTCCGTACTGCCTAAAATATCCCTTACTTTCGTTTAATGTTACCTTGTCGTAAGAGTCAAATACAGTCTTTGATTTGTATCTTTTTAAGTCTTCAGGAAGCATCTCCGTAACAAAAATTTCAGGTAAGCCATCATTATTTAAATCTGCAATGTCAGCGCCCATTGATCCTGTGCTTAATTCAGACATTGCTGATTCTATTTTTTCGGAGAAGGTGCCATCTTGATTGTTTAGGTATAAATAATCTCTTTCAAAAAAGTCATTACTGACAAAGAAGTCGTCCCAACCATCTTCATTCAAATCCGAAACACTTACGCCTAGACCAAAACCGATAGCGCTAGTATAAATACCTGCTTCTTGAGAAACATCAACAAACTCGATGATACCAGTTTCTGCTTCTAAATTTTTAAGTAGTTTGTTTCCTCCATCTCTATCAGGTCTTTTTCTTTGATCTTTGATGATGTCATAGGCACCAACTGAACGTATGCTGTTGTTTAAGAGGTAACAATCTAGATCTCCATCTTTATCGTAATCAAAGAAAGCAGCGTGTATGGATAAACCTTTGAAGTTAATACCGTATTCCTTCCCTTTGTCTTCAAAAGTTAAATCACCTTTATTTATAAAGAATTGGTTTTCTCTAAGTGGAGAATTTGGATCCCCCGATTTACATACATAAATATCTAGAAAGCCATCATGATTAATGTCTACAAATGAAGCGCCTGTAGACCACACATCTTTACAAGCTAGTTTGGCTGTTTCTGTTATGTCTTCAAAAACGAAATTTCCCTTATTCAAATAGAGTTTGTTGTCAACTAAATTACCAGTACAATAAACATCGATCAATCCATCATTATTGACATCACCTAAAGCAATTCCTCCACCATTTAAAAAATTCTTGAAGGTATATGGATTGTATTCTTCGGTAAAAACTAGCTTATTATTAAAGTCTAGCTTAGACACATCAGAAGAGATGTTTTGGAACATAGAATGATTTTCTGCATGTTCGGAAGAACATGAAAGCACTAGCAAGATAGAGGAGAGGAACAAGTATTTCATCGATACCATAAAGGTAAAAAAGAAAAGGCCACCCTTTAGCAGGATGGCCTTTAAAATTTATTCAAAAACTACAGATTAATACCCGTCGTTTTGTGCCAAATTAGAATTTAATGCTATTTGGTCAGCAGGTATTGGCATAAGTGTTTTGTAAGGCTCTGAAGCACCTTTTTCCCACCATGCATCATTCCATCTTCCAAATCTGATTAAGTCAGCTCTTCTCTTAGCTTCAAAGCAAAGTTCTCTACCTCTTTCTGCTAGTAGATCATCTGCATTCAAAGCAGAAAAAGCATCCATACCAGCTCTTGATCTGATCATGTTTACCATGTCTAGAGCAGGACCTGAACCATTGTTCATTCTCCACATTGCTTCCGCCTTATTCATCAAGATTTCACCGTATCTATAGATAGCAAAATCATTGCTCATACTGTTTACCGTTCCTACTTCATACTCATACTTTGAGATTCTAGCACCACCATCTCTATAAGCATTAGGAGCTAACTCGTTAATCTCAGGATCGAATACTACTGCTCTTTCATTACCTTCAAAAGCATTATCTGGATACCATGAATCTGCACCATCAATAAGAATTTCTCCACTTGAAGAATATTGAGGTCCGTGTAACATTACACCATAAGATCTAGAACCACCAGTAATTCTTACATCATTCTCATCAAAAGAATTATAAAAATCAGCAAGTACACAGTAACCATTCCAAGGTTGATCTACGGTTTCAAATGTTTTTTGAGACTCATAGTGAAGCGTCATTTGTACCAAATTGAATCCACCTGCATTTACACCATCGTAAGGTATCACCCAGATGTTTTCAGAAGAACCATCATTTTGTACCGCAAAATTTGCGAAGTAGTTTCCTTCTAAAGAGAAAGCACCAGCATTAATAATCTCATCACATGCATCTACACATTTTTGCCATTGAGCTGTTCCAGTGTAAACTTCTGCGTTCAAGTATAATGAAGCTAACATTGCTTGTCCAGCAAAATAGTTAACTCTACCATAAGTAGCTCCAGAATTTTCTTGTGGAAGTGAAGGAACATTAGCTGTTAATTCACTTTCTACCCAGTTGTATAACTCTTGTCTAGAAACTGTAGTTGGTTTGAATCCTTCAGGTACATCAAATGTGTCAAGAATTGGAGCATTACCAAAAACATCTAATATGATTAAATGGTAGTAAGCTCTCAAAACTTTTAATTCAGAAATAAAAGCTGCAGAACTAGCTCCACCAGCTGCCTCAAAGGTTGCTATCAATCTGTTACAAGTATTTGCTCCACCATAAGAGAAATTCCATACATTGCCGAATACACCTTCACCATCAAAAAACTCGTGTCTATGCATTCTTAACCATTGTCCACCATCTTCCCAGTCTGGCCCTTTGTGAGTAATTGCAGCTTCATCAGATGAAGTTACATCAAGTGAAAAGATGTTACCATGGTTCATAAAACCATAAAGGTTTGTATATGCCGATCCCAATGCAGAGATGAAAGCAGCATCATTAGCGAAATAGTCGCTTTCCGGAATCACATCTCCAAACTCAGGCTCTAAATCCGAGCAAGAGTTTATGGCCATCATAGCCAATGCGATTATTAATAGTTTATTTAAAAATTT
>CALDYJ010000134.1 GCA_937941095.1 uncultured Saprospiraceae bacterium | reverse complement strand
ATCTATTATCTCTTTACCAATTGCGAGCATTATCAATGGTAAAAATGACTTTATCAACCTTAAAGCAATGTTTAAAATGGTCAATGGTTTGTTGGTTTCCCAAACCAAAGCGAAAAAAGGCCCTAAATTCTTTAAGGCTTTAAATTGTTGTTTGAAAGAAGATTTTTCTTTCTTTGTTGACATGAGTACTTTCTTTTTAACAAATCTAGTCATTATAAACAAATGGAATGCCTGATAAGATCATTCAAGAGCTAAAAGACCTAGAAAATCTTTTAAAGCTAGAAAAAGAAGAAGATTTCCATCAGTTTAAAAACCGCATCGAATCTCTTTCTTTAGATGAGAGAAAAAAGAAGGGCTATACTTGGTATCCTGTCCAAACCTTAAATTCTGGCTTTACCTATGGCGATCGAGCTTACATCATAGTTCAAAGAAAAAAAACGGATCTTATAAATCACGCATTTAGATCCGGAAAAATTGTTAAGATCTTTTGCAATAGCCCTAATGTTGAAGATCGAGAAAAATCTGGTGTGGTACATTATGTTGATAAAAACAAAATGAAGATTATTCTAAATTCTTCTGATCTTCCCGATTGGGTAAATAATTCGATGACAGGAATTGATCTCCTATTTGATGAGTCTAGCTATAAAGAAATGGAAAACGCTTTAAGCATGCTCATCAATACTTCTAATACTAGATTGGCAGAATTAAGAGACATTCTACTTGGAAAGTTTGAAGCAAAATTTCAAAATGATCACCAAGAAGTAAAAATTCCTTCTTTAAATCCTTCCCAAAATGCAGCTGTTAATTCGATTTTATCCTCGGAAGATGTTAGCATTATTCATGGACCTCCAGGTACAGGAAAAACAACTACCATTGTAGCTGCTATAAAAGAACTGAGTAAAAAAGAAGATTCAATTCTTGTTACTGCTCCGAGTAATGCCGCTGTAGATTTATTAACAGAGAAAATTGCTCAAACTGGACTTGAGGTATTGAGAATAGGCAACATTTCTAGAATTGATGAAAAAATAATCGCCCATACCTTAGAGTCAAAAATTGCTAATCACCCTGAAAGTAAAAACATAAAAAAAGTGAAAATAGAAGCTGCTTCCTACAGAAAAGAAGCTTCAAAATTTAAAAGAAAATTTGGGCACCAGGAACGCATTGAGAGAAAACAGCTTTATCAACAAGCAAGAGAATTAAGTCAGTGGGCAAATCAATTGGAAGATCGATTAATTGAACAGCTGACTAGTAATGCTAAAGTTATCACTTGCACCTTAGTAGGAAGTACAAAAAAAGTGCTTTCTAATACAAAATTCAAAACCGTCTTTATCGATGAAGCTACACAAGGCTTAGAGCCTGCTTGCTGGATTCCAATCTTAAAGGTTTCAAAAATAGTTTTAGCGGGAGATCCTTTTCAACTACCTCCTACCATTAAAAGTAATGAAGCAAGAAAAAAAGGATTAGGGATAACCTTGATTGAAAAGGGAATTGAAAGGCAGAATAATGTTAACTTATTAGACATTCAATACCGGATGAATAAGATCATTATGAACTTTTCCAATCATAGGTTTTATGAAGGAAAATTAAAAGCACATGAAAACAATGAATACCATTCTTTAGTCGAAGGCGAAGCGGTTTTAGAATACATTGACACTGCAGGTTGTGGATTTGAAGAAACGGTAGATCCTGAATATTTCAGTAAAAAAAATGAAGATGAATTAAACATTGTTCATGAACATATTATTCAATTAAATCAAAAAATTCCTCAGCTTAAAAAATTCAGCTTCGGAATCATTTCACCATACAAAGATCAAGTCCGTCTCGCTAGGGAAAAATTGGATTTAAGTTTTATTGATGAAGAACTTGATCTAACCATCGATACCATAGATTCATTTCAAGGTCAAGAGAGAGACATCATTTACATTTCAATGGTTAGATCAAATTCTAAATCTGAAATCGGTTTTCTTTCAGATTACAGAAGGATGAATGTTGCCCTAACAAGAGCTAGGAAAAAACTAGTAATCATTGGAGACAGTGCAACAATTGGAGCAGATCCTTTTTATAACGACTTTTTAACTTACGTAGAAAAAGAAGGTTTATATAGAACGGCCTGGGAATTCATGACTTACTAGTCTTTCTATATTTTACCTAATCCGAAAAATTATGGAAGGTAATTTTCTACCATTTACATCGCCTGGACATTTAGCTCTTATTTCATCATAATAATAATTGTCTCCTGGTTTTGCTTTTGAAACTAATCTCTTTACTTTTTCACTGTATCTTGATCCCTTATTTTGTAAGGTGCTCACATCATCGTTTTTCTTTTCATGTGACAAATTGAATCCTATAATCTTACAGTTGGCGTCAAAGACAAAATCCTTTAAATCCGCTTCTAGTCTGTCGTATAATTTAAATTCACCATTACCAATTAATCCACCGTGTTTATTTAGTCCATTACCTAGTTTTGGCAATGGATCAGGAATTCTTTTTACTCTGAACTCATAAGGAGTTTTAGGAAAATCTTCTGCAGAAACAAATACTTTAACTCTACCTGGTTTTTTAGCTTTAGCAATATATTGCTCCCCATTTTTATTAATTTCACATCCTTCGCACTCTACACGTACACTTCCACTTGGCGATCCAGCTACTGAAATATTCAAAGGATTTTCTACCCCTATGTAGAGTAAGTTCATTTTAGTTGGGGACACTGAAGCTGATCTCTTACCTACTTCATAAGTAAAATCTTCAAAACCTTCATAGTCTTTTTTACTATGTGGATTATGAACGCTTGCTTTCATCCTTAGTTTTTGTGGGCCACTTGTGTTGGTAGGTTCTAAAAAATCTCCCCAGCCATCTTTGCCGATTTTAATTTTTTGTCCATTTACATACACTGTAGAAGTTTCAGAAAATTCACTTGAGTACGCACCAATTCCAACTTTTGCTTTGAAGGGCTCACCTTCAATAACATAAGATTTTTCAGGAACAATAACTGGAAAAAAATTATTCAGTTTTAAATTTTTGCCTCCCGTTAATTTTGCAAAACGTGCCATTAATAATGCTTTAGAACTTACTGCATCATTTTGGATTTTGCTCAAGATTGGAAGTACTGCCACAAGAGGCATTTGATTGAACTTATATGCTTCCCAACTGAGTGGTTTACCATCCTTTGTTTTCTTTTGGATCTCTTCTTCTGATTCTATATATAAAGCCAGGTTAGCTCTAAGGCTTAATTCGAGTTCTTTGATGTCTTCTTCACTTAGAGATCTTGCTTCAACAATTGCTTCATCGTTTATGGTTTGACTGTAAATTGATTCTAATTTCTTTTTAAGCTTTATTACTTTCTCTTTTAACACTAAAGCTTTCCCTTGATTCACAAGTACTCTTGTAGGAACATCTTTATTTTTAAAGCCAATGGGTTTATCATTCAACCAATCATTTTGGTCTTGAATTCCATTATTGTCTCCTGCTAAATCTATCAGTTCATCTTGTAGATTTTGAATAAAGTTAACAAGGGAGTCAACAGATTGTGTAACTTCTTGGACAGACTTATTAATTGGAACTGCTATTTTCTTTTTAGACATTAATGCAGCTTGGATTCCTTTCCAAGTATCTTCAGAATCTTGTTGAGAAAGGCTAATAGACTTTTTCAGACTTTTATTTAAATCAAAAAATGCATTCATAACCTCTGCAGACACATTTAAAGCCAGCAGTGCAGTTAGTACTATATACATTAAATTAATCATGAGCTGACGGGGCTCTTTAGGTATAGACATAATGCTACAATTTTAAAGGTTAATTAATAAAAGAAAAGGACCTTTTAAATTGCATGCACTAAAATAACGCGAAGGAAGAAGATAGTAACAGTATTAGAAAAAAATCAGGTTTACTAAACCTTGGAGGTTTAGTAAACCTAAAGAAATATATCAAAAATTTCCATTCTGTTATAAATTCGGTGGTTATAAATTCATATTCGGTAGAATTTCAAAATTAATGGCTATTCAATTTAGAATAAAGCGAATCAAACTATAAGGTAAAGACAAGCAAGCATAAAAAAACCGGATGCTGAAATAAATCAGCATCCGGTTCTAAATTTTTATCTATGAATTAATATGACCAGAGATCCTGCTCAAAATTAAAGAGTTCGTTTTTTATCTTATCTGCTTCAAGCAAGAGATCAATACCACTCAAATAATCTTGTAATCTTCGATCATATACATTAGATTCTTTGTAAATCGTACTAGAGAAATATCGCATTTCAAATAAATCTTCCCAGGTCAATACTGAGTTGTCATTTCCGACATTAAAGACTTGATTTCTTGCCAGTAATTCTCTGATGTGAGGATAGTACAGCCAGAACATAGGTTTTTCATATCTGAAGTTACCATTGTCATCTTTTACATCAATAAGAGGAGCAATCCCTAAAATTCTAACCTGCATGGTTGATGATTCTTCATCAAAGAACCAAATCTCCTTAAGTCTGTATCTTTTAACATCTTCAGGATTAAGATCATTTCTTACAACTTGAATTTGCTCTTCGTAGGTTTCTGGATCAAAAGTGATCACAGTATCTACAGAAGCTCCCATTGAAGCAACTTCATCAGGTTCCAATTTGTAAGTGAATTTGTCATCTTCTGTACTGTATACAGTGATTTCTCCGTTTATTGCAGCATCCATTACTATAGTGAAAAAAGGCATCTCTGGATAAGAAAAAGGTAAATTCATTTTTTCTCTTACATCAATAACTCTCCAGATTCTCTTTTCCCAGAAAATATCTGCTTCCCTCATTGGTTCATATTCCAAAACCTGTCTTTCTTCGATAAGTCGTTTTTCGACTATATCGTCAAGTGGCTTATCTTCATCGTCAGGGACGCTAGATTCCGTTCTTATCTCTTCTTCTGGCTCTTGAGCTGAAATGGAGGTAAAGAAACAGCTAAAAAGGAAGCATAATCCTAATATTTTCAATGCTATCTTCATGATTTTCTCTTTTATAATGCTTTTACTTACAATTTTATACCAAAACGAAGCAAAGCATGTATGTTGTATTCAAAAATAACTATTTAATTCTAAAAACAATAGAAGGTAGCTTTCTTCCTGCCGCATCACCTGGGCATTTTGCCTTCAATTTGTCAAAATAGTAAGTATCTCCAGGAGCCGCCATTCTTACCAATCTTTGGCAATCAGAACCATATCTAGCACCTCTATTTACTTGAGATACTGGATCTTGTCTTTTTGCAACTCTGGTTAATTCATATCCCATGATGTTACATTTTGCATCAAAGTCAAATCCTTCTAAGATTGCAGCTATACCTAATTGTGCTTTAAATTCACCATTACCCATTGCACCACCATTTTTATTTGGTCCTGCGCCCAATGCTGGAACTGGATCTGGAATTCTTTTAACTCTATACTTAAAAGGAGTATTTGGAAATCCTTCTGCTGATACACTAATTGTCGCCTCACCAGGTCTGCTTGCGGTAACATTGTATTTACCTTTAGATCCGTTGATGTTACAACCTGTACCTGAGACTTTAAGTGTATTAGAAGATGAACCTGCTACAGTAACTGAAACTGGGTTATCAACACCTATATAGAATACATTCATTTTATCAGCTGTAACTGTAGCTGAACGTACACCTACTTCGTATTCAAATTCTGAATTTCCTGACATAACGTCTCCAGTAATTGGATTCTTAACAGAGGCAGTCAACTTCAACTTTTTCTTTCCGGTGGAGTTAGCTGTTTCTGTAAAAGTACCTTTACCTTCTGCATTTAGTCTAACGCTAGTTCCATTCACTTTAATCGAAGAAGATTTCGCGAATTCACTAGAGAATGCTCCAATTGCAACTTCTGCTTCAAACTTTTCACCTTTAATGACATAGCCTTTCTTAGCATTCATTACTGGGAAGAATTTATTAAGCTTAATTTCTCTACCACCTACAAGTTCTGCAAATTTGTTTACTGCAGTTGCTTGAGTATTTCTAGCATCTGTTTGAAGCTTAGTTAAGGCTGGCAAACAAGCTGCCAATGGCATTTGCTTAAACTTATATTCAGACCAAGATTTACTTGATCCATCTTTTGTTTTCTTTTGAATCTCTTCTTCAGATTCAATTGCTAAAGGAATACTGTTGGAAAAACCAGCAATTCTCTCTTCAACTTCTTTCTTGGTTAGCTTGCCTTCTTTCATGACGTCTTTATTCTGAACAGTATTAGAATAAATTTCAATCATTTTAGTTTTTAATGCTGCAACTTTTTCTGCAATATCTGGACCGAATGGGCCTTGATTTGCATAAACTCCACCATCTGCACCATATCCCTCAACCATTAGTTTAGTAGGAACATCTTTGTTCTTTTTACCTCTAGGCTTATTGTTAGGATCATTATCTATATAATCTCCATCATCATGAGCTCCACTTTTATCACCAGAAGCATCGATTAGTTTATCTTGGATTTCATCGATGTAATCAACGAAGGCATTTACTTCCTCATTAATTTCATCAATACCAGCATTTAATGGTGCTTTTAATAATGGTTTCTTATCGAGGATTGGTTGAATCCCTTGTTTTGTTGCGTCTACACCTGTTTTAGTCAATGAATTTGAGTTTTTCAAACTCTTATCAAGGTCAAAAAAAGCGTTCATTACTTCAGCAGACACATTCAAAGCCAATAGCGCAGTTAAAACCAGATACATCAGGTTTATCATCAACTGCCGCGGTTCCTTTGGAATTGACATATTATATTAATTTTTCTGTTTGTTTTAAAATAAATTACGCTTCGTGACGAATGTTAGACATCGCACCTAAGATATTACCATACACTGAATTCAATGATCCAAGATTTTGATTAAGAGCAGATAACTGGTCTTTGTAGTTCTTAGTATCTTCTAAAGAATCGCTAATGTTAGCCATTGCTTCATTCATTCTTGTGTAAAAATTACCCATAGTTTGAATTTGATCTCCAGCTTGACTGAAATCAACTTCTTGCAAAGCTTTTAATGAACCTAAGCTAGAAGACATATTTTGCAATTCATTTAACATTCCTCCAAGTTGCTGTTCAACAACTTCGCCATTAAGGCCTGGCATGTCTTGAACTTCTCCAGCAGTTAATGGAGAAATTTTAGAACTATAATTGTCTAATCCTGGATATAATTTATTCCAATAATAATCGGGTTCAGGTCCGATAATTCCTAAGAATGCAAAAATCCCTGCTTCAGTTAGAAGTCCAACTTTCAATAATAAATCTGCCATTGGATGTGAAAGAAGCTTTGCTAATGCACCTACAAGTACAACAGCCGCTCCTAAACCTATTACAAGATTTTTGAAGTACTTAAATCCTTTTGTTTTTAAAAAACTCATTTCATTTCAATTTTGAATGTTAGTAAAATTTATTGGAAATAAAGAGTTCCAAGTAATTTTAGATAGTATTACGATAGCATAACGCCGATTAAGTCAAACGTTACAGAATAATCAATAAATAGTTGTGAAATATAAATGGAATCCAATTTGGTTAAATTGTTCGTTGTTTTGATTCATATTAAAAATAGAATATGGAAAATCTTTTAGAAGATTTTCCATATTCTATTTGAGTAATTATGCTTTAAAAATCATTTAATGATCTTCCTAAGAATGTTAAAGCACATCTAAATCCAACGTATGATTTTGTAGTATCTTGAAATTCCCAATGCCTTGTTCCTGTCTGTAAGAAATACCCAATATCTTTCCAAGATCCTCCTCTTATAACTTTTCTCTTACTATATTCAGAATCATCTTCTTCAGCTTTAAACCTCAAGTCTGGATTTAAATCATGTAAAAATGAGTAAGCATTTTCGTGATATGAAGATTCTGTCCATTCAGATACATTTCCGGCCATATTATAAAGACCATAATCATTAGGGAAATAAGCGTCTGCTTTTACAGTATAAAGACCACCATCTTCAGGATAATTTCCTCTTCCAGGCTTAAAATTAGCTAGCAAACATCCTTTGGCATTTCTTACGTAGTAACCACCCCACGGATATGGAGCCATTTCTCTACCACCTCTGGCAGCATACTCCCA
>CALDYJ010000133.1 GCA_937941095.1 uncultured Saprospiraceae bacterium | reverse complement strand
GGTCAATTTCTGCTTTAATGTGGACCAGACATCTGGAGACATTTCATCCATGATCTTGACTTGCGAAGGGGATGAAGAAAATGCATCATTTTCGATCCTAAATTCAACAAATTTTTGTCTTAACATTTCTGGAATAAATTTAGGAAAAGATCAAATTTGTTACAGATTTGAAGATTCTAATGGTGATATTTTAGAAACTACTTTAATCGTTAATGTATTACCGCCTGTACCTCAATTTATTGAAACTTCGATCTTGTTAGGAGAGACATTTGAGGATTGCATTGATGTTTCTGAGATATTTGGAGAGCCGGTAGAAATATACAATGATTGTCCCCAAAATTCTGGAAATTCCGTTTTTTTTACTATAAATGAACTATCTTTGTGTATTGAGGCAGCAAGTTTGTCTCCTGGTGTGGAAACCAGTTGCATCGTTTTTTGCGATTTGAATGGAATTTGTGATACCGTACAATACCGAATTACCGTTATTGATGATGGGAGTACAAGCCCTCCAGATGCTTACGATGATGAAATAAATATTCCTATAAACCTTCCGATTACGCTTGATGTTTGTGAAAACGATGAATGGAATAGCGGTGTATTGACTGAATTCAATGTATTGTCTGTTCAAGAAGGAGGAAATGGCCCCTATAATGGCAGCATTTCAGTAGATAATGAATGTCAAATAATCTACCAACCAAATGAAGGATATTGTGGAGATGATAGCTTCACATACATAATCTGCAATGAAAATGGGTGCGACGGTGCATCAGTCTTTGTAACAATTGACTGCCTGCCTGAAGAGCCTGAAGAGTTTTTCATTTTTAATGGATTCTCTCCAAATGACGACGGCATTAACGATACTTTTAAGATTACTGGACTAAATAATTACCCCGGAAGTGTACTGCATGTATACAATAGATGGGGACACCTGGTTTATCAAAAAGTTGATTATGCCAGTGATTGGAATGGAATTTGGAAGGATAGAATTTTACCTGATGGTACTTATTTCTATGACTTAAAGCTGAACGACAAAGATCATAAGAGAGGATACCTCCAAATTAGCCGATAATCGTTAATTTTTAAGGTATATGACTTAATAATATATGAATTTTAAAACATTGATATTCAATGGATTAATATCCATAAAATTTAATTAATAAAAGATAAAATCATTATAGCACAATTTTTGCTATATGATTCGAATAAAAGTAATCATAAGATAAAACTTAGCTCAAATGAGAAAATTATTGACATTATTTATTGTGATCTATTTTGCGGGAAGCAGTTTTGCGCAACAGGATCCTATGTTTACGAAGTATATGTTTAATAGTCTTGTGTTCAATCCTGCTTATGCTGGATCTAAAGATCACATGTCTATCGGTTTACTTCATAGAACGCAATGGTGGGGGATAGACGGTGCTCCAGTAACCCAGTCTTTTACAGTTCATACGCCACTTAAAAACGAAAGAGTTGGTGTAGGTTTATCTGTTGTAAATGATAAAATTGGACCTACTAATAATTTAGGTGCTAACGTATCTTATGCCTATAGAATACCAGTTGGAGCAAACGGTGCTAAACTAGCAATCGGTCTTCAAGCAGGTGTTGAAAACTGGAGAGCAGATTGGAACCAATTAAATTTGCCAGAAGCAAATGATCCGACTTTCGACTTAAGCCCAAATAAATGGCTTCCAAACTTTGGAGCTGGAGTTTATTATTACTCTAAGTCATTTTATGCAGGATTCTCTTCACCTCATTTGGTTGAATATGATTTAAGAGATGAAGTTGGAACTCAAGGTGAAAATATCTGGGCTAGACAATACAGACATTATTTCTTTTCAGTTGGTGGAGCAATTCCATTATCTGGTGATGACTTGATTTTCAAGCCTTCACTTTTAGTGAAAAATGTTAGTTTATTCCAAGGATTAAGAAAAGATGAGCAGTTCCAAACAGTTGGAACGCCAACAGAATTTGATATTGATTTGTCAGTATTATTCTACCAAGCATTTTGGTTAGGATTATCTTACAGATCTGCTATTGAGAATTTTGATGATACTAGTTCTGAAGACTCCATTGATATTTGGGCTTCATATTTTCTAAAGAATGGTTTAAGAATAGGCGCTGCTTATGATTATACCCTAACTGAATTACAGCCAGAAGCAAAAGGCTCATTTGAACTTTTCTTAGGTTATGAATTCGATTATGACACTAGAAAAACAGTAACACCAAGATACTTCTAGAGGAGATTTGAAAGAAGGGATATATTCTATATCCCTTCTTTTTTACCATACAAAACTGATCTTACAAAAACTCCAAATACTCCAATTTTATTAGAGAATTATTTTATTCGTGGAAAGTAATGAGAAATCTTTCCAGGTTAAACCTTAAACCATAGAAGCATGTCTAAGCGTTCTTTACTACTCGTAATGTTCGTATCGATTCTATCGACGAGTGCATTTGCACAAGCTACAAAGCTTAAGAAAGCCCAAAAATACATGGACGATCTTAACTATGTTGGTGCCATAGAATTATACAACCAAATTCTGGACAACAGCGATAACTCAGAAGCAAAAATCAATATCGCAGAGTGTTACAGAAAAATCAGTGATTCCGAAAATGCTGAATTTTGGTACGGCCAGGTAGTCAGACTCCCTGAAGCTGAATCATTGCATTATTTATATTTTGGCCAAGCACTCCAGAGAAATGGAAAGTGCGACCTTGCCAAAGAATGGTATCAAAAATTCATTGATGCAAATCCCGACGACATCAGAGGACAATACCTAGCGAGGGCTTGTGATTATGAAGAGGAATTAATGATCAAAAACGGAGGGGTTTATGAAATTACCCACTTGGATTTTAATTCCAATTTGGATGATTTTAGTCCTGCTTACCATAAAGATGGGTTGATCTTTTCTTCAGAAAGAGATAGAGGATCAGCAGTAAGTAGAATGCATAGCTGGACTGGTAACCCATTCTTAGATTTATACTACGTAGATAGAAAAGAATCTGGAGCAAGTGATACTGAAGGTGTATGCGGAGACTATATGTATGGTAGACCAGAAAAATGGTCTTCATCAACCAATACAAAATACCACGATGCAGTAGTTACTTTTAATAGTGATGAAACAATGGTATTGTATACAAGAAATAACCTTGAAGGTAAGTCTGATGACGGAACCATCAAGTTAAAAGTTTTTTCGGCTGATGTAAACGGAGAAAGCATAACTAACTTCCAAGGACTTCCTTTTAATTCAGATGAATATTCAGTTGCTCATCCATGTTTAACACCAGATGGTAGCAGATTATATTTTTCTTCTGATATGCCAGGTGGATATGGTGGAATGGATTTATACTATTCTGACTATAACGGTGGATCTTGGGGACCTCCTATGAACTTAGGATTACAAATCAATACTGAAGGTCAAGAAGTATTCCCTTATTATACTAAAGACATGAGACTATATTTCTGTTCTGATGGACACATTGGAATTGGAGGATTAGACATATATCACGTAGATGATTTAGGAGGAGATAATAATTTTGGCGCAATTGAAAACATTGGCTACCCAATCAATACCATTTCTGATGATTTCGGAATCATCTTCAATGAAGAAGGTACTTGTGGTTATTTTTCATCTGATAGAACAGGTGGAGCAGGTAGAGATGATGTTTACAGTTTTAAGAAAATCGCAGCTCCTGTTGAGATTTATGTTTTTGATGAAATAACTAAAGAACCTATTGAAGGTGCAACTGTCATTGACGATTGTACTGGAGGTACTTTGACTACAAATGCAATGGGTAAAGCTGTTGTAGATATGAAAATCAATGAATGTTGTACCTTCTCAGCAAGTGCAGAAGAATACCTTGACAATGAAAAGCAAGGTTGTACGACAACTGATCTGAGCGAAAGAATTATTGTTGAAATCCCGATGAAGAAATCAATGGCATTTGATGTTGCTGGTGTAATTTATGATGGGGAGACACAGTTACCTATGTCTGGGGCAACAGTTACCATGACTAATGATTGTGACGATGATGAACAGTCTTTTGTGACTACTGAAAGTGGAAGGTATGCTTTCGATCTAAAAGATGATTGTTGCTATACGATTACAGTAACTAAAGATGGTTACGATTCTATGACGCAAGAAAAGTGCACTAGAGGAAAAACCGAAGGTGGAACACTTACTGCAGATTTCAATTTAAACAAACCACAAACTGGTTTAACGACTACCTTACCTTCTGATACTTCACCAGGTGGAGTAATCAAAAGAGATGGTATTTATGTCGATGCGGCAACTGGGCAACCATATACTGGAGATTACCAAGGAGTTCAATACAAAGATGGACAACCTGCAGGTGGTAGAGTAGGAGGCTTTGATGTCTCACCTACAACAGGTGGCGTTGCTGATAACAGTGTCTATTATTTATTACACATTTACTATGATTTTGATCAATCATACATCAGAGGTGAAGCAGAACCAGAATTACAAAAACTAATGGGATTAATGAATAATAATCCTGATTACATTGTAGAAATTGCTTCTCACACAGATTCAAGAGGATCAAACTCTTACAATAATCGTTTATCTTCTAGAAGAGCAGATTCAGTTGTAAGATGGTTAGTAGAAAAAGGAATTGCTAAAGATAGATTAGTGAGTAGAGGATATGGTGAAGATGTGAATGTAAACAATTGTGCGAATCAAGTACCATGTTCTGAAAAAGAACATCAGTTGAATAGAAGAACAGAATTTAGAATTTTAGGATGTAAAGGATGTGTAGACAATCCGATCATCTCTAATCCAAAGCCGGAGCCTAAAGTGGATCCTTGTGATGGATGTCCATTCTAAATTAGAAAAAGAATCATAAAAAAAAGGTCAATAGATGTACATCGATTGACCTTTTTTTTATGATAATGAATGGAAATGCTACAAGAAACTAATAAAAGCTAGCCTCTAGCATTTATTAGCTTCTTGTAGGTTTTAAACTGTTCAACATCTAGCATAGCCTCCACTTCAGCCAGCTGTTCCTTTCTCAATTTCATTATTCTGTTTTTTAAGACATCTCTGTCCATTTCATCATCATTTCTAATCCCATCCATCGCAGTCATGTACTTTTCTCTCAAAGACTCAAATTGTTGTTCTTGTTTAGGACTTAAACCCAATGCTTCTGTAAAATTGATGTTTTTTTGAGAAGCGCTAGATAAGTTAGCTTTGTTTTCAATTTTGGTTTCCTGAGCAGCTCCTTTATTAGCCTTATTGCACGAAAGGTTCATCAAACAAAGGAATGCTGAGGCAATAAGCAGGAAAATTTTGTTCATATTTGTGTATATTTTAATGTGTGCAGCAAGATACATTGAACTTAGGACTTTTCTATTTGTTTAGCTAATTGAATAAATATACATTTGTCCCTTTAAATAGAATTATGGCAAAAATTAAATTCACTTTTGAAGATCCCGATTTAGCACCTAAAATTGTAGATGGTGTTGAAGAAGGCTATAGTGTACTAGAAGTCACTGAAGATAATGACATTCACTTAAATCATAACTGCGGCGGCGTAAATGCATGCAGCACTTGCCATGTTTATGTATTAAAAGGTAATGATCACCTACCAGAGATTTCAGATAAAGAAGAAGACTTTATTGATCGAGCTATAAATCCTACCTTGGATTCTCGTCTTGCTTGTCAATGTGTAATTGAAAAAGAAGATGGAGAATATGAAGTGCAGATACCTGATCAAAAGAAGATAATTGGCCACGAACATTAATAAAAAAAATTATGCCTTTTCAAGACATTGAAGACCTACCAATAAATTGGATTGACCACGAAGACATAGCCATCAAATTGTATGAACGATTTGGCGATGATTTCAACGAAGGGAAAATCTACAGAATTCGTTTTACCGAATTAATTGAATGGATCCTAGAAATCCCAACCTTTGAAGGTAAGCGAGAAGAATGTAGTGAAGGTCACCTTGAACTCATTCAGGCAAAGTGGGTCTACGAATGGAGAGATAACCAATAATAGGCTTTAAATGAATACACTCGAAGCCTTTCGCTATATTAAAACCTTTATTTTTGATGTTGATGGTGTACTCACCAATTCAGAACTCTTAGTCACGGAGTCGGGTGAATTATTAAGAACCATGAACGTTCGAGATGGTTATGCATTAAAACAAGCTAAAAAAGCAGGATATAATGTAGCCATCATCACTGGTGGACGTTCTGAAGGCGTCAAATTAAGATTGAATGCATTAGGCATAGACGACGTCTTCCTAGGTGCAGCTCCAAAATTAGCCGTCTTTAACGATTACATTGATAAAAACAAACTTGATCTTCAACACATTCTTTATGTCGGCGATGACATCATAGACATTGAAGTCATGAAGCTCGTAGGTTTTGCTGCATGTCCAGCAGATGCAGTTCCTGAAGTGAAAAATATCTCCAAATTTGTATGTGCCTCTAATGGCGGGCAAGGTGTCGCAAGAGAAATCATAGAAAAAGTGATGAAGCTAAATGATTGCTGGCCTGGCCAAAAATTTCTTTAAGCTTTTTGTATGGAAGAAAAGCTCTTGCTTTTATCAAAAATCCTAAAAAGGCATAATTATCTGGTGAGTACAGATAAAGATTGTATTTTCATTAAAAAAGATTCGTCGAACAAAAGACCTTTAAGAAACTATCAATTCTTATTAGTTGGTATTGCAGCCCTAGGTATATTTTGCCTCTTTTATTTGAATCGAATCATTAGTATTTTAATACTTGGTTCAACAATTCCAATTCTTAAAAGAATTTCAAGTTTATCAAAGTTCGAAACTGAAATCGAAAATGCGAATTTAATCTTCAAAGAAGGTGGTTTAAATATTCGGTTGACTAATGAAAGTGTTTTCTATGCAATGGATCAAATCAGAGAAATTACTTTCGGCATAGAAAAAGATGATAAAATGTCATTTGCTGATCTTCGATTAAAATTGGATGATGGTGAAGAGGTCAAATTATTAAATTTATTTGGAGAAGATAAAAGATTCTTAGAAGATGATATTGAAAAAGTAGCAAGCATCTTTTCTAAAATAATCAATGAGAAATTATGAACAACAACGATGTACTTAGAAAAATAAGATACACCTTTGATTATGGTGATGAAAAGATGATAAAAATATTTTTTTCAGGAGGCCTAGAAGTTAATAGAGAAACTTTGAGTGCGTGGCTTAAAAAAGATGACGATCCTGCTTTTGTTGGAATATACGACAAACAATTAGCGAGTTTTTTAAATGGCTTTATTAACCTCAAAAGAGGAAAAAGAGACGGTCCCCAAGCCAAAGCCGAGAAAACTTTAAACAACAATCTTATCCTTAGGAAAATCAAGATTGCTTTAAATCTTAGAGATGAAGATATGGTAGATTTGCTTCGCCTCGCTGGGTTTAAATTTAGCAAGCATGAAATTAATGCGTTTTTTAGAAAACCCGGACAAAGTCAATACCGTCGGTGTTTAGACCAAGTTTTAAGAAATTTCTTATTTGGTATGCAGAAGAAATACAGGGTAGATGAGTAGTAAGAATTTAGCTTCACTCATTCGCTTGCCAAACCTAATCATGGTTTTCTTGACACAATTAGTAGTATTCCATGTATTGAATAATTTTATTCAAATTAATCATCTCAACCATTCCTTAACTTTTATAAATTTCTCTTTACTTAGTATTTGTACAATTTTGATTGCTGCTTCAGGGTATGTCATCAATGATATTTATGATGTTGACATTGATGCCTACAATAAGCCTGATAAGCAAATTGTCAATGTCCATATTTCTATTCACTCAGCAAAAACTATTTATTTCTTACTATTATTTGCAGGATTTGCCATTGCAGTTTATCTGTCTTATGCAATGAATAAATGGAAGCTGTTGATTTTATTTCCAATGGCTGCATTGTTTCTGTTTTTATATGCACGCACCTTCAAAAAGAGTTTTTTATGGGGCAATGTCTTAGTTTCTTCATTTGTAGCCGCCGTACCTTTGATAATACTCTTAGGTGCTTCCGAATCATTTTATCAAATAAGAGAAAATCATTACTTAGTTGTTAAAGGAGTTTTTGTGTATGCTCTTTTTGGTTTCATTGCAAACATGGTGAGAGAAATTGTTAAAGACATAGAAGACATGGAGGGTGATAAACTTGCAGGATCTAAAACCTTACCTCTTGTCCTAGGCAAAAAGATGAGCAAGAATATTTGTATAATTCTCTTGACAACTTTTATTTTTTCGATAATTTGGTACATCATAGATCAAGCTGCTCAATTAAATGGGTTTTTCTTAATTGCACTATTATTAGTATTGATTGGAAGCTTGTTAATGATTTATGAACTTGTGAAAGCCAAACAAAAAAGCGATTTTCGAAAGATTAGTTTACAGATTAAAGTAATGATGTTATTTGGTCTTATTTCTTTATACCTTTGGCCTCTGTGATGAAGATATTCGAAAAAAAAATAATTCTTGCCTCTAATTCTCCAAGAAGAAAAGAGCTCCTATCTAAAGGAGGATTTAACTTTACCGTCAAAGTAAATGAAGTCGAAGAAACTTACCCAGATGAACTTCCTTTGGCTGAGGTTCCGGCATTTCTTTCTAAGAAAAAGGCAGCTGGATCAAAACAGTATTTAGCGGAAGCTGACATTGTATTGAGTGCTGATACAGTAGTTATAATGGATAATAAAATATTCGGCAAACCTAAGAATGAAGCTGATGCCATTGGTATGCTGAAGAATTTATCTGGACAGAAACATGAAGTTGTAACCGGAGTTACCTTGTTAGGACATAATCTCGAGCGCACCTTCAGTGTTAGTTCGTTTGTTTACTTTGATGATATTAGTGAAGAAGAAATAACTTATTACGTTAAGAAGTATCAACCCTATGATAAAGCTGGTGCCTATGCAATCCAAGAATGGATAGGTCTTTGTAAAATCTTAAAAATTGAAGGAACTTATGATAACATCATGGGCCTACCCATGGAAGCCGTTTATAAAAATTTATTATCCTTTCTAGATTGACATAATTATTGTCACATTTGTCGCTTAACATAGCGACTTCGCCGATCTCAAAGCCCCAACCTCATTGTTTTTGGTACGATTTTAGACGTTTCTATTGTTGATTAGAATATTTTCTAATGTGATAGAATAATTTTTCTGTAAGTCTACCGAGAATACTGGGCTTTCAGCTTATTCTATTTACAACATTATGACCGAATTGGTTTAAAAAAAGACCGATAAATCACTACTTATGGAAAAGCTGAGGCTTTATTTTCAAATTTTTCTTTTTCTTTTAGCACCTTGTTTCCTCAATGCGCAAGATAATTTGAGGATCAATTATTCAAGTGCTGCAACAGTGCCAAATTTTTTGAATGTTTGTGGAGAAAATGATGATGTTACCGTCAGGATAAGTGTTAATGGGACTGCAACAGAAACGAGAGAAAACATAACAGCAACCTTACACTTATTTGAAGGCTTAGTCTTCGATAACTTTAATGCAGCTAATTCTTCTACAGGCGTAAGCTTATTGGACGGTTCGGATCCTAACAATCCGGTCTTCTCGATTCCAGATCTAAGTCCTTTTGGAGTGACTTCAGTAGATATTAATTTTCAGATGAATGCGAATTGTGGGATTCTTGATACCATCAGCATCAATAACAACGTCTCAATCTTTGATACCTGGGATTTATCATATGATCTTGCAGGAACTGGGTTTATAGAAACCGAAACCACTTCTGAATATAGAGATGCATTAGCCATTGCCTTTTTTAGTGTTGACATTCAAAGTGAAGATGGACCTTTTCAGAGAGGCGATTGTTATACAAGAGATATATTGATAACGAATAGTGGGCTTGATGGATTTACAGATAATTTAGAATATATAGTTACACAGGGCGCAGGTGCTTCCATTAATAATATTTCGGTCAATGGGATTCCAGCAAACCTTATAAAACTTTTAGATCCAATGACTGGAGATACGGTCATCACCCTTAACATTGGAGGAACTGAATTTCAAGGAAACACCTTTGGCCAAGGACCAGGTAATGGGGATGGCTTTATAAACCCTGGAGAAACTGTTACGATTTCGGAAGAAATTTGTGTCATGGAATGTGATGCAAGAAGAGAAAGTACCCACGAAGCTTCTTGGGGTTGTCTTAATCAAGTTTGTGATGTTGTAGAGACTTCAGATTTTGTAAGAGTTGGGGAAGGATCACCAAATCCTATTTTGACGCCAGGTGGAATAACACCACTACAAGATGTTGGCTATTGCCAAGAAGGAGTTACATCTATAACTGTGATGAATGATGGGGTAGCCTTAGATCCAGGTTTTGGAACCATGTTGGATCTTGAATTGGCTATTGGAATGGGAAGTGCATTTGATGTAAGCGACGGTGGTTTTACTATAACTTCTTATACAATCGCAGGAGTGACAGTCCCTGTAACAGGCCCAACCACAATTTTAGATAATAATCCAGCTTTTGCTACTGACCCAGATGGTGCAGGTGGTTTAAGTGATTATGATAATGATGGTTTCTTTGATGATTTAGAACTAGCTGAATCGGTTGAAATTTCTGCAACTTTTGATTTTGATTGTTCTTTGGGGCAGTCTACAATTGATCAATGTATAAATGATTTTTCAACTTTCTTCACTGCTAGAGTAGTTTATGATGATGCTTGTAGTGTGGATAACAGTCAAGTAAGAAATGGTTATTTGAGACCATCTAATATAAATTCAGACATAGAAGATTTTTCAAGCCCAGATGCGGAAACATTAGGGCCGGTTTTTTATGTTACACATACTGAATCTAGATCGGTTAGATTGTTTGAAAAGAATTGTGGAGATTCTGAATTCTTCAGAGCAACAGTAACTTTGCCACCTGGAATTAATCCAGTGATTGCAGAAACTGCTCTCTTTAAAAACCAATCTTCAACACCAATTCCTTTGTCAAGTAATAATTTAACTGGAAATACTTTAGAGTTGATTTTTGATGCTTCACAGGATAATTTTCTAAATGGAAACTATGAATTGGTGATGGCTTTTGAAGCCGATTGTGCTGCAGAAGTCGGACCATCTGTTTTTCCTTTTACCTTTGAGTTTGTGTGTCCAACTTGCGCATGTGAGCACCTTTGGTATTGCAATAACATAGATGGACCTTTTATACATAAAGATGTTCCTCCTTGTCCCCCAGACCCAAATGTGATTTGTGCAGTAGGTTTAAAAACCATAGGCTTTGATGCATATCGTACATCCTTTGGTTACACTGATGCTAATTATACAAACCCTTTTGACCCAGCTAATGCAAATGTAAAAGTAGCAGTGTCTTGTGATTCAATGGAGATGATTATCCAGTCTGAAGTTGGAGAAACTCCTATAAATGGACCAATTGGATTTGAAGTAAATTATGGAAACATAGATGGAACCAATGACCCAGAACAAATCTTTAATTTTAGTTCAGGTGTTGTTGAAATTCAATCTGGAGGAAGTACTTATACTTGTCCGGTAAGCATTAATGATATGACCACCAACCAAATTGGTGGAATAAATAGCACAAGATTTGATCTGCCAAATTGTTTATCGGATTTAGGAATCACCTTAAATCCTGGCGATCTTTTAACCTTTACTGGAGATTTTACTGTAAATCCGGATGGACCTTATGAGGTTCAATTCAAAAAGGTACCAAACTTTAGAGCTTGGGGTTTTGCTAATGTTGCGGGTGTTGATGAATTTTGCGAAACATATGGAGACATCTTCACCGTAGCAAAAACAAATACATTGTTCGCCTTTCCAAATAGTAATAATTTCCCTGAAGGTTGTGAAGAAACTTTTTTAAATTATCAAGTAATTTCGGTCTTTAATGATTTCCCAAAATACTACGGAGATGAATATTATCCTTCGATTAGAGTAGACTCAGTTAAATTTACTTTTGATCCTGCTATCTTGACTGCCTTTACTTTAGTTGAACCAATGGTTTCTATTCCAGGGCACCCAACTTTTGGTAATGACTTTTTCCCTGTTCCTGGATTTGAAGTTTTTCCAAATGGGGACTATGTTGCTTATTTTGATACACTAAATGTTGTTCCATCTTTGAACCAGGTTAGGTCTTACTCATTTAATTTTAGAGTCAGGGTAATTCCTAATTGTACCTCAATTTTTGGTTCAAGTAATGGTGACAATACTTTTAATTTTGATCCAGAGATATTCTATCAAAACAGGTATTATGCTAATACTATTGGAGATCCAAATTGTGTTGACTATGTCATTGATCAAGTTGATAATGACATGACTTATGATGAACCTCCAACTTTCAGCTTTAATCCAATCACAAATCCTAATTTTATTTTGATTGGAGATACTGCTGTTTGGGATGTAAAATTGTGTAATACTTCTTTTGAATCTGATGCGGGAATTACTTGGTTTTCAATTGAGAACCTTGATAATGATATTGTGGTGCATTCTATGGAAGACATCAGTGATCCAGCAAATGTTCAAAATTTAAGTTTTAGTACCTATGGTACCAATGGGTATAATGTATTTTCATTCACAGATGGATTATCTAAATCGGATCCAGCTTCTAATCCGGAAGACATATGTAATACGATTAGAGTAAAAGCAACTGTCTCTAGATGTGGTGATTTGTTTTTAAAAGCAAAAAGCGGATGGAGTTGTATTCCTTATGATGATCCAAATTGGAATCCTGAAGATTATCCACCTTGTGATGATTTAGAATTGGATTTGTCAATCAGTACAAGAGATCCATTCTTAGATGCGAATGTTTCAGTACAACCAGATCCGGATTTAGGAATTTGTGCGCCGAATAATGTAACTATCTTAATAAGAAATAATGATTTAGGTGCCGCTTTTGATGTGAACTCTACTTTCATTATGCCAAATGGAGTTACCTTTTTACCAGGGACTTTTGAAGTAGCTTATCCATCTGATGCACCTTTTGTTTCTATTCCTACAGATCCTGTTTTAGCAGGAACTAATGCAATGGGATCTATTTATGAATACCCAGATTTTGCACCAATTAATGCTGACTTAGACAATAATGGTTTACTAGGATTTGATCCTACAAATCCAAATACTAGTAATGAATTTGCTATAAGATTCCAGTTTACAACGGATTGTGATTTTACAAGTGGATCATTAGTTTTCTATAGTTTCCAAGGAAGAAAGGGTTGTCAAGACCTTACCAACTTAGAAGCAGGTGAAACTTTACCGATTACCATTAATGGAAGTTTTGCGGGAGGTTTAAAGTTGTTTGACATTGATTTAACAATGGGCAGTGCTTTAATTCCAGGAGCAGTTGCTAATATGGAAATCAACATAGAAAATTTAACAAATACGCCAAGTTCCTCAACAGGCGATAGAATAGCATTTACTTTGCCTATTGGTGTAAATTATATAGCAGGTAGTTCCAATGTAACTACTCCTGCGACATGGACACCTGGTGAACCTACCATTACATCTATAGCTGGCCAAGAGATTTTAGAATGGCCACTTCCAGAAGGACTATTATTGAATGAGATTGGTACCATAGGCTTTCAATTGAACACCATTGATTTAGACTGTGATGTAACAAGTTTAGATGCTTTTTTAATGGTATTGAGTGGACAAGATTTTGTTTGTGTAAATGATAACTCTTTGTGTGCAGGTAATTCTATTACATCTACAAATATGGGCTTACCAATTTCTTTACCAGTTCAACAAGGTGTTCTAACTTTTGATGTTCTAAACAACACAAGTATTTGTGTTGATGGAACTAATGAAACGGTTAGCATTTCTGGTAACATAGTAAATGGAGCTACTGAATTTCCTAATACTCCATTTAGTATTGATTATTATTCTGATTCAAATTTAAATGGAATTTTAGATGCGACAGATGCATTCATAGGTACTTTTAATGAAAGTGGTCCAATCCCTGCTAATGGGAGTATTACTTTTGCACATACCTTTGATACCGATGTTGCTAATGTTTGTAACTTGATTCTTTACGTTGATGTATCAACGATATTGAATAACGATTGTGGAATAACAACAATTTTCTTTGATGAACCAGCCTTACAAAATGCAGGAGCTGATCAAGTCTTGTGTACAAATGCAGGCTTAGTCAATATAGATTTAGGAAATGAAGATTGTGGTTCTACAAATTATATTTATGAATGGTCGGCAAGTGCACCAGCGGATTTAGCTAATTTAAGTGCAACAGATATTGCTAATCCAGTATTTACAATTGACATGTCGACAGTGACTGCCACTGAATTGATTTATGTTTTAACTACACAAAGAACAAATTGTGGAACGACGCGAGATAGTATAATCTTTAATGTACAAGGACCGCCTAGTATTGATGTAAGTTCAGACCTTGCTGCTGTTTGCCCAGGATTTCCTGCAGTATTAACAGCAAATGGTGCAGATACTTACACTTGGTCTCAAGGTGCAAATGTTATTGGTACCGGAACTAGTATAACTGTTAATCCTAATCAAGCAACGATGTATTCAGTAGAAGGAACTGATGTCAATGGTTGCTCTGAATCAAATACCATTTCTATTGGAGTCGATCCTATGTTATGTCCTTGTGATTTTGCAGAAGTGTCGACGATTGTTACGCTTATGGCAACATGTGGAAATAATGATGGAATGGCCACTGTAAACATTACAGGAACCGCTTCAGATTATTCTTACAATTGGACACCAGATGTTGGAACAGCAATTGGAGCCGGTGAAACAAGAACGAATCTTCCATTTGGAGGATATGAAGTGCAAATAGTGAGTAACGAAGATGCTAATTGTACAACTGATGCTTTTGTTTTTATTTCTAATGAAGACGGCCCAATGGCTAACGTAAGTAGTACACCTGCTACATGTAATGCCGCAGATGGAACAGCTAGCCTGACTCCAGCTAATTATAATTATACTTGGGCTGATGGTAATACCAATGCAAGTCGAACTGATTTAGGAAGTGGCGTATACTTTGTAACTTTTTCTGACCCTGCAGAAACCGATTGTCAAAATGTAATCATGGTTTTAGTTCAAGAAGATAATCCTCTTGAAGCTGTAGCAAATATTTCTGATCAACCAGATTGTGGAAGCTCAAATGGAGTTGCAGAAGTAATTCCAAGTGGTGGAAGCGGAAACTACTCATACTTGTGGACAGATGGAAGCACTAACCCTTTTAGAAATGATCTTGCTTCAGGTGTTCATGCAGTCACCATTACGGATAATGATTTAGGTTGCGACTTACCATTTCTTTTTGTACTAATAGATGACGTACCGCCTTCAACCTTTACAATAGATCAAATAAACAATATCTCTTGTAATGGACTTTCTGATGGAGGAGTAGATTTTAGTATTGTCTACGATGCAGCTTTTACTGCAGAAGCAGATACCATTTTAACTGATGGCTTTAGTACATATGTGAATGGAGAATTATCAGCAGGGACTTATTGCTTTGAAATTAGAGACGGTAATGATTGTGTGAGTGGTGGAGATTGTTTCACCATAACTGAACCTGATGAATTATTTGCAATGATAGAAACCAGCCCAGATTGTGGAGGCACTGGTTCATTTGCAGTTACGCCAGTTGGCGGTACAGCAGATTATACTTATGACTGGGCTGATCTTCCTGGAAGTGAAAATAGTAGTTTTAGACAAAATTTATCTGCAGGTACTTATAGCTTGACCGTGACGGATAGCAATGGTTGTTCTATAGCAGAAGACGCTGTAGAAATAATGGCTTGTCCTTGTGAAAACATAACAGTCACTAGTGTAGCTGTTGTGGAATCAACATGTGGAAACGCAGAAGGCCAAGGTACGGTCAATATATTGAATGATCCGGCAAATTTAAACTTTTCATGGTCTCCTGATTTGGGAGTTGCAGGAGATGCAAACAATCAAAGATTGGAGTTGCCAGCTGGACAATATTTCATAACGATATCTGATCCAAACAGCAGCAGATGTGATGTTGTTGCAGATTTGCTTATCACTAATGCTGATGGGCCTGATGCTGCTTACACTTCTACCCCTGCTACTTGTAATGCTAATGATGGAACAGCAATCTTAAATCCTAGTAATTTTAATTATGCTTGGCCAGACGGAACGGTACAAGCAACAAGAGTAGATTTAAGCAGTGGCTCATATATAGTAACAGTAACAGACCCTAATGTTTTAGATTGCAATAATTTAATTGAAGTAATCATCGATGAAGACAATCCTTTATTGGCAGATATAACTGTAATAAGTCAACCAGATTGCGGTGAAGCAAACGGAAGTGTGGCGATTAATCCAAGTGGGACAAGTGGGCCATACGATTATCTTTGGAGTGATGGTGGAACTGGTTCATCAAGAACCAATCTTGCTGCTGGATTTTATGTGGTAACCATAACAGATTTAGGCTTGAGTGGCTGTCAAATTCCTTTCTTATTCGTATTGACAGATAATGTTGCAAGTGCTAGTGTTACCTTAAGTGAGGTAATGGATGTAAGTTGCTTTGGTCAATCCGATGGAGGTGTAAGTTTTGATGTGAACTTTGATCCTGCTTTTGTAGCTACAGGTGATACAATCATCTCTGATGGATTCTTTATTTATGAAAATGGATTTTTACCAGCAGGAAACTATTGCATGGCGATATTAGATGCTAACGGATGTTATGCAGGCGAAGAATGTTTTACTATAGAAGAACCTGATCCATTGGAACTCACTTTTGTAATCGAACCAGCTTGTGTGACAGGTGGGGCTATAAATGTAAATGTAACAGGAGGTACTCCTGATTATACTTATGATTGGCAAGATTTACCTAATACGAACGATCCAATGAACCGTATTTCATTATTGGCAGGAACATATGCCTTAACCATTGTTGATCAAAATGATTGTTCAATTGTGGAAAATAATGTAATAGTTCCTGTGTGTGATGAAAATGATTGTGATTACTTCAATGGTAATGAGACTGTCAGCATCACAGCAGCTTCATGTACAGCAACAGAAGAAATTTGTCTAGGTATTAATTTGAATGACTTAGCAGATTACACTTTAAGATTAGATAATCAAGATTATACAGGAACAGTTGAGGCTTGTTCAAGTGATGCTAATTTAGCAGCGATAACTTTACCAGTTGGTGTTTATCTATTAGAAGTAACGAATGTATTTACAAACTGTACAGACGCATTAAGCATAGACATTAACTGTGTAACAGATTGTGATTACTTTTTCGGTCAAACTAATATCACTATAGAATCATGTGATGATGAGGCAGAATTATGCTTAGACATTCCAGAAAGTGAAATCGCTAACTATTCAATCATGGTTGATGGTGCTCAGTATAATGGACCAATAACAACTTGTACGGATGGAATTGGGATAGTTGCAATAGCATTGCCAGCAGGGCCACATCAGGTATTGGTTACCAATACTTTAAATGATTGTAGCGATGTCCTTACCGTAATGGTAGAATGTAGTGATTGTGATTATTTCTTTGGAGAAACTTCTTTAGTGATAGCAAGTGCAGCTGCTTGTAATGATGAAGCTGAATTGTGTTTAGATATTCCACAAACGGATTTAGCTAATTATACCATAATGGTTGATGGTCTTGTGTATGCAGGAAACATAATAAATTGTAGTACAGCTGCAGGCAATATAGCTATCCAATTAAGTGTAGGTACACATATAATTTCTGTCACCGAAAATTTAAATAATTGTAATGATGAGTTGACGGCAATGGTAGAATGTTCTGAATGTGATTATTTCTTTGGCCAAGAAACTTCAACAGTAGAGAGCTTAGCGGCATGCAATGACCTAGGTCAGGTCTGCATTGCTTTAGGGCAAAATGAAATTGCTGATTATACTGTTCTTCTTGATGGAGTAGCTTATGCAGGTAACATAGTCATGTGTGATGATGACCCTGATAATGTTGCTATCCAAGTTACGCAAGGTGATCATCAAGTTATTGTAAGCAATGTTGCAAATAATTGCAGCGATACTTTAAATGTTACTGTAGTCTGTGAAGAATGTGATTACTTTTCAGGAATGGAGACTGTTACAATAGAAAGCTTAGAAGCTTGTAGTGATGAAGCTGAACTTTGTATCAATATTGCGCAAGCAGATTTAAATAATTATGGAATTGAAGTTGATGGTCAAGGCTACACTGGCTTGGTAATCAATTGTAGTCTTGATCCTAATAGTGTTGCCATTCAGTTAGCCGAAGGAATGCATCAAGTTGTCGTAAATGACCTAATTAATAATTGCTCTGACACCATCAATGCAGAAGTGATTTGTGAAGCTTGTGACTTCTTTTTTGGTCAAACTACTTTAGAAGTAAATAATGAGGACGCCTGTGATGGTAGTGCAGAAGTTTGTATTGGGATAGATAATGCAGTGATTGGAAATTTTGATATACAAGTAGATGATGTTGCCTATGCTGGAAATGTAAGTGAGTGTTCTAGTGATGCTAATTTCTTATCTATAGAAGTTGCTGTCGGCGAGCACACAATAGTATTGATCGACAATGCAAATAATTGTACTGACACACTTATGGTTAATGTCCAATGTAGTGAGTGTGATTATTTCTTTGGAGAAGAAGAAGTAGAGATTGAATTAACAGCAGATTGTGCATCAGGAGCAGAGTATTGCATTGATATCCCATTTGAAGAAATTGGAAATTATGAAATACTACTTGATGATGTTGAATATGCTGACATGGTTGGTCAATGCATGATTGATACCATCGGTGGGTATCAATTTGCACAGATTTTTGGTCAAGGAAATCAAGGCCCATACGAAGTACTTTCTTGGGCTGTTAATGATACGGTCTTTACAGGAACATTTGATGATATCCCAGGACTAATAGATTTTATGAATTTAAATGATCCTACAGGAAATTGGATGTTAAATCCAAATGCTGCCATTCAAATTATACAAGGTGGTAACAATGCGAATACCTATGGCGAAATGGATATAAATCAAGTTACCTTTAGTATCACAACACAAATAAGGTACTCAACTGGATTTGATCCAATGGGCTTCACCATAGTAATAGATACTGGTTTTCATGAAGTAATTATAACAGACATGACAAGTGGTTGCTCTGATACAGTCTCAGTTACTGTTACTTGCAATGAAATTGAAGATTGCGAATTCTTTAGTGGTATTTCTGACACAACATTCTTAGCAGATAACTGTGATGAATTACAGCATTTCTGTATTGAGGAATATACAAGAGATTCATTGATTACCTTTGACATCTTTATCGATGACATTGCCTACGATGTAGAGGATGTTGGAAATTGTAATCCTGTAAATAGAGTCGTTTACCCATTAATTAATTTAGTGGGAGTAATGGGACCATTTGAAGTAACAGGCTGGGAGGTAAATGATACAACCTACACAGGAACGTTTAATACTTTAGATGAACTATTGGTGCTCTTAAACGATTGGGAGCCTAGTGGAAATTGGGAAATAATTAGTGGAAACCTTATAGGTGACGAAGCTGGAAATGATTATGGTGATTTAAACGTTGTTCAAACTACCTTAAACATTATGTATCCTTTAGATGGAAGTGTTTTTGGCGATCCACAATCTGCCTTCTTACTTGTAGATACTGGCTTTCATCAAATTGTTTTAGTTGATCCTATTACTGGATGTGGAGATACTTTAGATTTATTTGTAGATCCTTCGATGTTGGAATGCGACATCATCTATGACACGATACAAATTTTTGAAGATACAGTGACTTATTGCATAGATACCATGGCAATTGAAGGTTTGGGTGAAATAGTTAGCATACAAAATGTATGTGATAGCTTAAGTGGTGAATCTGTGATCTTCACTGTTGATTCAAATTATTGTGTGACTTATACTGGTATTGCTTTAGGTGTAGATACAGCTTGTATAGAGATTTGCGATGTTGAAGGTAATTGTGATACAACCTTATTTATCGTAGATGTCATCCACGATTCAGAAATTGTGATAGATACTATATTCCCAGGAGAGATTGTGACCTATTGTTTAGACACAAGCATTTTTGTTGGAACGATGTTCTCCATCGAAAACATTTGTGAAGACATGTCTGATGGAAATGTAGATTTCTACTTAGATGAGTTAAACTATTGTGTCGAATATTCAGGAATTGAACCTGGAGTAGATACAGCTTGCATTGTGATCTGTGATGACTTAGGTTATTGTGATACCACTTTCTTTTACATCACTGTTGAAGATGTGGATGGACCACCAATTGCGGTCAATGATTTTGATACGACAATCATCAATACTCCTAAGGTTATAAACTTTAAGACGAATGATAGTATTTTTGGAATATTAGATACGGTCTTCCTTGTCTCAGATCCAATTTATGGAGAAGCCACCATAAATCTCGATTGCTCATTGACTTATGATCCATTTGACGACTTCTGTGATGTAACCGATGAATTCCAATACGCCATCTGTAATGAATTTGGTTGTGATACGGCCACCATTTCTATATTCATAGATTGTATGGGTGAAATTGTAATCTATACGGCCTTATCTCCAAACGGTGATGGAGCGAATGATGTGTTCTTTATAGGAGGGATTGATTTCTATCCAAATAATAGATTGTGTATCTTCAATAGATGGGGTAACCAAGTTCATGTAGAACGAGCTTACAACAATACTTGGGAAGGTACATGGAATGAAAAAGACTTACCAGATGGAACTTATTATTATATACTCGAATTAAACGATGATGAAAACAGGATCTTTAAAGGGTTCTTAGAACTTTATCGTTGACGCGATTTTTAAATAAAAAAAGGCCATTGCTGATAAAGCAATGGCCTTTTTTTATTTAAAAAACTTCTTTTAAACTAACTCATCAATTTTATTAAAATCTAAATCTTCTATTTTAGATTCGTAAAAAAGCTTAGAAGCTCTTTCAGCGTTCTCAATGTTAATCTTAGATCGAAAATAAAGTAATTTTTGAACCTTTCTGTTCATCGTTTCTATAGATGCTAATGATTCTTTAATGGAATCGGAAACTTCAGGAGCACTGATTGGCGAATGAGGTTTCTGTGTACCTTCTATCTGTAGCTTTTCAAACGTCTGATTTAATTTATATTCTAAATATTGAATTTTAGAATCTATAACTCCATAAGCGTTTCCAAGAAACATGCTGGCCCCGTCTGCATTTGTAATGTTATTCATCTTTATTATTTATACGTGGAATATAACAATGATTCAAACGATTACTTTTTTGTTTACATGATATACTGTACCGTCTCAAAATTTAGTATAAACTTATCTGTAATTTGTTAAGAATGGATTGTCAATATTAAAGTCACTTGGTGCAATGTTCATTAGGCTTCAGAGATTTTAAATATAAAAGATAAGCTAACGCCAATTTAATTAGCATTTTATCTTCGCAAAAAGAAGAATATATGTGACAGATTCATAAAAGCCTTTCAATCATAAGGTAATTAATACTTAATTAATTTTTTCAAATGTCACTCTAGCTTTTAAGTGAAATGTATTGCTCCAAAATTCATGACGTATGCTTTGACCATCAAACTTGATGTTTAGAATGAGGTAGCTAGATTTGAGTATCTGGTACTCACATTATGCATCGTTTCTATGTGAATAATTTGCGCTTATTTTTAGTTTTTACTTTATGCTAATAAGATCATTAAACCAGTGTCACATTAATTCTTCTGAATAAATTCCTTTTTAGTCTAATGCAGTTAATATGCTAGAATAGTTTAAAAGGACTTAAAAGAAATTTTTCAGGTAAATGCAGTTCAAAAAAATCTGGCAATTCAGACTTATTCTTCTTTGCTTTATCGCATGCAATGTATGCTTTAATGCTACTAGTGCTTTAAACGCGCAGTCGAGTAAAATCGAAAAGCTCAAAATTGAACTGGCTGAGACTTCCACGGATACCGCTCAAATGAAACTGATCTATAGGATCGCTTATTCTTTAAGAACAAGCCAACCTATAGAAGCATTAGAATATGCAGAAAACGGTCTAGAGATTGCAAATCAGCACGGAGGATTAAAATATTTGGGGGCTTTCAATTATGTAAAAGGACGAATTCAAAAAAGATTAGGTCGCTTTGATGAATCTTTTGAATCTTTTGAAAAAGCATTGGTTTTTTATAGAAAAAAGGGTAAGGATAAAAAGAATTTAAAAAGGATTGCAGACGTATTGAATGCTGTAGGAAATCTCAATATTTCTAGAGGCGAATTAGGTGATGCAAAGATAAGGTTTAAAGAATCTCTTAACATTGCGCAAAACTTAAAGGACTCAATATTAATTGCAGTAAACTATAATGACATTGGCATAACTCACTTCAATGCAGGTAAATATGCATTGGCTTCTGAATTTTACTTGAAAGCAGTCGCAATAAGAGAGACCATCGGTCATACTCAGGGCTTGATGTTGAGCTACAATAATTTAGGTGTATTGAATAAGCAATTCAATAAACTCAACGTTGCCATGGATTACTATAAAAAGGGATTGAACTTAGCCATCGAAAAGAATGACCAGTTTAGAATTATCACTTCCTACAATAATATCGGATCTATTTATAGAGAGAAAGGCAAGTATGATAAAGCATTAGAGTATTTATACCTAGGTTTGGATCGAGCTAAATTGATGGAGGCTAAATCTAACATTGCTCAGTTTCTTTTCGCAATAGGTGTAACCTACGATGAACAAAATGATTCACAAAATGCAATAAAGTACCTCTCTGAATCTTTAGCACTTTACACAGAAATCAATGAAAAAGTAGGGCAGGCCAAAAGCTGTTCAAAACTTGGAGTTGCTTATGTTAATCAAGGTGATTTCGAAACCGGTATTACTTACCTTAGAAGAGGCAAAGAGTACAGCCTTAATTCTTCTTATTATTTTGGACTTCAAGACTTATTGGATAACCTATCTTTTGCTTATGCTTCACTTGGCGATTATCAGAATGCTTATCAATACAAAAGAGAGCATCAGGAATTAAATGATAGCCTTGTTTCAGCACAAGCTCAGCAAACTGTTCTTGAATTACAACAAGAGTACGAAGACGAAGTAAAGACTAGAGAAAAAATGCAGCAGATTGCAAGATTGAATGCGCAAAAAGCTTTGAAAGAAACTCAGACAAAGTACTTGTGGATTTCTTTAGGGATCTTAATTGTTTCCATGTTGATGTTAGGTTTTTTATTGTTGAGGACTCAAC
This sequence comes from uncultured Saprospiraceae bacterium, assembly GCA_937941095.1. Classification (GTDB taxonomy): domain Bacteria; phylum Bacteroidota; class Bacteroidia; order Chitinophagales; family Saprospiraceae; genus JALZVN01. The sequence continues at coordinate 1,127 of CALDYJ010000133.1, read as the reverse complement.
TTATGAACACTCAGCTGAATAGCCAAAATAACATCATCGAAGAAAAAAATGAGTCGCTCAAAGAAACTAACATTCAATTAAATAAAGCTAAAGAATTAGCGGAAGCTGCAGCTAAGGCTAAAGAAGATTTTCTTTCTACCATGTCTCATGAAATCCGTACTCCTATGAATGCGGTCATCGGTATGACGAATATCTTAATTGATGAAAGTCCTCGCAAAGATCAAATTGCGAATTTAAAAACCTTAGAGTTTTCAGCTAACAATTTATTAAATTTGATCAATGACATCTTAGACTTTTCAAAAATTGAAGCTGGAAAAATAGTAATTGAAAAAGTCGAATTCGACCTGAAAGAACTCGTTCAAAATTTAATCAGCACATTAAACGTAACAACAAGGAAGAAAGGAATAGACCTTAAACTTCTATTCGAATCAAACAATCTCAAAAGAACAATTATTGGAGATCCTACAAGGATTACCCAAATCATCAGTAACCTTGTAAGTAACGCGATAAAATTTACAGAGGAAGGTTACGTAAAGTTGATTTGTCAGGTTAGAGAAGCAAAAGATGGAAAAGTAAACATTTATTTCGCTGTGGAAGATACGGGAATCGGTATTCCAGAAGATAGGCAAAAAGCCATCTTCGAAAGTTTTACTCAAGCCTCAAGCAATACGACTAGAAAATTTGGGGGAACCGGATTAGGCTTGGCCATCACAAAACGCTTAGTAGAATTACAAGGAGGGGAGATCAAAGTAGATTCTACACTCGGTGTAGGAAGTACATTCTATTGCAACTTAGATTTTGAACTAGGAAAGTCATTGAGCGAGGCTCAAGCTGAAAAAGAACTCGTTCCAATATCAAGAGGTGGGCTTTCAGGGGTGAGAGTATTGATAGCAGAGGATAACAAGATAAATCAAATTGTTGCTAAAAAGATTTTAGCTAAATGGGATGTCGAAATAGCCATTGCTAATGATGGATTAGAAGCTGTTCAATTGATCGAGAAACAAGATTTTGACATTATTTTAATGGACATTAACATGCCTAATATGGATGGTTGCGAGGCTACAATTGCTATAAGAGCCATGAAGGATCCCAAAAAAGCGGCTATTCCAATCATTGCACTAACAGCC
>CALDYJ010000132.1 GCA_937941095.1 uncultured Saprospiraceae bacterium | reverse complement strand
GATGTAAGACTTGTGGATCCTCAAAAATTGAGCAGCAGGTAATTCGGCTTCGATGGTCTTAATGGTCTTACGGACAATCTTGACGCTTTGATCTTTGACAAAAAACTTAAGGTAATTTCCCCAAGATTGGATGTATTGTATGTCCGAGTAGGCAATCCTGTAAATGGTTTTGCTGTCCTTGATGCTGATGAAATCTGATGCTGCGCTTTCAGCTTTTGGACTTTCTATTGTAGGAGCTGTGGCCATAAAATCTTGCTCTAAATGCAAGATCCGTTTTAATCGTTCTATCCCTTTTATAAATCGAGAAAGCCTAATGGGTTTGTGTAAATAATCCACGACCTGATCGTAGTCAAAGCCTTGTAAGGCATAGTGGGTGTAGGCGGTGGTGAAGATGATTTTAGGGGCATTGTTTTTTAAGGTATCCAATAATTCTAGGCCGGTGATGTCTGGCATCTGAATGTCCAGCAAGACGGCATCGACTTTGTTTTTGTTGAGGAAGTTTAAGGTGGAGATGCCGTCGTAACAATTGCCGATTATCTCTACGTAATCTAGTTTTTCGCAATAGCCTTCCAGCACCTTATGTGCAAGCGGTTCATCATCGACAATTAATAATTTGATTTTATTCATAAGTCAATTTGCAATTCAACCGAATGTTCTTCCTCGTTTTGATCGATCTGTAAGTTATGTTTTTCTGGGAAAACCAAAGCTAACCTTCTCTTCGTATTAGCCAAACCGATGTTTGTTTTTACGACCTTGCGATTTGTAATCATGCTGTTTCTTACGGTAAACAATAATTTATTTCCTATGGTCTTAAGCGCTATGTGTACAAAGCATGCCTTGGTCGGATGCGTACCATGCTTGAAGGCATTCTCAACAAAAGGTATGAAAAGCAATGGAGAAATCATTAATGACTCGTCGGCATTCTCAAAATTAATTTGCACATCACAGGTCTCTCGCAAGCGCAACTTTTCTAACTTGATGTAAGAATTAAGCAATTGTATTTCATCTGCTAACTTCACCTTCCCCACTTTCGAAAATTCCAAATGATAACGCATGACTTCCGACAACTCCATGATCATCTCCGAACCTTTTTCTGCATTCATGTGATTGATGGCGTAGATGTTATTTAAGGTGTTGAATAGAAAATGAGGGTTGAGTTGGGCCTTTAAAGCATTAAGTTCTGTCTCCGCTGTTTTTGCTCGCAGTTCCTGAATTTGGTATTGATTGACAATGCCTCTTTTGAAATATTGAATGCCCACCGCAATCAATTGAAAAAAGATGTAATTAGTAATGTTTTGACTCCGTGGATTACCCATTTCACCGTCAAGGCCATCAATGAATTCATACAAGAGCACGCCGATGGCAACAATCCCTGCTGCCACCAGAAAATAAATAAAGTATTGACGCTTATCAAAAAAGTATTCTTTTGCCCACAGGCTTAAATAAACAATTGGTGCAACTGGAATAAGAAAGATCAACGAATCCTTAAAGCATTGGAAAAAACCATTCGAATGGTATGCTGAACTATAAGTCATACCTGCAAATACAAATAGGATTAGTCCCCAAATCAAACTGTGATAAACCCATCTTTTTTTAAGAAACTCCATCATACTGCAAGTTAAGAAAGAAAAAACATCCCTGTTGACTTATGTGACAAACGCCTTTCATCACAATTTTACAGCAAGTGGTCACAAGCCCTTAGCCATAGGTCACTATTCTTTTTTTTCGAGCATTTCTCGCTATAAATTTGAATTGTATTTAATCATTTAATTCACGCTTAAAATCTTATATCATGAAATCTTTAATCATAACAAGCATTCTTATATTAACTTCTTTCATTGGCTTTAGCCAAAACAATACGTATGCTAAACTGGATAGCTTCTTTAACATCCTGCAAGAGAAGGAGCTCTTTTTTGGATCTGTTGCTGTCACTAAAGGTAAGGACGTCATTTACGCTAATGCACTAGGTGCTGCGGATTTGGAAAACAATAAGCTAAACAATACTGAAACTGAATTCAGAATCGGATCCATCTCCAAGACTTTTACGGCTACCTTAATCATGAAAGCTGTCGAGCTGGATAAATTAAAGCTGGACGATAACATTGAACATTATTTTCCAAACATCCAAAATGCTAGCAGCATCACCATTAGGCAATTGCTTAATCATCGAAGTGGCATTAGCAACTTTACCGATAGAAATTATCATACCTGGCATACGAAGCCTATAACACAGGCGGCCTTAGTGGATACCATCATCGGTAAAGGAATCGACTTTGAACCTGATGCAGATTTTGCCTACAGTAATTCTAACTATGTTCTCTTGTCGATGATCCTTGAGAAGACTTTCAAAAAAAGCTATGAAAAAATTCTAGACAAGTACATTGCATCTCCTTTGAATTTACAAAATACGCACTACGGCGCTGCAATCAATACCGCAAATAATGAAGCGAAATCTTACTATAGAAAAGATGACTGGAAAGAGCATCCTCAGGACGATATGTCCATCCCTTTAGGTGCAGGTGGCATCATCTCAACGCCTATAGATCTTTGTCTATTCGCTCGAGCGCTAATGAATGGTCAATTGATTTCAGCCAAAAGCGTAGCGCAAATGAAACCTGTCGATGATGCAAAATTTGGTTTTGCTTTGTACGCTACTCCCTTTAATGATTCAAAGGGCTGGGGACATGGTGGCAACATCGACGCCTTCGCTTCTAACCTAATTTATTTTGAAGAAGAAGACATCTGTTTTGCCATGTCTTGCAATGGGGCAAACTTCGGTTCGCATGATGTAGAGTTGGCTGTACTAAACGAAATATTTGGAAGGCCTTATGAGTTGCCTTCTTTTGACAATGTGAGTTTGAGTGAAGAAGAATTGGATCAATACGTAGGTACTTATGTCACGGATGATTTACCAATGGACATGATCGTGACCAAGGAAGACCATACACTTTACCTTATGGCTACAGGACAATCAAGAACCGCCTTAGAGGCCAAAGGAAATCATAAGTTCATCATCATGAAGTACGGCGTTAAGCTGCAATTTTTAACGGAAGAAAATAAATTACTTTTTGAACAACAGGGACATAAATTTGAAATGCTAAAGCAAGAAGTAGCTCCACAAAAGGAGGAGGTAAAGACTGTAGCCTTTAGTGTTGAAAATCTAGATAAGTATGTAGGTACTTACTCTTCTGATTCATTGCCGATTGATCTAACCATCAGCCAAGAAAATAATCAGTTGATCGGCCAAGGGGAAGGGCAGCCTTCTTTTAGACTTAGTTCGGAGGGGGATCATAAATATTCTAATAAGGAAATAGGATTGACCATTACTTTCATTCCCGAAGAAAAGAAAATGAATTTTATGCAAGGAGGTGCAAGCTTTGAAATGAGTTTGGAGGAATAGATTTTAAGTGTTATAATTTTAAATGGAAGGGTCTCTAATATTAGAGGCCCTTTTTAGTTCAATGTAAAACAAGCTAACTCATAACAAAGATATGTTCAAATTTCCTTTAGTCGTTTGCAAGTTAAAATTGATGTTCAAAAGTTGAGTTATCAGGCGGAAAATTCACCTGAAAAAATTCATAAATGTTTTAGGATTTCTATTCCAATTCCCCTTTTTTATGAACTTCACTTATTCTGGAAACTACCTTTTTTAATCCTTAACCAGTTCTTATTAAACTTCCTTAAAACCACTTTATCGTTAAGTCTATCAATCTTTGCTTAAAATTATTATAAGGAGGAGTTAGCAAGTCTAAAGCATTAGGCACGTGCTGTTTGAAAATACCTCTAGGATTTGAGAAAGCAATAAATCCTTCTAGCCCATGCGCTTTGCCAATGCCGCTGTTGTTTGATCCACCAAAGGGTAAGTTAGTATTGAAAAAATGGGCAGCATTGTGATTGACACAGGTTCCTCCTGCACGAGTATTAGCGATGAGGTGCTTTATGTTTTTCTTTTTATTGCTGTAAATATAAAGTGCTAAAGGTTTTTCGCGGGCATTGATTTCATCGATCACTGACTTTATGTTTGAAAAGCCAAAAACGGGCAGAACAGGCCCAAATATTTCTTCGGTCATTAATTTTGAATCTCTAGAAACATTCGTCATCAAGGTTGGTGCGATGTAATCTTGACTAGCGTCAAATTTGCCCCCAGCTTCCACTTTTGCTCCTTTTGAAATGGCGTCGTCAACATAAGATTTTACTCGCTCAAAATGCCTCTTGTTTACTATTCGAGCATAGGAAGTTTCTTGTGAAGCATCATCGGAATAGAATTCATGCATGTATTTTTTATAGGCAGTGATAAAAACTTCTTTCTTACTATCGTGGACGAAAAGGTAATCTGGTGCAATGCATACTTGGCCATTATTGACGTACTTTCCCCAAGCCGTTCTTTTTGCGGCAAGCTTCACATTTGCTGTTTCATCAACAATAGTTGGAGACTTTCCACCTAATTCCAGTGTGACTGATGCCAAATTTTCTGCTGCGGCTCGCATCACTATTTTTCCGATACTCGGAGCACCAGTAAAAAAGATGTGGTTGAAAGGGAGTTTGAGCAATTCTGTAGAAGTGCTAATCCCTCCCTCAAGCAATGCCACTTCTTTCTCTTCAAATAATTCGGAAATGATTTTTTTCATCAAAGCCGAAATATTTGGTGTCATTTCTGATGGCTTAATCATCACTGTGTTGCCGGCGGCGATGGCCGAAACCAGTGGACCGAAAGTCAAGTTGAAAGGAAAATTCCAAGGGGAAATAATTAAAACAACTCCTTTAGGTTCATAATGAATTTTTGAACTGGAACCTAACATCGCTAGTGGCGTACTTACCGCTCTGCCATTCATCCATCGTCGAATATTACTTTTGGCATCTTTTAGCTCACTGGTCACAGGATAAATTTCTGTAAGATCTACTTCGCTTGGATGCTTGCGGTAATCTTTGTAAAGTGCTTCTTTGATTTGAGCTCTATAGCTTAAAACAGCTTGATGGAGTTTCTTTAATTTTGCTTTACGTTGAGCGGCTGTAGTATTACCTATGTTGAACTGATGATTCTTTTGCAACTTGAAAATTCGTTGGATATCCGCTGCTTTTGTTTCAACTTGAGGAAGGACAGTTGTATTAATGCTCATGATTTAGCAGTATTTGATTGAATAAATTTAACAAATTATTCAGTTCTTTTGTTAGATAATTTGTGTTGCTAGGCTCCTTATTACTTTTTAAATAATCGACTATCAAACTTGAATAATTTTGTACTTTTTATTTTGACCTTAGCAAATTCTTTATGAAAAGGATTAATTAGGTAGTTGAATTCATCTTGAATTACAGCGGAAGGCACCTTAAGTATTAAGCTTGAATTTTTCTTAACGAAATCATCTCCAAATTTCTTTGTAGACTTCAGATGTGGAAATGTATTCCAATTTTTTGGAAGCCTTTTAATTTCTATCTCTACTATCTTTGATTTTGGTAATTGAATTGTTGTTAAATAATAATCTTTTGGAGTAATTCCTAATGGAGTGTGCACTGCTAAGCTGTGATATTTCAGTATATTTTCTTATCAAATTTTAAATAATACTCGACAATGGGACTGATAGGCCTTAGATCTGCCAGGAAGTAGGCAAATATAAATCCTAGCTAAAGTTATTTCTCACCATTAACTTTTGTGAGGAATTCTTTAGGGCTAACAACTGGAATGTTTGAATTTTTAAAGTCTTTTAAATTCCTCGTAACAATGACATTGCATTGTGCTTCTAGTGCCGTGTAATATTGTATTCCATCTTCAAAATCTTTGAATTTTGAATCGTTCAAAGATAACTCAATTATCTTATCAGTGAGATCGACTGATTCAACAAGAACTTTGAATTTTCTGATTATTGTTCTAGAATTCTTTTTTTTAAGAATAGATTTCAATATATAATGTGTATTTACAATACTCAAGCTTGATGCAAATAAATCAATATTTCCTAAATCAGCCAATGAAAATATTTGTTCGCTATCTTGATAAAACGGATTTCGTTTGGCTAACAAATCTAAAATTATATTTGTATCGACTAATGCTTTATTCATTTATGTTTTTTCAAAAGATAATCAGCGCGTGAGCTTTTATAATTAAAATCTTCTGGAAGATCAATTACACCAGATAGACTTTTTACTAATGGAGTGGTTTTTAGTTCACCTTCATTCTCAGTATTCGTTAAAGAAGTGAAATATGCTTCTATCATTTTTGATAGACTTGTATTATTAGATTTTGCAAATTCCTTTGCCTTTTCTATTATCTTCTGATTAAGACTTAATGTTAGTTTCTTATCCATTTTATGCCTTTACGTGTAAAGATAATATATTTATACGTAATTGTCAACCTTGATGTGTTTTTATATTTGCGTAAAGACAACGATGATGGTAGACACATTAGGCCTTAATTCCGTTTATTTTTGAGGTACGAATTCCCCACATTTACTCAAAGGTTTATCGAAGATCAAATGTAAAAGGCCTATTGTGCTCTACCTAGAGCTATACCTATTTTTATCTTTACTCTGCTAATTATAACATTTGATATTTACACAATTTTAAGCAATCGTCTGAGTTATTCTTTTAATTGTAATGGAAATTTAGAATTTTTTCTGTTTCGTTATAATAATTAATTAATTGCAATTCTCGACCATAGATTTCTTCCAACTTGTCTTTGAATAATTTCAAGTTTGGTCTGGCAGTTTCCGTGGCATTAAATTCAGTTGACAACATTAAGTCAATAAGTTTTGGAATAGATTCATAAGTAAATTTCTGTTGATTAAAAATTTTAGATAGACCGAGTAATATATCATAATCAATATTTACAACTAAGGGATGCGACTTGGCAATATCCCAAGCATCATTAGAAGGCATATCACTCATAATTGTTCCTTCGCTAAACGCCTCATAAATGGCTGATTTGTCATTGATAAATTTCTTAATAAATTTTTCATCATTAGAAAGGCTATCTAAATTATTAACTATTTGTCCGTGATATGGAACCCATCGATCCAATAATTTTTTATTTTCATTTAGCTCTGATTTTATTTTTGACAATAACTTCGTTGCGTTCTTTTCGTTTTTTCTATCTTCAATTCTATCGCTTAGGTATAAACCAAGTACGACACTAAAAACAATTAAGAATACTTGTATGAAATATTTTATTATTGATTTCTTCATTTTCTTTATTATCTAACTAATTTCGGGAATTGCTTTTGATGTTTTAATCTAATTAGGAATAACTTGTTAATACCAACACCATTCCTACCGAATACAAGCTCCTTAAACCAAGATAATTAAAAAATTAAAAAGAATTACTTCCTTTAAAGAGTACCATATTGCAAAGGCTGCTTAGATTATAAAATAAAAATCGAGCTCTCCCCTTAACGCAGCAAACTAAAAGTGCCTACTTCCTTAAACAACTCATCGCTCTCCGAATGCTGATATTCCAAAATGTAAAAATAAACACCTGGCATCATCTCTTTTTTATTGCTCATCCCATCCCAAGGCTCTGGGCCTTCGTGCAATAATTCTCCCCAGCGATCATAGATCCTTAGATCTAAGGTTTCAAAGAATACTCCCTCCGCAAAAAAAGTATCGTTTACTCCATTTCCATCAGGTGAAAAAGCAGTAGGGATAAAAACTTTTGGGCTACAATCTTTGACATCTACAAAAAAGTTGAAAGGAATGATACAACCTTCAATGTCTATCTCTAAAAAATAATCTCCTCGTCGATCGATCTTCAATAAAGGCTCTTCCAACAAACCGCCAAATCTGTAATAAGTAGCATTAAAATCATTTTCCAAAGTGATCTCAAAGGGGATTGCATAAGGACAAACAAGAGAATCTTCTGGAATATTTATCAGTGCTTTACCAGCAATGAAATCATCAAAGGTTCTGATTTCTTTTTCCAAAATAGTTTCGCAATAGCCATCAGTAACAGTTACATAATAAGTACCTGCTTCATATACTTTAAAGTCTTGCGCAATGAGCGGATCACTCCAGGTTAAAGAAGTGTAAGGTCTGCTCGTATTTATCATCAAGTCAACAGATAAGTCATCGCAGATCACTTCTGCCGCAATGATGCTGCTTTCTAATTCTGCTAAAACATGCACCTTTCTTTCATGAAAATCTGGACAATCTAAATTCCAAATCGTATGCCTAATGATGTAATCTCCTGGCGCATCAAAACAAAATTCCGGCGACAATTCTTCAAAAACAGCATCTCCATTAGGGCCCATCACACGCCACTCTCTCTTATAAGAAGCATCGTCAAAATAATTAGTGGCTGGATCACAGGCCCCGATGCACAAGGTATCCACAAAATCAAAGGTACTTGCAGGCAAGTTACTTTTATCGCAATCCCATGGCCCAAAGCTAGTTTGAATTTCACGACTTTCTATATCAACCGGATCCAGCAAAGGTATGTCTCTTTGGCTACTGCTGATCGCTCCTTCTTCAACATCTATTGCTTCTGACTCCAAACAAGATTCAATGATGAAACAATTGTCTGCTTCTCTTTCAATTTTAGTTTTGGTAATGATCCTTCTTCCTACACCACTTAGTGACAATGGAATGTCTTCATTCTCTTCAACAGAATGAATGTATACCGTTCCAAATTTTCCTAATTGCAAAGCAGGTAGAAAAGTAAAGTAACCATGCTGTTCTATGACATCACCCTCATTACTCATTTTTGTATAAATACTTGGAAAAGAGTTATTCAAAGAGTAATAAAAAAAGATCAACTCGTTTTGGTCATTCAACTCCATGTTTAAATCAAAATAATTAAACTGATCTTTAAACAAAACCCTCGCCCATTGCACATTAAGATTGGCATTTGTTTTTAAAATAAAGGCATCCGTTCTTACACCTGCTTCATGACTTAAAGACCTCGTTACACCAGACATAAAAAGATCACCCTGATCATTTTCTGCTAAATTTTGAACATTGACACCTTTTAACTCGCGCTCCCCTATAATATTACCTGCAGCATCCAATTGGATGATTAATGAATACTCATCGTTTATGCCCACGCCAAATTCATTGACCAAGATTAAAAAATTTCCATTCTTTAAGGCGAGTACTTGTCCAACTCTAGAAAATTCTTTGTTGATCTCAATGTTTTTAGCCCAATTTTGATTTCCATGAATGTCAAATTGATAAACGTTGATGCGTCCATCAAAGGCTAAGCTGATGATTTGTTCATTTTTTTCATCAATCTTCACATAGGCATCCCTTCTATAAGTTAAGGCCGAAGCTTGTAGCCCTAGAGGATCTGTTAAAATAAACATGGTTTTTTGAGCACCGTCTTTCTCATCTATTGCTCCAGTGGAGATTAAAATTTTAGAAGAAACGTATGCCTCATTTGCTCGAGCGATCTGATTAAAATAATAGCCTGGTGCGCTTAGTTCTGCTCCTAAAGAGCTAATGACATTTGGTCTAAATCGAGTGATCTGAAAACTGTTGGAATTATTAAATTCTAGGTAATCTATAATGGCTAATTCATCAAATTCATTTTGAATTAAATGGGCATTGTACATTGGTAATTTACTAATAACTTGAAATGGATTATTTTGAGCGCTGAGCACTGCTCCCATTGTGTTGATAATCAAGTATATAACAATGAACTTATTCATGCAATTGATTGAACCAGCAATTTAGAATTTTCTTTGGACTATAATGGTAAGCTCTACTGCATTTTAGGTTGTTTAGGCCATTGGCTTATTGCCGTTGTCAATGCCTAAAATAGGTTGACCCAAAAAGTCAAGAAAAAATCAATCAAGAAGCAATCCCATATAATAAGCATCCAGAAATTCTCCACCTTGAAAACTAGCTCGAAGCTCCTTTCCTTCTACTTGAAAACCAAGTTTTTTATAGAGATGAAAGGCATTTACGTTTTCTTCCAGAACGCTTAAATTTATTTTTTTTATGATGCCGCCTTCTTTGGCCCAGTCAATCAAGTATTGAATCATTATCCTTCCAACACCTAAATTCCAATATTTCTTTAGCACAGAAATGCCGAATACTCCGTGATGTTTCACCTTTCTTTTGTGGCTAGCTTTGAAGTTCAACATCCCAGCTATTTCACCGTCTATGA
>CALDYJ010000131.1 GCA_937941095.1 uncultured Saprospiraceae bacterium | reverse complement strand
GGTGTCCTTGGAAAGCAAAGGTTCAAAAAATAAAAGCTTGCCTAATTCAATTCTATTTGCTGTCAGTTGGTTGTTTGCCGGAATCTTCGGGCTTGGGAAGTGCTTCGGAATTTCCAGTTGAAAGTCTCTTTCAAGCTTTATTTGCTGACAAGCAAAAAAGCTAGATAAGAACAAAAATGATAAGAATAAATAAAGCTTGTGCATAATGAAAAAGAGGTGCCAATTTATAAAAATTCTGCACCTCTTTTAAAAGAGTTTAATTTATCTGAACTCACTTTTCCAATAAAATAGATTTGTACTTTAATGTAAAATGGTAGTTATTTTTTAAATTATTGTCCTACAGAAAATGCTGAAGTATAATTTCCAACTACTTGCGTGGCAAGTGGTAAATTATCCATTGTCATTGTTGATTCTCCTGCAGCTACATCAATTCCATTAAAAAATTGAGCAATGTCAACTTGAACGATTATAGTACTTCCTCCTTCAGCTACATTAATGGCATCGTCAATGTTTAAATTAACCAAAAGATTATCTGTACCAATGTGGTATTTAAAAGCTTGCCCTCCAATCATCCCATCAATTCTTAAAAACTTATATCCACTATTCCAATTCCAATGCATAGAAGGTTCTTGCATGGATAATGGATCATTAGCTGGTCTTGTAGAAAAATCATCTTCAGATTGACCATTGGTAGCTGAATCCACTCCAACTATAAATTCAAAATCGTTGTTGTCACCAATGGCAACTTCTCCAAAGGCTATGTTATCATTCGTACTTGAAATAATATGGTACCCGCTTAAGGAAAACTCTTCATCAGTGGAACTTGTCATTTTTAATCCCCCTACATAAAACTGCATGATGTCAATTTGAACATCTTCGCCTCCAATCGAGTAGGTTTCTCCTGGTGTAAAGTTATCTGATCCCACTAAAAAATTGAAGTCGATATTCACTTGGGCGAGGTTTTGCGAGGTATCGTCATCACTACTACAAGAGACGAATAGCGAAATACATCCAATGATAAGAGAGGTAAAAAGGGTAATTTTTTTCATTGTTAAAATTAATTTATTGAATTTTTAATATTGTCAGCCAAGCTTATAACTTGATCTAATTGGTCTAAATCATGAATTAATGGATCTGCTTGGATGTCGTAAATAGCTCCTCCTTCAGGTTCAAAAACCTGTTTAAGGTCAAAAGTCATGTTTATTTGGGTGTCAACACCATCTTGAATATCCAAGGAGGATTGAATTTCTATTACTCTAAGTGCTTCATCAGATCCTCCATGTAAAGCCACATCAGATTCAAAAAAGCCATCACCATCTTTGTCTAATTTTCCTTCTATTTTGAAAAAGACGTAGGATTCCCAACTTTCCCAATGTTCGCTGGAAAATCCTAAGGGGTCAGTTACAGAGTATTGAAAAGGTTTTGTTGCGTTCTGTTCGCTAGTCAAACCAATGTTAAACCTTAGGGCTTCAAAAATGCCAGGATCAACACCACCTATTTTATAAGAAAAAGGAGTTCCTTGCAAATTAGGGTTTTCAAGATGACGAGACATGTCTATGTAATCAACATTTAATTGTTGAATCATTGTGCCATCACTGGCTACAAGATTAATGTCACTTGTATAGAAACTGAGTCTGCCAAAAGTTATTTTTTCCCCTGAAGGGTAGTCGTATTCTTCAAATAACTTAAAGGCTTCATTTCCATACTTAAGATCAAATCTCAAGTCTAAAGTTCCACCACTTTGTCTATTTATTGTAAAAGAACCAATGACCTTATCAAGTTTATTGTCAAAATCGTCTATTGCTTCTAGTTCAATATTGAATACAGTGGCTACCGGTACTTGAAAGCTTTCTTCAAATTCTATCAATACAGTTTTGGTGGAATTAAACTCACTTTTCAAAAATGCCCTTCCATCTGTAAGGGTATTTCTGATGACAACATTGTAAGAAACGATGGTGGAAGCATCACTTATTTCTATGGAGAAAGGGATTTTTTCATCCGATTCAAAGCTTGATCCATCTATTGGACTGTTTAAAACATAGCTGGGCATGGTATTGTCTCCGTCCATTTCATCATCCGAACAAGCAAAACAGATCGATAAAACAGCAAATACAGCAAGTTTTACATAGTAATATATAGGTCTCAAGTCCAAGATCGATTCTTTTTATACAACAAAATTACAAGATAAAAGAAAATCAAATGTTTATCATAATTATAAATCAAAGAATTAGCTATGATAAGGTTTGTAACATTATGTAAATTTTCTTTATTTTGTACGATTAAAAACGTCCGAAATTAAGCTTTAGTTGGAATTGCTCAAGTTAAATTTTGGATCGTGTAGTCCAGAAGGCAAAAATTCAAACATTAATGTTAAAAAATTTAAAATCACTTTTTGTTAAAGAAGAAGGAAAAACAAAGAAAGAGCCGAGCGAAGACCCCTTAAAAAATAAGAAAGTTGAAGCAGCTGCTGAAGACCTATCAGAATCCTCAGATTATCTCTCAAGTCAAACAGGTGGGGATGAAAATTCAGAAGAACAAATTGTTCCAAGCATAGAAAAAGAAACCCCTAGGACCACAACAGCGGATACTAAAGGAGAAATTTCCGATAAATTTATGGACATCCTTTTAGGTGCAATGAAAAAGAACAATAAGGAAGGATTTGACTATATGGAATATAAGCAATCTTTACAATCCTTAAAGAAAATGGATATGGAAGATGCTACTCGATTTCAATCTGCATTTGCAATGGCACAAACGATGGGTGCTACAAAAGAAAACATAACCAGTTCTGCTTCGTATTATTTAGACATCTTAAATCAAGAAAAGCAAAAATTTCAACAAGTAGTAGCCTCTCAAAATACGAAGCAAGTCACCTCAAAGCAAACGGGCTCTGAAGACATCTTAAAAGCCATTGCGAACAAAGAACAACAAATCAAAAAGTTGCAAGATGATATTGCTAAATTAAAAGAACAATATGCTTCTGCAAAAAAAGAAATAGAAATCTCAAAAACAAAGGTAGAAAAAACGAAAAATGACTTTCTCATTACTTATGATTTATTAGAATCACAAATAAAGAAAGACGTTGAATTAATAAAAAAATATTTACAGTAATAGAATTGAAATTTAAAAATGAGTAATAAACCAAAATCATTTTGGAAAAAACCTGAAGGTGTCACTGGAGGGATTTTTATGGTAGCTGTTTTAGGGGCTTTAGCTGCTTTAGGTATCTTCGTTATCGCAAACATAGGCTCTGTCATTTCCATAGTTTTAACCACCCTTATTGTTGGGTCCTTACTTTTTTTAGCCATTGATAAAAAAGCTAGAAACCTAGTTTGGTATATGTATAAAAGTGCAATGAGATGGATTACTGGATTGTTTATCCAAATAGATCCAATTGCTATTCTAAAATCTTATATAGATGATCTTGAAGGTAACCTCAGGAAAATGAATAAACAGCTCAATAAGTTAAAAGGCCAAATGCACAAGCTGAGCGAAACCATTCACAACAATAAGAAAAACATAAAAAGTAATTTAGAATTAGCTTCTAAAGCCAAAGCAAGCAATAAAAGGAACCAGGTAATTTTAAAGTCTAGAAAAGCTGGCCGTCTGAGAGAATCAAACATGAGGCTTGAAGATTTGTATAAGAAAATGGAAGTGCTTTTTAGAGTCTTGAAAAAGATGTATGAAAATTCTGAAATTCTTAAAGAAGATGTCAAGGACCAGGTGATGGTTAAAGAGCAAGAATACGAAGCGATAAAGGCAAGTAGCTCTGCTATGAAATCAGCAATGTCCATTATCTCAGGTGATCCTGATAAAAGAGCTATGTTTGATACAGCTATGGAGACCATCGCTGATGACGTTGCCAACAAAGTAGGAGAGATGGAAAGATTTATGGAAGTTTCTTCTGGCTTTATGGAATCTATAGATTTACAAAATGGAATTTTTGAAGAAGAAGGAATGAAGATGTTGGAAAAATGGGAAAAAGAAGGAGATTCCTTATTGCTTGGAAACGATAAAGAAGACCTTATCTTACAAGCCAATGATGATAGTCAAGTACTTGATATCAATGAGCCTATTAAAGCAAAGGTTCCTGATAATCGAGCCAATCAATACGACAATTTATTTGAATAATTAAAACCGATATAAAATGGCAGGACGATTAACCACCTTTTCTAAGTTCTTAATCACATTGGTGATTATGGGAATAATAGGTTATGGTTTATACTTTTTCTTAAACAAAACAGAAGAAGGAGCATCTCTAAAAGATAAAATAGAAGAAACAACAGGAACATCTTCTGGAGATAAAAGTGGACAGAGTGGTGATGCTACTGGATCAGTCACCAATGGTTCAACTGATGCACCAGCAGGTAAAAGTGCAGCTGCAAGAAAAGCAGGAACTGATGAAGATGTACTAAAAGTTCAAATATTTACTTGGGGTGGCTACGCTCCTGGCCTTTACTTTAATGAAGGTGCAGAGTGGTCAGAAAAATCTAGGTTTTATAAAGAATATGGACTAAAAGTAGACTTTGTATTAATAGATGATTTTGAAGGTAGTCGTAAAGCTTGGGAGGTTGATGAAGTGGACCTTTTAGGACAAGAGACTGGAGCCATGAATACTGAAATGGAAAGATTAGCAAAATATGATCCAAGGGTTTTCATACAAGTAGATTGGTCTAGAGGTGGAGATGCGGTAGTTGTAGCACGAAATATAAAAACAGTAAATGACTTAAAAGGTAAAAAGATCGCTTATGGTGGATTTTCTCCTTCTGTTTCTTTTTTGGCACACATGCTTGAATCTGCAGGTATGGATTTCGATGATGTGGAAAGGGTAGAAGTGGCTTCTGCACCGGATGCAGCCAATGCTTTTAAATCAGGTAAGGTTGATGCAGCTATCGTATGGAGTCCAGATGATGAAGCATGTAAGAGAGCAGTCGCAGGTTCTAAAGTGTTGCAATCAACTGTTGAAGCAAGTAATATTATTGCAGATGTTTTTATGGTAAAAAATGCTTACTTGAAAAAGAACAGAGACAAGCTTGAAAAATTCTATGAAGGTTGGATGAAAGGTGCTGCAGAAATAAATGCCAGTAAAAATAATTTAGCAAAATCAGCTAGGATCATGTCAGAGGTTACTGGTGTACCACCCGCAGATTCAGAAGGAATGATTGGTTCAGTACGTTTAACAACTCACGGTGACAATCAAGATTTCTTTGGACAAAATACAAACTTCAAAGGAGTAACGGGTGAATCACTATATAACAAGATGGGAAATAAATTTGCTGAACTTGAACAAGCACCTGCGAAAAGACCACAATGGAGATCATTAGCTTGGGCTGGAGCAGTACAAAAATCGAAGCTTGAAGGAAGAACTCATACTTCTGAAAAAGAAAAAGAATACACTCCACCAACCGCTAAAGATAAAGCGGCACCAGCTATTTCTTCTAAACCAATAAGCATCGCTTTTCCCTCTGGAAAATTCCAACTGGATGAGAATGCTAAAACAATAATAGATTTGCAGTTTGCAGACATCGCTAAATCTTATAGAAATACAAGGATTAGAGTAGAAGGAAATACCGATAATGTTGGTAAAATGGCTATGAATATGAGCTTGTCTGAAAAGAGGGCGAGAGCTGTTGCAACTTATTTACAAAAGCAATACAACATGAATGCCAATAGATTTATAGTCGTTGGTAATGGACCGAACAAACCAGTAAAAGGCTGCGAACAAAATCAGGACAATGCTTGTAAAGCTAAAAATAGGAGAACTGAATTCCAGCTTGTAGCTGAATAAATAAATTAATTCATCAAAAAAAGGGTGATGTATTGTAATCCATGGTTTTGAATTTCAATGCAGCACCCTTTTTTAGTTTTAAAGTAAATGAATTCACTTTTCAAGCTTAGAGGAAAACTTGATAGAAAGACGAGGATCATTCTAGAAATAGGTGGTGCTCTTTTCGTTTTATTGATTTGGTTTGGGATTACGTATTCAAAAAAGATGCCTGTTGAAAATCAGGTGTTTAAAGAGGCCGAATTGAAGCACATTCGAGCCATGGAAGGCGGCTTAAAAAACGATACCATTTCAGAAAAAGCTTTTGAATGGTTGCTTGAGCAAAGAGGCGATGACATCAGAAAAGAAGGCTTCTTAAGTTCAGATGAGCTGCGTATCTTATTTGCTGTACGCTCTTCCTATAGTATAAATCCATTAGTTTTAAACGAAGAAGAATCTGACATTATAGGATACAGAAGAAGTAATCCTTTGGTGAGTCCTGCTATTATTCCGAAACCTTCAAAAGTTTTAACGGCGTTTCCCGATTTGTATAAAAATAATTCTTTGGTTAAAAATACTTTTAGGTCGATAGGTCTAAATCTTGCTGGTTACTTGGAAGCCTTGCTCTTAGCTATTCCGCTTGGATTTCTCATTGGATTGATACCATTATTTAGAGGAGCCTTTCAGAGGCAGGTCGACGCTTTTAGGTATGTACCTCTAACGGCGGTAACTGGATTATTTGTCTTGTGGTATGGATTAGGGACAACAATGCAAGCTCACTTTTTAGCTTTTGGTATTTTGATTTATTTGTTGCCCGTTGTTGTACAGAGGATCGATGAAGTCAAAGAGGTTTATTTGAAAACGGTACATACTTTAGGAGCCACTGATTGGCAAATATTTAAGTCAGTTTATTTTCCTTCAGTAATGTCAAGGTTATCTGATGACATCCGAGTCTTAACAGCCATCTCTTGGACTTACATCATTGTTGCCGAAAGTTTAGGTTCAAAAGGAGGACTTGGTTCCATGATTTGGAGAATTGGACAACGGCTCGGAAAGGTGGACAAGACATTCGCACTCTTAATCATCATCATCTTGATAGGTGTGGTCCAAGATAGATTATTCGTTTATTTGGATAAAAAGTTTTTTCCTTTTAAACATCAGAACAATAAAAACAAACACGAAGTTGTAAAAGAGAATGTAGTGATGAAATCTATTTTTTCTTTTGCTGGAACAATATTACTTTGGTCACTTATTGCTATTTATATATTATTTGCCCTTAATCAATTTACCAAATGGTTCGTAATTGATGGACAAACAATTTTAAGCCATTACTTTGGAGAAACTGTTTGGACCATCCATTTTGTCGCTTTAACGGTTATTGCCTATCATGCAGTCGCCATATTCAAAAAATTAAAAAAGTAAATGGAGTTTTTTAAAGATTTAGAAGCCGAACTTAGAGAAGGGATAGATAAGATCTTAAACCATGCATTTATCAAAAGGATTGATGATGCTTGGTTGAACAAAGATCAGCTTAAATATTTTATTGAGCAGTACAGTGTATATTGTAGATATTTTCCAAGGTTTCTATCTGCTGCCGCTGCAAATATTCCTGATGACAAAACACGGATGCCGATTGTTGAAAATCTTTGGGAAGAACATGGAGAAGGGGTCTTAGCAAAATCACATCGGATTTTATATAATAATTTCGCTGCAGCATTAGGCCTTTCTGTAGAAGATTTAAACAAGGTAAAACCTTTGGCCACCACTCAAATTTGTTGTGAAAATTTGATCAATCTTTGCCACGATGGTCATTTTTTAGAAAGTTTAGGAGCTTTAGGTCCTGGGACAGAGTTTTTTACTAATGAAGAATATTCCATCATAGAAAGAGGACTTAAGAAATATGATTTTTTAAGCGATGAAGACGTTTACTTTTGGACCGTGCACATCTCATTAGACGAAGATCATTATTCAGAAATGATTGAAGCAATTGTACCTTGGGCAAATACTTTGGAAAATAGATACTTGATAAAATCTGGAGCTAAAAAAGCCATTGACTTAGAAGTTCTTTTTTGGGATGGACTAGAAGATAATTTACCAGGCAGGTAATTAAAAAATCAAAAAATAGAATTTACACGTATGCTAAGTTTTGAAGACAATCCAAATCAGGATAACATTGTAGAACTAAGAGGAGTAAAGCAAACTTATGATGGAGGGAACACCTGGATCATTGACAATTTGGATTTTGTCATCGAAGACAAACCAGGTCAAGGACAATTTGTTGGGGTACTTGGTGTTTCTGGAAGTGGAAAATCAACTATGTTGAGATACATTGCTGGCTTACAAGAACCGACAGGTGGAAAAGTCTTGGTTAACAACAAACCTGTCAGTAGAGACAATAGAGTGAGTATGGTTTTTCAACAATATTCTAGCTTGCCTTGGATGACCGTTTTAGATAATGTAGGACTTGCACTTAAGTATCAAGGTGTTTCAAAAAAAGAAAGAGATGCGAGAGCAATGGAGATGTTGATTGATATGGGACTAGAAGGGCAGCAAGATAAATATGCTCAGTACCCAACCTTGTCGGGTGGTCAACTTCAAAGAGTTGCTATTGGTCGAAGCCTTTTAGCAAATTCTAAAGTGTTATTAATGGATGAACCTTTTGGAGCTTTAGACATTAAAACAAGATTCCAAATGCAAGATCTTTTGTCTAATATTTGGAGAAAATATCAGCCAACAATAGTTTTTGTCACTCATGACATATCAGAAGCTGTTTACCTTGCTGATGACATTTACATTCTCAGAGCCCAACCCGGTCAATTTGTCGAACACATTGACATTGACCTACCAATGGAGCGAAATAAAAAAACGAAACGGGAAGCAAGATTCATGGAACTTGTCCATGAAGTAGAAGACAAGTTGGTAGAAGTAGCCGAGTTGTCATAAGCACAGATACTAAGCTACAAATTAGACTTTCGTCGAAAGGCAAACTATATTTGGCTCAATCTTTCACCTAATCATTTGAATAATGAGAACAATATTACTCTTATTTTTAAGCCTATCTTTTTTGATGACCTGTAATGATCAAGAAATAATTGGAGAAGAAGGACTGCCAGGTTCTTTTCAATCTATGCAGCAAATGAATTTCTCTAGGTCTTATCCCAATCCAGACATTCCAGAAGCTGCTTTCTTTCATGCATATCAACAGCAGGAAAAAATGAGAAAAGCTAAGTCACAAAGAGCTGGTGCAGAACCGTGGGAAGCAAAGGGACCATTGAATACAGCTGGTAGGTGTTTAAGTATTGCCATCAATCCACAAGAAGAAAGAACTATTTATGCAGGTACTGCAAGTGGAGGATTATGGAGATCTAGAGATTTAGGACTAGGTGTGAGTTGGGAGAGAATAAATACAGGTTTTCCAGTTTTAGGTGTTTCAGACATTGAATTTGCATTAGGGGATAGCACTGTCATGTTTATAGGAACTGGTGAAGTCTATAACAATATTTCAACGGGAACGGATGGCGCTTACAGGCCTACTAGAGGTTCTTATGGAATAGGAATTTTAAAGTCAACAGATGGTGGGAAAACATGGATAAAAAGTTTAGACTGGACTTACCAAAATAATAGAGGTGTATGGATGATAAAAATTGATCCAATAGATGATCAAATAGTTTATGCAGCAACTACAGAAGGGATTTATAAATCTATTGATCAGGGAGATTCATGGACAAAAACATTTCCGATACGTATGGCAACTGACATAGAGATCAATCCAAATAATACAAACGAAATCATTGCATCTTTTGGGAATTTATTTTCACCAGGAAAAGGAATTTATAAAAGTTTTGATGCTGGGGAGAACTGGCAAAAAATTACTGGAACTTTAGTCGATAACTTTGGAGGGAAAATTCAATTAGCTTATGCACCTTCTCAACCAGAAATCGTCTATGCAACGATGGGCAATGGATTAAGTGCTAACACAGGCGCATCTTGGTTGTATCGCTCTGAGAATTTTGGCGATACTTGGGAGCTCTTAAGCACTGTAGATTTTACAAAATGGCAAGGTTGGTTTTCGCATGATGTTTCTGTTAATCCAATGGACCCGAATGATGCTGTTGTAATTGGCGTAGATGCTTTTAAGTACAATCACTTAACAAGACAATTAGAAGAAAAATCAAACGGAGGTGTTGCTTTAGGTACCCCGGGAATTGGGGAGCCTGATGGGAACGCTATGTATTCACACTCAGATCATCATATTGCACTTTTTCATCCTAGCATTCCAGATTTGGTTTTGTTGGGTAATGATGGAGGAGTATTTCATTACAATAATGCTACAAATCAATTTAGATCAGCCACAGGAGGTATGCAAACAACTCAGTTTTATAATGGATTTAGTGTAGCTCAAGATGACCCAGAAAAAGTAATGGGGGGCTTGCAAGACAACAGTACAGTTATTTATTCTGGGACTGGAGCGTGGAGTAGAAATGTTGGTGGTGATGGATCATGGTCTGCTATCAATTATGATGATTCGCAAACATTGTTTGCTTCTTATCAAAATTTGAATATTTTAAAAAGTGTTAATGGCGGAGCTAATTTTGATTGGGTAAATCTTGCAAAACCAAATGATGAGGTGCCATTATTTATAGCTCCTTATGTAATTGCTCCTGCTAATTCAGAAATTATGTATGCTGGAGGGAAGTATTTTTACAAATCATTTGACAGAGGTTCAAGTTTTTTTCCAGCTAATAACGGAATTAAAGTTTCCGATAACCCTATTTATTGTATGGATGTTAGCTGGTCGGATCCAAATGTTGTTTACATGGGCACTGGGCCATATCCTATAGGAACTCCTGAAGAACCTCAAGTTTTTATTTCTGTTGATGGGGTAACAGTAAACCCAGTCGATTTTGATTTTCCAAATAGAATCATTAACGATGTCACTGTCGATCCAAGTGATCATAACATTGCTTACATATGCCTAAGTGGATTTGGGAGCTCTCATTTATTTAAGACAAGGGACATGGGTGAAAATTGGATAGCCATCGACAATGGCTTACCTGACGTTCCAGGTAATGCGATTATGGTAAATCCATTTAATACCCAACAGTTGTATTATGGAAATGACATTGGTGTGTACATAAGCGAAGATGGTGGAACCAACTGGGAGACTTGGGATGCAGGCTTACCAAATGCTTGCATTGTAATGGACCTAAAAATTTCACCAATTGACCGACACATTTGGGTGGCAACCCATGGGAGTGGAGCATATAAAAGAGCCTTAGAAGGCGAAGTTGTTTCTAGCGAACCAGTGCAAGAAAACTTGGCTTTAAAATTAGTTCCGAACCCAACAAATGATTTTATTAGGATCATCGACAATGAATCTAAACTTAAGGATTTAAGATTTGAATTGTTTGACTTACAAGGTAAACTTATCAGGAAAGGTACTTTGACAAATAATGAAATTAATGTGGCTGAATTAAAAAATGGAAATTATGTACTTAGAGTAAATGGTGAAAAAGAAATTTACGTAGGGCGATTTTTGAAAGTAAATTAGTCTACAGAAATATCAACTTTTTTTCTAGTTTTTTGATCTCTTAAGATTAAGGAATATTTGCCTTTCGGTAGAAGTAAAGGCATGGCTGTTTTATTATCTTCAAATTCAACAACATCAATAGGGACTGCAATTTGGCGATCTTCATTCTGGAGATACGCTGCTACAAGTAAAGGAAACTCCATTTCATATTGATCTGGATTCAGAACAAACGGAATTCTTGCTCCTTTCATTCTTAACCAATCTGGACGATTCTGTATGTATTGTGTCCTAGGATGAAACACTTGAATGTCAAAAGGATTTTCTATTTCATCTTCTTTCGCAATAAAAGGAGTTTTGTATTTTAAATAAACAGAAGGTTTTGAAGTTTTAGCGTACTTATAGACTGGGTGCTCAGTCTTTGGGCAATGTTCGTTCATCGTTACTTGATCAATGACATAGACTTTCTTTTTAGTTATTTGTTCAAACCAATAAGTTAGAGTTCCCGGCGTTTTCTTGCTTACTTGATTTTTATTGCAATAGATTAAATATTTTCCTTCATCAGATTTGATCATCTTCCTATTGATGTTCATGGCTTTCGCCCAATTTGCAGCCTCAACTTTTTTAAGCTTAGTTTCTTTTCCAGTTTTTCTAATAATGTTGTTTGCTTTAAGAATTTCTTGAGCAGATGGTTGAAAGGAAAACAAAGTATATCCAAGCTTAATGGCTTCTCTTACTAATTCACCAAACAAAGGTTCATCAGTGAGTTGTCCTGCATTAATACTCGGAAAGTTATATTGGGTGTAATTTTCTCCCAAATTTGTAAATGCTTCGACACCTAAAAATCGGTAACCAGCATCCCAATAATCCTTTAAGATACTTCTTGCAAAAATTCTGGTCTGAGGGTACAAAGGAGAATCATTTAGAAAGGTAATTTCATGTTCTTTTGCTTTGGGTTTTAAATATTCTTTCGCCTCTTTTACCTGGTATTCTTTTAAAGGATTGTATTTTCCTTTTGGTGTTTGATCATTAGCACAATTCCAAAGCTTATTGTATTTGCCAATGAAGTTGTATTTATACCCACTCAGTTTACTAGAAAAATTATAAGAGTGATCTGCTTCCGCGATGTCGACTTCTGAAAGCGATTGTTTTACAATTTTTGTTCCGCTTGCAATAAATTCGACTCTTCTGTTTTCTTGACGACCGGCTTCATTATCATTGCTTGCAATAGGGTTTCTGCTTCCTTTTCCCGCCCAGGCCAACCTGTTTTTAGGGATGCCTTTTTGAACTAAATAGTCGTAAACAGCTTTAGCTCTATTTTGCGAAAGCTCATTATTGTGATAGTTTTCTCCTCTACTGTCTGTGTGACCTTCGATGGAGACTTTTAAACTTTGATTTTTCTTTAAGTAAACAACGACTTTGTCAAGCGTGGAAAAAGAGTGCGTTAAGAGTTCATATTTATCTGTTTCAAAATAAATATTGTTTAAGCCATCAGGTGCAAATTGTTTAGGAGAAAAGACAGTCGACTTATCGCTAAATTTAACAACTTTTACTTCATCGATAAAATAGTAGCCTAATAAAAAGTCACTTGGATTACTAGGGTTGGCAAATTGACCTATGTAAAGGTATTCAAATTTATCTTGTGCGATAAAACTTCCATGAACCTTAGTCCAAACCTTATCTTTCAATTCAATTTTTTGATTTAGACCAATGTGGTTTTCAAGCTTTAATTGTTTTTCATCTTTAATGAAAAAGTCATTTCCAAAATGAGCACCCAAGTAGGGATTAGTGTATTTCTTTTTATCATCTTTATGGTAATCATTGCAATAGGCTATCCAAAATTCTACATAATATTCTGTACCGGCTTGAGTTGGTTCTTGGAGTTTCACTTTTAAATATTCAGACCAGAAATCACCATGTATCACTATGCCAGCCATGTTTTCACCGTGGTAAGGAATAATGGGGTCAAACTTATTTGTCTTAAAACGAGAAGTGATTAAATCTGTAGACGCTAGATTCGGAGTAGACCAACTTTTGCAATCTCTCGCAAACTCATGCCCTGAATCAAGCATGGACATGGGTTTATGGTTTACTTCTTCAAAACTTGGGTTAGGCACCAAATTTTGTCCATATGAAAGACCTTGAAGTCCTAAAAACAGTAATATAATTGATAAATACCTCACAATAAGTACCTTAGAAACGATTTTAAGCCCAACAATGTTTTAAATTGACCCTCTAAAGATACTTAGAAATTAGCTCACTGAGGCAATTCAAGTACTTTCTATTATAGACTTGCGATTTAAAGACTTATTGCACAAAAAAGTTTCTAGTCGTACTACGATCCGCTTCAATAAATCGAATGAAGTACAATCCTGAATAAAGTTTTTGTAAATTAATTTGATGTTGACCACTTTGATACTTATTCTTAATCAAAAGAATTCCATTTTGCGTCCAGATTTCAATGGTAATAGCATTAACTGTTTCCAATGTTAAATAATCCAAGACAGGATTTGGGTAATAGTTTATTTTTGATTGTTCGAGGCCATGAGAAGCTGTGATAACCAAATCTTCTCCATCGCAATTTTCATCAATTCCATTGTTTGCTATTTCAAGCGCATCCGGATTAATGTTTGGATTGTCATCATCACAATCATCAGCCAGCCCAAAGCCATCACCATCTAAGTCATCGTCTAAGGTCGATGGATTACAATCATCATCAATGCCGTTGTAAACTTCTTCAAGCGCATCCGGATTAATGTTTGGATTGTCATCATTGCAATCATCAGCTAGTTCAAAGCCATCTCCATCTAAGTCATCGTCTAGGGTCAATGGATTACAATCATCATCGAATCCATTGTAAGGGATCTCTTCAAAAGAAGGATTTATATTTGCATTTTGATCATCACAATCAACATCTTCAAAAAATCCATCTTTATCATCATCTCTTAGAATAATTGTTACGGCTGTATTGGTTTGTATGGCAGCATTAAAGTCAAAATAAATCGAAGCACCGTTATTTAAGACTTGTCCTGGCTGTAAAGATTCTAAGGCTTTTATTTTGAACACCAGGTAACCATCATTATTATGATCATCAAAAGGTAATTCAATGTTTTCGAAATTAAAATCTACAACATTTTCATCATGGATTGTTGTCGCCATCGGATGGCTAGCGTCTACGATTTCTAGAGAGCTAATATCAAAACGGTTTAGATCAATTACATCTTGAACCCTTACGTTAACTGCGCTTGCAGTTCCGGTATTTTCAAATCGGATCATGTAGTGCAAATAATTTTCAAGTTGTGCAGGAGTGATGACAGCACCTTCCATGCATGTTTTGTCGTTAGGGTCATAAGAATTGACGACATCTTGACACAGTTCTTGGCTGTTGTTTAATAAGTTGCTGTCTGGATCGAATGTTTGCGTGGAAACTTTATATTTTAATACATCACCATTATTTAATGGACATTCACTTGTGGGAGGATTTAGTTTAAATACG
>CALDYJ010000130.1 GCA_937941095.1 uncultured Saprospiraceae bacterium | reverse complement strand
GATAATCCTAAATAAGAACTTTCGAATCTACATAGCTTTACCTTTTTCACCATATTGATTCCAAAATAAGGACCATAGATTTGGCATTTTTATAAAATGCGAAGAGTTTTAGGTTATTGAATTAAACTAAATTGAGAGAATGAAAAAAGTTATATCTCATTTCTATTTAAGGGTGAGCACTTTCTATAGGAAATTTATAAGAGAAAAAGATGAATTCATGGTTCACTATTATAGTGCTGTAGCATTAGGCGCATTGTTATATTTTTATATACATTTTGTTTTAATCCTTATACATAAGGAATTTGAAATCGAAATTTTGAAATGGGGATATCTTAAGTACACCATTATTTTTGTCTCAATCTTGGTTTCAAGTGTAATTTACTTTTTTAAAGAACAAAAGCATTTCAAAGAATATGCTAAAATATCACGTAAGAAGTTTAAAAAGTTGGATATTGTTTTAATATTATATGTAATGGAAGGATTGTTTTTTATGTACTATAATGCTTTCAGCGTGTAAATGCATTAAATTGAGATTTTCTAAACTTCAAAAGTTTAGGAAATCTATTATTTATTTAAGCCCCTCTATCACAACAGCACTCACCCAATATATATCTTGCTCACTGGTATAAAAAAAATACTTCCCATCCCTAGTGACAAAAGGACACAACTCATAACCTGCAGTATTGATGCCTTCACCCATGTTTTTGCCTTCGGTCCATGAACCATCTTCGTTTTATGGGGATCGGAAGATTTCTATTATTACGCATATCTTGTTGGTTCTAATATTGAAGAATAAATTTTATGTCGAATGGTGGAGAATCTTTCAAAGATTAAACAAGTCAATTGCTCACTGGAAAAGTTGAGAATTTCAAAGAAAACGATTATTATTCTTAAGACCTTACAACATCCCCTTCAAACTTTTCCAAATATTCTCCGCAACAATGAGCTGCCCCTCAGCATTAGGATGCTTCCCGTCTTTGAGTAAGTACTTTTCATCTCCCGCCACTCCTTCAAGAATGAACGGTACTAAGGTGACCTTGTGTTCTAAGGCCAAATCCTTATAAATTTTATTAAATGATTTGACATATTCATCTCCCATATTTGGTGCAGCAATCATTTCGCAAAGCCCAATTTTTACATTCGGATATTTAGCTTTAACCCGCTTCAGGATTTCTGATAAATTTTTTCTAGTTTCTTCGAGCGGTAAGCCACGAAGCATGTCATTTGCACCAAGCTCTAAGAAAAAAACATCGACCTTTTGTTTCATAACCCAATCAATTCGCTTTAAGCCACCAGAAGTGGTTTCACCACTTAAACCTGCATTTACCACAGTATAAGCCATACCCAATGAATCTATCCGGTCTTCTATGATCGAAGGAAAAGATTGATCTTCTTCCAAACCAAATCCTGCTGTCAAACTGTTGCCATAAAAAAGGATGACCTTTTTATCAGACTTCTTATCCGACTCCTTTTCAATCACAGCTTTTTCTTTGGTCTCGGCTTGCGTAGTCTTCGACTTTTCTGCCTGACAGCCCAAAAAACAAAGACTGAAGCTCAAGCATAAAAGTGAAAATTTTAAGCAAAAATTCAAGGCGCTGAAATTTGACCGGATGCCTTTTTCTTTTATTTGTCTGCAATTTTTAATCATCTGTATAAGATTCTGTTATTTCTTAGAACGAATTTACTTTTTTATGGTTGTAGTACAGTACACTTTCTTAAGGTATCTTTATTTCCCCTAAAGTAGGGCAGATGAAAAATACCACCGTATAAGTAGATAAACAAGCAATAATGATTCTCGAAGCAAAAGAGATTTTTAAAACATATAAAGGAGTCAATAAGGAATTGACCGTTTTGGACAACATCAACTTCCAAATAGAGCAAGCAGAAACCTTGGCCATAGTGGGACCATCTGGTTCAGGAAAAACGACCCTGCTTGGTCTTTGTGCTGGCCTTGATAATCCAACAAGTGGTTTAATACAACTCGCTGGAGAACCTATAAGCCAAATGACGGAAAACGAAAAAGCGGACTTGAGAAATCGGAAAGTCGGATTCATCTTTCAAAACTTTCAACTGCTTCCTACGCTGACCGCACTTGAAAATGTTATGATCCCTTTAGAATTGCAAGGAAGAGCAAAAGGGGCAAAGGCAAAAGCAACAGAACTACTAGAAAGAGTTGGGCTAGCTGGACGTCACCATCACTACCCAAGTCAGTTGTCTGGTGGAGAACAACAGCGCGTCTCCTTGGCAAGAGCTTTTAGTAATGATCCAGCAATTCTTTTTGCTGATGAACCAACAGGTAATCTTGACGAAGAGACTGGACTTATTGTTGAGAATTTGCTTTTTGAATTAAATCAAGAAATGAAAACTACGCTAGTCATCGTAACACATGATTTAGAACTGGCCAACAAAACCAATAGAATCATAAAGCTTAAAGGTGGCAAAATAATTCATGATCAATTTATTAAAACCGCTGCGATCAAATGAATTGGCCATTAATCATCAAAACAGCCATCAGAGATAGTAGAAAGGACAGGTCTAAACTTCTGCTGTTTATGTCCTCCATCATTTTAGGCGTTGCCGCTTTAGTAGCAATCAATTCTTTTAATGACAACCTAGTCCGAGACATAGACCTACAATCTAAATCCCTGCTAGGAGCAGACATGACCGTTGGTGGTAACAAACCAATTCCAGCGTCCTTGCTTGCTTCCTTGGATTCGCTCGGTGGAGAGCATTCGACAGAAGTAGAATTGTTTTCCATGTCTTATCTGCCTTCTGTAGATCAAAGCCAATTCGTAAGGTTGAAAGGACTTAAAGGCGACTTCCCTTATTATGGCAAATTAGTAACCGAACCTGCATCAGCAGCTTCTTCCTACAAGTCAGGGAACTATGCCTTGGTAGATGATGGCATGATGCTGCAGTATAAACTTGAAGTTGGCGATTCAATCAAACTAGGAGACATCACCTTTTCAATCCATGGTCGGCTGATGAATGCCTTTGGAAATGTGGATGTAGGAACTTCTTTTGCTCCATCTGTTTACATAGCAAGAGAGCAAGCAGAAGCAAGTAAATTGATTCAAGCTGGAAGTTTGGTGAATTATAAGAATTATTATAAAATAACATCAGGAGTAAATCTAGATTTATGGAAAAAAGAAAGACGGAGTCTGTTTAGAAATGAATCGATGCGTGTTACGACTATCGAGGATCAAAGAGAAAACTTACAAGAAGCTTTTTCTAACCTGAATAATTTCTTAAACATCGTTGCTTTGATCTCCTTATTGCTGGCTTGTATTGGTGTAGCAAGCAGCGTTTTGATTTACGTAAAAACTAAGGTGCAAAGCATAGCCATCTTACGCTGTCTAGGTATGAAAGGAGAAGAAGCTTTCATGGTTTACTTTTTACAAATAGTTGCCTTCGGGCTAATGAGTGTCCTAGTAGGCGTTGCGATAGGTAGTTTTATCCAAACAGTTTTACCCATTGTCCTCAAAGGCTTTTTGCCTTATGAAGTAAACATGGCTATTTCCCCTAGCGCAATGATAAAAGGCTTTTTAATGGGGATTGTCATTACGACTCTTTTCGCCCTAGGCCCATTACTTGGCGTTAGAAACATTACGCCTTTAAAAACCTTGCGCATTAGTGATGAGCCAGTCAAAGCTGATCCTTTGCGTTGGTTGATTTATGCCTTGATCGTTTTATCCATTGCAGGATTTATGTATTCATTGACGGGATCTATTTTAGATGCTGGAATTTTTACCGCAGGAATCTTAGTGGCCTTTTTAGTTTTATTTGGGGTGGCTAAATTGGTTACCTGGTCAGTAAAAAAGTTTTTTCCGAAAAGAGCAAGTTTTGTTTTAAGGCAAGGATTGTCAAATCTTTATCGCCCAAATAATCAAACGCAAACACTGATTGTCTCCATTGGTTTAGGCACCGGAATTTTAACGCTTTTATTCATCTTACAAGGCTTGATCCTAGGCAATGTCGAAGATATGGGCGCGGGCAATCAACCAAACATGATTGTCTTTGGTATCGAGTCTGATCAGAAGGAAGCCATTGAATCCATCACAAAGTCTCATGAGATGCCGGTGATTCAACATGTTCCTGTTGTTACCATGGACTTAGCTGCTTGGCAAGGGAGGACAAAAAAAGAATGGTTGAAAGACAGTACTCGAATCGCCTCAAGGTGGGCAATCAATAGAGAAGCCAGAGTCAGCTACCGAGAAGAAATGTCTCCCGATGATGAATTGATTGAAGGCATTTACACAGGTGTACACGATGGTGGAGATTCTATTTTGATTTCATTA
The DNA here is from genome assembly GCA_937941095.1 of uncultured Saprospiraceae bacterium. Lineage (GTDB taxonomy): Bacteria > Bacteroidota > Bacteroidia > Chitinophagales > Saprospiraceae > JALZVN01. The sequence goes on along the minus strand of CALDYJ010000130.1, from coordinate 1,272 downwards.
GATCAAAGATATGCTGAAGGCCTAGATGTAAAAATTGGAGATCCACTGACTTGGAATGTGCAAGGGGCACTAATCAAAACTTATGTAGGAAGTATCCGCAAGATTAATTTTAGGAAAATGGAGTCTCGTTTTTTTATTCTCTTTCCTACAGGTGTTTTAGAACAGGCTCCCCAGTTTATGATTTTGGTGACAAAGTCTCCAAACAAACAAGTGACTGCAGCTTTTCGAAATGATGTCGTTAAAGCCATGCCCAATGCTTCAGTCATAGATCTAGGCAATATTTTGCTTACGCTTAATGAGATTATTACTAAAGTGAGTTACGTCATAAAATTCATGGCAGGTTTCAGCATACTAATTGGTCTAATTGTTTTGATCAGTTCTTTATTCCTTTCTAAATTTCAACGTATTCGAGAAAGCGTTTTGCTGCGAACACTTGGAGCAGTAGAAAAGAAAATCTATAGAATTAGTGCAGTAGAATATGCAGCCCTTGGTTCTTTATCGGCATTGACAGGAATACTTCTAGCGCTTGTAGGAAGTTTTTTATTGGCAAAATTTGTTTTCGAATTGGATTTCAATATTAGCTGGTGGCCTATCTTAGGAATCTTTGTGTTTATTGTGGCTTTGACGATAGTCATAGGTTTGTGGAATAGTCGGGATGTGGTCAAGAGGAGTCCTTTAGAAGTTTTAAGGAATGTATAGCTAGAGTAATTTTTTAAAGTTTAGTAATGCTATAATTTATTTAAGCCCCTCTATCACCGTCCCACTCACCCAATAAATATCCTGTGCACTAGTATAAAATAGATATTTTCCATCTCCTGTTACAAAAGGACAAAGCTCATAGGCAGCAGTATTAATTTGATCACCCATGTTTTTACCTGCCGACCAGGTACCGTCGTCGTTTTTGAAACTGATGTATAAATCTCCTTTACCAAAACCTGATTTTCTCCATGAACAAAAGATAAGGTAAGAACCATCAGGAGCTACAAAAGGATCAGTCTCACGCCATTTGGTATTAATGGCGCCAGGAAGCCTTTCTGCTTTTTGAAATACTCCGTCTATCATTTCAGAACGATATAAATCAAAATCATGTTTTCTCTTTTCTTCTGCATCTTTGTTGGTGGCAAAATACAAGGCCCCATCATTGGTAAATGAAATGTAAAAATCATTAGCATCAGAATTGATGTTTAAGCCAGCATTGATTGGAGCAGACCAGGCATCTCCCTTTTTTTCTGAGTACCAAATGTCATAGTCCATTGTAGTGTCTTGTTCATT
>CALDYJ010000129.1 GCA_937941095.1 uncultured Saprospiraceae bacterium | reverse complement strand
TTTTAGGTAGTGCTCCATTCATTTTGATTAGATTCAAACAAAGGCCATGAGGTCATTAAGCCTAAGTTAAGATTTAAAGATACAGATGAACTGCCTGAAGCCTTACTGAATAAAATACTTAAATTAACCCAATGTTATGTGAGCGTGATGAAATCTGTTTACTGCCCAAAAGGTTATTTTATCATGCAAAATGGTGGTAGTTTTAACGAAATTGCTGTCTTTCATTTGCATGTGATTCCAAAGTATAGTAAAGATGATTTTGGTTATTTTAACAAGCAATATTCAAATAAGGTTGATCAAGAAAAAATTAAAAGGCAATTCAAGCTGGAAATTGAAAATGATAGAAAATAATGATTTCGGTTAAAATAGATTAACTTTCTATTTTTAAAAAGTCAACCCCTTAATAATGAATGTGACAACTATAATAACTGCTATCCTTAGTCTTTTGTTTTTAATGATTGGTTTAGATAAATTTTTTGCTTTTTTAGAACCTCCATGCTCATTGATGGAAACCATCTCACCAACGATCTGGAATTTCTTAGGTGTACTCCAAATAGCCGCCGCTATATTTATTTGGCTCCCAAAAATCAAAAGGCCAGTGGCTGTTTTTTTCACCTTATTTATGTTATTTTTTTCTATAATTCACCTTATGAATAATACTTACGATATCGGAGGGGCACTATTCATGGCTATTCTTTTGGCTTTGCTAGCTTGGAACCCACGCTTTATAAGAAACAAAAAGAAACAAGAACCTATTTCAAGCAAGTCATCAATTAACAACTAAATTAAAATTTATGAACTCTTATTTAAACACATTCCTTCTTTTTTGTTTCCTAATAAGTCTATGGTCTTGTAAAAAGAAAGATGCAAATGTAATGATCAATAGCATAGTTGAAATTGATCCACAAATTGAAAAAGAAAAAATACTTGATGTTATAAATAACGAAACAAAAGCAGCTTTCCAAAGAGATTATGAAGGCTGGAAAGATAAATGGATACAAGAAGACTATGTAACAAAAACTTATATAAATTTTGCAGATAGTAGCATGACGGAGACCCTTGGATGGGATGAAATTAATGCTTTTGTAAAAAACTACATCGATGAACATCCAGAACCAGATCCTTTACCAACTTTGGTCCAAGAAATTGATGTTAGAGTTTATGGTAATGGTGCTTCAGTAGATTATGAACAACAAGATGAAGAACGTGGTTTGAAAAGAGAATCAAGATTGATGGAAAAAAAGAATGGAGAATGGAAAATTGCTGGGATGCACACAACTATTTATGGATTAGAAGGGAAGGACTAGATTTATGCATAGTTGTATTATTTATAAATTAAAATTTATGATTATAAATCTAAATTTATCTAAAATATTATGGGCATTTTTGCTTTTACACTCAGTCCAAATTTATGCCCAGGAAATAGAGTACAATAAATTTTCGACAGCAATTAACATATCTAGTGAAAAAGCTTTGTTTGCTAATCGTAATTTTGTTGATAGTCTGGTTGGAGACAAACGAATTATTTTGCTTGGCGAATTGGATCATGGAGACGGACTTTCTTTTGAATTAAAGACAAAGATGATCAAATACCTCCACGAAAATCATGGCTTTAATACTTTAGTTTTTGAAACAGGTCTCATTAACTGTGATGCACTTATGAATGAAGGCCAACAGAAAGGGGCTCTTGTTTCTTTGGCCAAGGACCACATTTACTACATCTGGAGCGAAGTCAGTGAAACGAAAGAACTTTTTAATTACATCGAAAAGCAAAAGAATAAAGACCAAAGCTTAAAACTTATTGGAATTGATCCACAATTTTCAGGAAAGCTTGGTTATAATGCATTTATCCAAATACTGCTTGATCATCTTTCACAAGATCAAATAAATAATGAGAGATTTAAAGAGTTTTCGCATGAACTTAAGTTGATCAGCGAATGGTTAAAATATCCTGAAAAAGGAACACACATAATCGATGAAGCCACTTTTCAAAAGCATATTGATTTTTATGAAAATTATTTATCATCTCAAGATGGAAGCGACTATAAATCAAAATGGAAAAATTACTTTGAAAACATACGTACGCTCGCAAAAATTAAATGGCAAAAACGAAAAGGATCTTTTGAAATTAGGGATAAACAAATGTTTAATAATTTAAAATACTACCTAGATCAAAATAAAAATGAAAAAGTAATTGTATGGGCCGCAAATGCTCACACCATTCGAAGAGATAAAGAATTAAAAGGAAAAGATAGTGACTATTTTATTATTGGCCTCAAGAAATTTGGTGATTACGTATACGAAGCCTATTCCGAAACGATGTACTCCATTGCTGTAGCAGCTAGAAAAGGAAAAACCTTAAATTACTTAGACAAAACAAGGCTAACAAAAATTAAGCGTGCTGGAAAAAATTCATTGGAAGAAAACCTAAAGAATTTAGATCTTTCATTGGTTGATTTGAGCTTGTACGAAGATGCTAAACAGCTTGAAGAATATCCATCACATTTGTTTTACCCAAACATTAAATGCATTTCAAAATGGAGCAATCATTTTGATGGGGTGTTTTATTTTCAAAAAATGAATCCTAGTACACCAAATTGGTAGAATTCCTAAATAATTGTAATTGGGGGTGTTTTATTCAAGCATTCAATAGGTATTTGGTGAGTATAAGTTCGTTTATTCTACATTGAACTGAATAAAAGGAACAAGCTATATTTATAACTAATTTTATTTTAAACAATCACATCTAAAAGGAAAAATTCATTTAATCAAGTATTAAGAGGGTATTGGGAGAAATTTGTAATATTGTTCTTTATATTCTATAACTGAAATTTAAACAGCATACTCTTAAATCTTTGAAAAGCAGACTCTAAATGGATTACGATTTAATAATCAGTTTCCTAACAATAGCTTTTATCTTTTTAGCGCTATTATTTTCTATTTTTTTACTATCTGTTAAATCTACAAAAAAGACATCTAATGTTTTGTTAGCAAGTTTTCTTTTGCTCATTGCTTTGGATTTAAGCTTCTTTGTTTATTCAACATTTATTACATTGCACCCTTCGTTCGAAATGTTGCGCATTAGGCTAGCGATAATGAAAACCCCGATTTTGTTTTTGTTTATCTTATCTGTGATTTATGATAATTTCAAATTTAGAAGTCTTCATCTGCTGCACACAATACCATTTTTAATCACAATTTTGATCCTTTTACCCAGATTTTTTTTCACCCCAAAAGATCAGCAGATCCATTTTTTTGAAGATTATCATAATGCTCCAGAAATAAAACTAATTCAAATTTTAGGTGGAATTGCATACAGCGGATATATGATAGCTTGTATATTTTATACAGTCAAATTCAAAAAGATAATATTAGCAAACTATACTGAAGGGGATTCATTACTTAATTATAAGTGGTTGAAGCAACTCATTGGAATAGTTCTGATAGTTTCAGTTTTAACTTTAATAAAAGATTATTCAAAAGGCTTAGAAGATCCTCAATTATTGGCTCAACTAAGAATTGCAATGCTGATAGGCGGACTTGTATTTATGACATGGCTTTTTTTAAAAGGATTACACAGCCCTTCAATATTTAGAGGCATTGATTCTCAGTTGGATCTAGTAAATAAAAGCCAAGAAAAATTATTACAGGGTGAAATTAAGGGACCATCTCATCAGCCAAAAGAAACCCAAATCCAAGAAGAAGAAATTAATAAATTGGAAGCCTATGTCCTTAAAAATGAGCCCTATTTAAAACCTTCTTTAACCATTAAGGAATTATCGAAACAAACAGATATTCCGATTAGGACACTTTCTCATATTTTGAATCATCACTATAAAAAGCACTTTTTTGACTATATAAATGAACATAGAGTAAAAAAAGCTATGGATATGGTTCAATCTGATCATAAACTGTCCATTAAAGAAATCATGTACGACGTAGGTTTTAATTCGAAAAACTCTTTTAATACATCCTTTAAAAAGCTGACAGGGCTCACACCTAGTCAATACAAGAAATCTAATTCCAAAGTTTAATTTTCTTAGTATGCCAATGAAATAAGGGTAAAACACCTAATCTAGGACCACTTTTTCTCAAAGTAGGACCTTGTTTTCATAAAGATGGACTCTTTTCATCTCAGTTCCGCTTAATTTTATTTTAAAGTCTTCGACACTTTGTCAAGATGAAATTAAATAATACTTATGAAAAAATTAAGCACATTCATTTTACTTTATCTTTTATCCAATCTTCTTCTCGGACAAGCAACCAATGAGGAAAACTTCATCTCTTTTGAAGCGAAATTGACTTATTTCAAGAAAGTTGTTGATTCACTTAGAGTGAGTAGTAATAACCCTGGACTCGCAATTTCTATTATTCATAATAATGAAAATATTTACAAGGAAAGCTTAGGCTTTCGGAATGTATCAAAAAAATTAGCCGTGACCAATCACACCATTTTTCATACTGGATCTTTAGCAAAAGCTATGACTGGCTTCATAGCTGCTCACCTCGTAGATGAAGGAAAGATGGAATGGTTAGACCCAGTAAAAAAGCACCTAGAGGAATTCGAAATGGCAAATGAGTATACTACAAACAATGTAACTATAAAAGATTTACTAACCCATCATACGGGATTAGCACAGCATTATTATATGATGTATGGCCCTCCGTTTGAAAGAAACGACATAATTGAGTTTCTGCCTCATATGGGCCTAGGTTCATCTCTTCGTGAAAAATATCAATACAATAATTTTACTTATACCATAGCAGGAATTGTAGAGGAACGAATTACAGGACAATCTTGGGAAGACTTAGTACAAACAAGAATATTTAATCCACTAGAAATGGATGATTCTTACAGCAATTACATTGATATAATAGGATTGAAGGATGTAGCAGTCTCCTACAATCGCGACGGCGTAACAGTAGTTCCTGAAAAAGATGTGGAATCTGCAAGTACTAATTTTGGCCCTGCAGGTGGATTGTACTCCTCAATTGAGGACATGACTAAATGGTTAATGTTTTTAATTAATGATGGGATTATAAATGGAGATACCCTGATCTCTGCGAAGCAATTTTCTTACATTACTGATCCATTAGTACCAAGATATCCAAAAGAAAATAGATTTTATGGCATTGGTTGGGATGTTACAACAAATAAAAAACATCATACAGTTTCTCACAATGGAGTTACAGCAGGCCAAAAGTCGAGGTTATTTTTTATTCCGGACTCAGATTTTGGAGTGGCTGTTTTATGTAATCAGTATTCAGATCTACCTAGCGCATTAACATTGTTTGCTGAAGAAATATTTATTTATGGAAACAAACCTGACATCAGTTTTGCATTAGATCATTTTAGAGCACAAGCAGAAGATAAGAAGAACAAATTACCACTCGAAGAATACGAAATTTCTGATCACAAAATACTTAACAAACTAAAAGCATTTTCAGGTGAATATCTTCATCCAGCCTATGGAGTGATTAAGGTTTCAAATAAAGAGCCAAAGCGCTTAGGTTTTCAATATTATGATTTTATTGGAACAATGGAGCATCATGATTCCTTTAATTTTACCGCACATACCACTCATACTACTGGGAAAGACGAATTCCCTTCCACTTTCATATTTGACAATGATGGAAAAGTAATAGGAATGGAAGTAAAATTTCCAGCATCACCAAAAATGTTTTTTCAAAAAAATTAACTATGCTTAAATTAACAAAAATTCTGTTTTTGATTTTCGGTTGTGTAATGCCAATCTTAGTTGGATTAATACATACATGGGCACATTTTGGCTTTGTAATGGTTCCAGAACTCGAAGATTTTCTTCAAAAGAAAATACTAGTTATTGAAGAAACTCAAAAACTTTGGAATATTTTAGGAGTGGTAAGTTTTATGATGGGAGCATCGTTTATTACTATTGGGATTTTAAATATTTCTTTATTGAAAAATTTAGAAAAGAGTAAAAATGTTCCTGAGCTTTCTATAATTGCAATGATAGTCTATTTGTTTGCAGTGCTTTATGTAGGAATAGAATTTGAAGCTGGCAAACAATTTTATGGAGGTATTTTTGGATTGATTTTAGCAACTACCTGCTTGATACTCACACTGAAAATTAAAGCTAAAAGACCTAACTTATTTTAAAATCAATTCATATCCAATTGATCAAGGTTCTTAAATAATTCATAATCCGGAAATGCAAGTTTTGCCTCATCCATGGTTTTGGCAAATAAGTCATCTTGTCGGAGCTGATAATAGCAAAGGGCTTGATTGTAATAAATGTCTGGTTTGTTGCCGAAAACATTGATTGAATATTGAAAATAAGTAAGTGCTTTTTCGTAAAAAGCCAGATCATAGAACATGCCACCTAGTTCATAAGCAAGGTCAACATTTTCATTTATGTTAAAATACATGTTCCAAACATTTTCTAAGGTTTGACCTATTCTCTTTCTTTCTAATATGGATATAGATTTAGAAACTTGTTTAAGCCTAGGAAATAGTTTAATAAAGAATGATGAATCGTAATCACTCAAACGGTATAGCGCAATGAGGTCTTTTATTTTTAATCTTGATAAATTAAAATAAGCTAAATGCTTCATGCTATTAAAATCATCTGGACCAAAATTATTCACAAATTGTTGATAGGCAGCATCGGTTTGAGTATATGTTTCACTATTGTTTGAAAATATTAAACATCCAATTTCTAAGTGAAAATTAGAAAATTTAGGAAAGAAAGTTTTTCCTCCTTGTTTTTTGCAATGAGCAATGATCGCATGGTAGTTTACCCAAATAGAAAAACTACCATGGGTTATTATTTCTGGTTCTTTCTTATTGCTCAGGTTTTCTATTTCATGGTATCCTTTGTCCATGGTAAGTAGCACCAAGCCAGCTTTAGAAATAGACTGGAGATTTTGAATACACTCTAATGATTTTTTTGGAAAAAATAAATAGGTGTCAGAGAGGACTTCTTTATATTCATTAATAATTTCATTGAATAAATGATCTTTAAATATTGGATTATCTGTTGCCGATTTTGAATAAGCTAGTTCCATATGCTCAATCAAACTCCCAGCATTCATGCCTTGAGGATTAGTAACTGAGTTAATCGCTACAGAGCAAGAAGAAATTATTTTATTGTCAATGTAGAATAAATCTGTGGGCAAAGAATCAAAAAAGTAATTTGCAATTGCTATTAATGGTTGGTTCAATTCACCACTGCTAATTGTTTTATCGGAATATTGTAAGTTTAGTTTTTTACTACTTATGCCATTGAAATATGTTAAGTCCAGAACTCCTTGTTCAAAGTAAGTTTGTAATTGAGGATGTGAGCGATAAAAAGACAAATTACTTTCAACGATGTCACTTAAGATGTAACAGTAAGGTGCAATTACTTCTTTTGTAGAAGCTATTAATAGCTCTAAGTGTTTTAAAACGTGAAAAGCTAATCTTCCATTTCCAGCACCAAGTTCCAGAATGTATATTATTTCTTTTTTGTCTTTTTGATCTTTTAAGATGGCAAAGATTAGTTCTGCATAAGTTTTGCCAACCTTAGAATTGCTGGTCATGTGGTGAGGAACAATATTTTTACTCCAAGCTTCTATTCCGCTATCATGATAGTAGTGTTGATTGAGTTGCCAAATTAGACTTTCAGAGAATGGACGTTTAGATTCAATTTCGTAAAAGGCATCATCCATTTTATAAGCTTTTATTTGATGAAAAAATCATTTTCCAAATGCAAGCTCGTACTATAAGATTTTAGCAAAAACCGACGAAATCAAAAGTTTATCAAATGTAACTTAAATTATTGATTTTTTGAATCGATAGAATTTATTGATTATCTTTAATACTAAGATGATTCATGACCTAAGACCTCTCATCAAACAACTAAAGTTCAATTATTCTTATTTAGTTGATTTAGTTAATGATGTGGAAGAAGATTTGATGACGCATTTACCTGCTAAAGGTTTAGAAAACCATCCTGCTTTTACCATTGGTCACCTTGTAACCGCATATGGTCTTACAACAAAGCATTTAGGAGGTCCTTACACTGTTAAAAAAGAATGGGACGACTTGTTTAGAAGAAAGGGCCCAGGTGATCCTCGATATCCAAGTTTAAACCAACAACTTTATCCAAGTAAATTAGAATTACTTCAAGAGCTCCAGATACAACATGAAAAACTTTTACTTTTCTTAGAAAGTGTCTCCCAAGAACAATTAAATAGAGAAGTTAAATGGAGATATGACGAATATTTTCCTACAAGTTTAGATTTGATCTACTTTATGTGCCTTACGCACTATGCCATGCATATTAGTCAACTAGCTGCATGGAGAAGAGCTGTAAATTTGCCATCATCCTTAGCGCGATTATGAATTATATATTCTTAGAAAAAAAATAAATCAAGATGAATACTTCTGAAAAGGTCTTAACCTTTGCTGCTATTTTTATTAGTTGTCTAGCTTTAGCTGTTTCAATCATTCAAACTCGTATCATGCAAAAGCAGTCTCATAGCAGTGTATGGCCACGGTTAGATCAAGGAACAGGAGCCGGACCAGATTATTACAATTATTCACTTAGGAATGTAGGCGTGGGACCTGCTATTGTTAAAGATTTTAAATATATTTATAAGGATACTTCTTTCCAAACCATCAATACAATGATGGAAGATTTGAAAAAAAGGCAACTAAAAAAGAATTAAAATTAGATTTTACTTATTCCGGAATTATGATTGGACAAGTGATTCAAGCATCAGAAAAAATAGAGATGTTTATAGCAAACGATTCTATGAATGTAGTCTTAGCCAAAAAATACCTTAGCGAAGCGCAATTAACTGTAAAGTATTGTTCGATTTACGAAAAATTGTTGGTTAATGGATGGTGATAATACCATCGAATTATAATTCCAATTTGACTTAAATATCTTACTCTATTGCAATAATTGACTAAAACGCCTGTTAGAATATTGAGGATTTTCTGATATAAAATATAAAGTATGCAAAGAAGAAATTTTGTAAAGGTTTTAGGCTTAAGCGCCTTCGCCACATCAATCTCCGGTTTTGAGCTTATCGAAGAAAAAGGTATTTTTTCTACTGATTGTACAACGAGCAGAGACATGATTGGTCCATTCTTCAGGAATAATGCACCTTTAAGAAATGATCTTAGTTACCCTGAAATAGTTAATGAAATTCCTATTTTAGTTAAAGGTAAAGTTTTTGGCAACGATTGTAAGACCCCATTAACTAAGGTGAAAATTGATATTTGGCATTGCGACCATAACAAAGAGTATGATATGGACTCAGATGAATTTCGATGCAGAGGAACCATTAGTACTGACTTGGAAGGATGCTATTGGTTTAAAACATTTATACCACCTCCTTATGCTGGTCGTCCAAAACACATTCATTACTTAATACATGAACATGAAGGATACCAAAAATTGGCTACTCAATTATATTTTAAAGGGGATAAAAGAATTAAAAAAAACAACTGGATCAAATATCCTTGGGATCAAAAAAGAATATTAGAAGTTTATAAAAATGAAGATGGATTATCCGCAGTGGACTTAGATTTATATTTGTCTAAAATATAGATGAATTAATGTTGGTAATTATCAATACTCGTTTGCGGTTTTTCACGGCTCTATTTAGAATGCTAAAGATGAAGTCCATCGTCTCGTGTTGCATCGTTTCATTTTTGATTTTAAATTGTTCAGGGACAACTAAAGAGAAGGAGAAGCTATCAGGAAATCCTGCAACATGCTATACCTTAGCAAATCATCATCTCGGTAATTCCTTCAAGAAAATAGAAAGAGCTTCAAATAATTATCAGGTGGATAGAGTAGATGATACTTTGTCATATGTCTCTTTTCAAGAGGATTTATATCAAGACAGCTTAGGCCAGATTTTTATTAAATGTGAAGATAAATCATCTAGGGTAAAATCAGATTGTGATTTGATTTCAATCGAATATTTCAAAGAAATAACAGCTTTTATTGAACCCGAAACTTATAAACTTTTGGAAAAAGACTTTTTTACGAATAAAGATAAAGTCTTCATTTGGTGGAAAAATTCAGAAGGAAGATTTCCTGTTGAAATTCCTGGAGCTGCTCCAAACACCTTTATCGTCACAAAAGAATTTTGCTGTGGCTATGATGATACCGCCATTTATTATGGAGACCCTGCATTTAAAATAAATAAAATTGTAGTTAATAAGCCTGAAAGTATAGAAATATTAGATTCATCGACTTCTTGTTGGAATTGCAGGTTTAACTACATTAGAGAAAAAGGAAAGTACGCTTACATTACCTATGATAAAGAAAAAGAAATTTATGAGATTTTTAATATAGAAGGCGTAGACCAAACAACATTCAAGCTAGTGGAAAACAAACAATGGGATGCTCAAGACAAATATGCTAAATATCTTAAAGGAGAAAGGTGGAATGATAAAGCAAGCTCTCAAACCCTAGCCACTCAGAAAAAAGTTCAATTTCCACCTAAGATTTGGAAATTAATGCATACAGAAGAACTAATGGATGTGAAACTTGGGATCATTGAAAAAAGTCAGTTGAAATTTAATAAAGAACTATTTAGCGAGTCAACTGAAGTGCTTAATTTGTTTAAAAATGATTTGGCTAAAATTAATGGATCTGAACATCCAAAAAAAGTTGAATTAGTTGTTAAAGAACTTACTTTGAAACTAAATAAACTTTCAAGAAAATATGATAATTTTATTGCCACTGGCGAAAGAGAAGATTTGTGTTCATGGATAAACCATCTTATTGTAGAAAGCGGATATGAGTTGCAAAAAAATCAAGATTTAACCATCCATCACCGCGAATGGTGAATAAATAAAGTTCAATATAATTCAACAAAAATATGTTTAAGAAATTCTTTTCCAAGAAACATAAAGAAGTTATTCCTGATAAACCCTTAGGATTTGGTTTCAAAAATAAGTGGTTGGCAATTAGAGCAAACGATATGCATCAAGTCGCTGACTTTTTGAAAATTAAAAACATTGAAAATGCTAATTGGACTGAAGGGCTAGCGCATGGATATAAAAATGGTGTATTTATAACGCCCGAAGTTAATGGCTGGATTTTAGTTCTTGGCTACGATGTTTCTGATTTAGAAACTATTGAATCAAGGGCTTTACTAGAAAGAACGAGTAAAGCCTTTGGTGAATGTCAACTATTTTTAACGCACAGAATTATTGATTATCATTTCTGGGGAAAGGCTATAGGAGGCAAGATCTCAAGACTGTATTCATATGTAGGAGAGTCCGGAGAAAATATGGTTGTAGAAGGTGAACCCACGCCAGCGGAAATGAAATATCAATTTATAAATACGCTTTCAAAAGAAGCAAAAGATGATACCTATTGGGAAAATGAAAACTTTGATTTTCCTGATGAAAGTATAGTAATGGAAATAGCAGGAAAATGGAGTGTTGATCCTTCAAAAATTGAAGAATACAATTTGGGATTGAGCTTTGGTTTGATTGGTAATTAAAGTAGGGCGCCGTTGTTATGAATCAAGAAGAATTTATCAGAGAGAATATAAAAGCTAGTGGGGCTAATTTTTTTAATGCTAAAACTAAATAATGAATATACCAGATAAAAACACTGTTTTTCCTTTAGAAAATTATGATCGTTTGTGTTTCCTCAAAAACGTAATTAAAAATCCTAGCATTGTTGTAGGAGATTACACCTATTACGATGACTTTGAAAACATAAATAATTTCGAGAAAAATGTAAAATACCTCTTTGACTTTACAGGAGATAAGTTAATCATTGGAAAGTTTTGCATGATTGCTTCTGATGTTACTTTTATCATGAACGGCGCCAACCATTTAAGTGAATCCATCTCAACCTATCCTTTTGCCATTTTTGGCCACGATTGGTCAAAGGCCATGGAAGGAAAGTCCTATCCTTCAAAGGGAAATACAGAAATAGGAAATGATGTTTGGATAGGTTATGATGCAACCATAATGCCAGGTGTAAAAATAGGAGATGGCTCCATCATTGCAACAAAGTCAGTAGTCACTAAAGATGTAGCACCTTATTCGATCATCGGAGGCAATCCAGCTAAGTTAATTCGAAAAAGATTTTCGGATGAAGTGATCGAAAAATTACTGAAAATCAGTTGGTGGCATTGGCCAATCGAAAAAATCACTAATCATGTTAATGACTTAACAGGAACGGATTTAAGTAATTTGACCTGATTCAAACTATTTATTGCAATTCGATGGCAGGGCCAATTTTTTTCCAATAGTCAAATCTCACCGAGAATTCAATATATTTTTTAATGTACTATAAATCAATCATGGAAGCTAAATACGACAAAATCGGACATCAATACAATGAAACGAGGAAGCCTGATCCTTACCTAGCTAAGCGCATATTAGATTTGCTAGATCCTATAGCTGGAAAAACTTATTTAGATATTGGTTGTGGGACTGGTAATTACACAAACGTTTTTGCTAAAAAAGGCTATAACTTTATAGGAATTGATCCTTCACTCAGAATGCTAAGACAAGCAGAACAACTTAATAAAAAAATCTCATGGCTTCAAGGCACAGCTGAAAAAACGGGCTTACAATCTAATTCAATTGATGGGATTATTGCTTCTTTAACCATGCATCATTGGGTAGATGTTTTAGATGGCTTTATTGAATTAAAAAGAGTCTTAAAAAAGAATGCCACAATGATCTTGTTTACTTCGACGAAAGAACAAATGAAAGCTTATTGGTTAAATGAGTATTTCCCAAAAATGCTGCGAGATTCGATAGCACAGATGCCATCTCTTGATTTCCTTAAATCGTCTTTAAAAGAAGCTGGGTTTAATCAAAGTGAAATAGAAAAATATAACATTAAACCTGATCTTGAAGATAAATTTTTATACTGTGGCAAGCACGATCCCACCTTATATTTTAATGAGAGAATAAGAAATGGAATCTCTTCATTTAGTGCCTTATCAAATAAAGAAGAAGTCGAAAGTGGCTTAAGCAAACTTAAAGAAGACATCAGTACTGGTGAAATAGAAAAAATTATGATGTCTTACGAAAATAATGGTGGCGATTATTTATTCATCCGTGCAAAAACTTAGTCGGAATAGGTCCAAGCTAGAATTCTACTTTTTTTGTTCCCTAATTTCATAGGCAGAATTGTCTGCTTCTTCACCTTTTCATTTTTAAGCATTTGAACGGCTTTGTTTAAATTCGATTCTTTTGATACAAGGCAGCTAAACCATTTTATAGATTTTGAAAAGTCTCTGCTCTCCGAAATCATATCCATGAGAAATTGCATTTCCCCACCAGCTCGCCAAAGTTCATGATGCTGACCTCCAAAGTTTAGTGCTTGATTAGTAATTTTTTTCTTTTTTAAATTTGAATTTTTTCTTGAAGAAGCGGCCTGAGCATCAGCAGCAGAAGCATGAAATGGAGGATTGCATACGCATAAATCAAAGAAATCATCTTCAAGTAAAACACCTTCAAAAATCTGAATGGCATTCGTTTGTCTTCTTAAGCTCAAACGGTCCAATAAACACTTATTTCCATTATAAATCCTTTGTGCTGATTCCAATGCGACAAGGTCTATATCAACGCCAACAAAATTCCATTTATATTTCGTTATTCCAATAATTGGATAGATACAATTTGCACCAACACCAAGGTCTAATACGTTCAAATTTTGTGGCACAGCTTTATGTTTGTTTAAAAACAAATCTGCTACACGATGTATATACTCTGCTCTTCCTGGAACTGGTGGGCATAAGTATTGCTTTGGAATGTCCCAATACTCAATTTGATAAAAATGCATAAGCAAAGCTTTATTTAGCATCTTTACAGAGGTGGGGTTGAAAAAATTGATGGATATTTTTCCGTAAGGAGTAGAAATGAGCTGATCTTTTAATTCAGGACATGACCTGACTAATGCTTCAAAATCATATTGTTTTCTGTGATCGCTTCGAGGGTGTAAACCATCTTTTGTGATTGTCGGAAGCTTTGATTTAGAATTTTGATCTTTATTATAAGGCATTAAACTCTGCCTTCTTTGCTGCCATCCATTCTTGTACTGCACCAGGTTTGTTCATCAATGCTTTCATTTCATTCATTTTTTCAATGTGAGATAGTTCCCCTTTTTGAAACATTTCCATGGCGTGTTTTTTACTCAATTCTGCTATTTCTTCAAATGTTTCTGCTTCGAAGACTTGATCGCAAGCACCGCCTAATTGTAAGCAAGTCATTTTTTTCATAATTTATTTTTGTGTCATTAGAAAATTACTATCTTTTTGGAATAAGACATACTTTTACTTGACAAGGTAAATAAATAAATGCCTTCTTCCCAAGCACTCACATCTATCGATTTATTTTCATTTAAATCTATGCTTTTTATAAAGCGACCTTTAAAAGAATACACCTTAAGTTTTTCGACATTTAAATCAGTTTTGATGTTTACAAATGAATTAGCTGGATTTGGGTAAATTGCAAAATCTGAACCTTGGTTTGTGTTTAGAATAGCGGTAGGCAGATTAATCAAGTCAAGAGCTCCTTTTTCATCGAAAGGGTTTGACCATTTTGCATTCGTAAAAACATCATTGCCTCTTAATGTTTTTAAAAATGCTGCTAATCCTGCTATTTCTTGACCACTTAAATGTAATCTTTGAGGATGCCCATTTGGCAATAAACGAGGATCTATGTTTTGATTGCTCATGTCATATGGAAGCTCATCATAATGGTTTATGACCGTGTATATCTTTGCAATTTTGCCCATTGAAGCATTATGCATAAAGCCACCAAAAGATACATTCTCTTCATCTGTTAAATCACGAAGGCTTGGGGCTCTAGTAATGTTAAAGTCATCTGTTTTTTCTGTTCCAAACACACGAGTTTCTCCATTATTTTTCGAATTTGGATCAATGTCAAATTCTGGAGGCCTATGGCATTGAGCACATCCTGCTCCCCCAGCTATCCTGTTACCAATGCCATCAAAGATTGGGAGTTCTAAAAAAACTTGTTTGCCAAAATTTTCTGAATTGGAAAAGTTTGAAAAAGCAATTGAATCATGTGTCACAGATGATCTACCTTCATCGTATTTCGCATCAAAAGATTGAATACTTCTTAGAAATTGAGCAATCGAATTTTGAATCCGTTCAGGCCTTATGTTTTGATCACCATAGACAAAAGTCATTAATTCTTTATAATACGTAGTTTTTGATAATCTATTAATTAAGGAATCTAATCCTGGTTGTCCATTAGCACCACTAAATCCCATCTCTAAATGACTTTCAATAGGCATTAAGATCAATTCCTCTAAGGAACCTGCTCGTTTGTCCCAAAAAAATTTGTTTTCTTCTCCAAACCTTAAATTTGTCATTCTAGGAGAATGTCTTTCTGTAAATCCATTCATGCCTATGCTCACATCCATTGTATCGGCAAATGCAGCTTCTTGTAAATGGCAGGAGGAACAAGAAATGGTTTGATCTAAAGATAGATTTTTATCATAAAAAAGCACTCTCCCTAAGGTAGCACCTTCGTCTGTTACAGGATTAAACGATGGTGTGTTGTCTTTTGTAATATAAGCTGGGATTGCTTGATTAGCATAATTTTCCAAATTACTTAAATCAAGAAGGCCGACCTTCGGTGGAGGAGTATTCATCGCAATAAGGAGAATAAGCAAAGGAAACATTAAACATTGTGCTACTTTTTTAAAGTAGTTCATCAATCTCATCTTTTTCTTTTACTTTAAGTAAATGGATAAATGCATTCAAAAATACCAGACTTGCTTAAATATCCCAAATTAATGAATACGGATTTAATTTATGAAACAGAATAACTGTAAATTGGCATTTTGAGAGATTACTTTTGATATTCACATCCGACAAACTAATGTATATGAAAATATTTCCAACACTAGAAGCGAATCGCATCGAACTAAGCCGTTTAAAAGCTTCAGATATAGAAGCTATTGTTAGTTATGCCCAGAATGAGAAGATAGCAGCTAACACGCTAAATTTACCACACCCATACAAAGAAAAAGATGCTATATGGTGGATAAATAGTGCGAACCAAGGATTTATAAATCAAACACAATACACCTTTGCCATTAGGCTGAAAAATACAAAAGAATTTATAGGAGGCCTTGGTCTTAGAATAGATAAAGCATACAACAGAGGCGAATTAGGCTATTGGGTGGCAGAAGAATTTTGGAATAAAGGGTACGCAACAGAGTCATTAAAGGTCTTGTTGAATTATGGCTTCAATGAGTTGGAATTAAATAAAATATACGCCGTACATTTAATTGAAAACCCTTCCTCCGGTAAAGTCATGTCTAAGAATGGAATGATTCAAGAAGGGATTTTAAAAGACCATTTCAAAAAAGACAATGAATATAAAACTGTCATTCAATATAGATTGACAAGAGCAGAATACATGACTTAGAATACAGGTTTACTTGGTAACACCACTTTTTTATAGCAAGATATTAGCGAAATTAGGATAAAAAGAAAATGGAAAGGAGGCTTGTAAGTTATTTTAATAAACTTTCTGTGAATTTATTTTTAGAAAAGGAAATAAAGAAATAGTAATATCGGATCAAGAATATTTATTTGATTATGAAAAGCTACATTCAATTTTAAAAAGCTATACTAATCACAAATTTACAATGGAATAAATGAAAAATAATAAGTGTTGTTTAATCGTCGAAGGAGGTGGATTTAAAACAGGTTTTACAACTGGGATCTTGGATGCATTTCTAATTGCAGGATTTAAACCTTTTGATCAATTCATAGGAATCTCTGGAGGAGCAATCAGTTTATCCTATTTTTTAAGCGACCAATACAGGCAATGTATTAAGGCCATGAAGTTGTTAGCCAAAGATGAGCAGTTTACACAGTTTACAAGAACTTTTGGTAGTGAAGGCTATATGGACATAGATTTCTTAAGGGAAGTAGCAGATAAAGAAGTACCTTTTAATCTTGCCGTTGCCCTTGAAAAACAAGCTAATTGTGAAGTTCGATTTGTTACTACAAATCGTGAAACAGGCCAAGCGCATTACATGATCCCCGAACAAAATAATTGGCTTGATTTGGTAATCGCTTCCAGCACCTTGCCTTTTGTTACAAAAGGCAATCATACAGTAGATGATGTAAAATATTTTGATGGAGGTTGGGGAGATCCTTTGCCTGTTAAATGGGCTTATGAGCAAGGTGCTAAAAAGATTCTAGTACTGAGGACGGTCCCTCAGGAACAAAAAATCGAGCAAAGTTACGCGGACTATTTTGCTAGCATTTACTACAAAAATGAACCAAAGTTAAGGGACGCCTTTGCTAATTCTCACACAAGATATAATGAAGGTGTAGAGTTCATCATGAATCCTCCTTCAGATTTGCAAATCGAGCAAATTTCTCCCATTAAAGAATTAAAATCAACAACTTATTCTTACACAAAAAAGACGATAATGAGTGATTATCGCTATGGGATTGATAAAGGACTTTATTACATAGCGCAGCAAGAATATGCCTTGTAAAAGGAGCTAGTCTGGATCATTGTGATAGCTTTCTATGTATAAGAAAGTTTTTCTGCAAATAAAGTAGGTACATCATAGCTTTAACTGTCTTTAAAGTATTCTGGAGTTGGATAAGGATTAAAAAAATTAATAATGATTAAAAAAGCTTTACTTCTAAATGCATTTACTTTTTGCGCCTGTTTCCTTTTTGGGCAAGATCTATATGATGATAGCATCATCCAAAAAATTGAAATCACCTTCAATGCTAATAATTGGGACCAACTCTTAGATAATGCATATGCAACAACTGAAGACTACATATTAGCAGAATCAGTAAGTATTAATGGGCTTATGTTTGATAGTGTAGGTGTAAAATATAAAGGAAACAGTACTTACAACAGCAGTCAGGTTAAAAATCCTTTTCATATTGAATTAGACACCTATAAAGATCATGATTACGATGGGTTTACTGATATAAAGTTGAGCAATGTTGCCAAGGACCCTTCATTTTTAAGAGAAGTTTTATCCTACCAAATAATAAGGCAATATATGGACGCTCCTTTAGCAAATTATGCTACTGTATATGTAAATGGCGAGTTAATCGGATTATATACCAATGCAGAAGCTATATCAAAAAAATTCGTAAATAAATATTTTGGATCAAAGAAAAACACTTTTATAAAGTGCAATCCCATTGAAGGAGCTGGTCCCAATTCTAGCGACTTTCCTGACTTGGTCTATTTAGGAGAAGACAGTTTAAACTATTTTGAAGCTTATGAATTGAAATCTGATGAGGGATGGCAAGAGCTAATAAATTTGTGTGATACTCTTTCAAATCATACTGATGAAGTTGAAAACATTTTAGACGTGGATCGTACACTTTGGATGCTTGCTTTGAATAATGCTTTGGTTAACCTTGACAGCTACATCGGAGGATTTAAACAAAACTATTATCTATACAAAGACGATAAAGGTAGATTTATACCAATAATCTGGGACTTAAATGAGTCCTTCGGAAGATTTACAATGACAGGTTCGGGAAATTTAAACAGCACCATTGCAAAGCAACAAATGGATCATCTTTTGCATGAAAATGATGCCGACTTTCCATTGATTCAAAAATTAATGAGTATTCCTTTGTATAAAAGAATGTACCTCGCGCATTATAAAACAATTTTAAAAGAGAATTTTGAAAATTTAGAATACCTAAGTACTGCAACTGAATACCAAGAACTCATAAAAGATGAAGTTCAAAAGGATGATAATAAATTCTTTACTTACAATAACTTTATCGATAACCTCACTTCTGATGTGAGTGGTGGTGGAGGTGGACCTGGAGGAGGCGCTACAGTAGGGATAGTGAATTTAATGGAAGGGCGTTCGGAATATTTATTGGGGCTAGATGTTTTTACTGCAGACGAACCAAAAATATCTGAAGTGGAAATTTCAGATCAAACTCCTGTCATAAATGAAAACTTATTCGTTTCAGCTGTGATTGAAAATGCATCGCTTGTTTATTTAGGTTTTAGATCAGATGATGAAGACATTTTTGAGAGACATTTGATGTTTGATGACGGTCTTCATAATGATGGTGCTGCGGGAGACAATGTTTTTGGAACGGAGCTATTAATAGAAAGCGCTTTTACAGATTTCTATGTATATGCAGAAAACAATAACATCGGTAAATTTTCACCTCAAAGAGCAGAACATGAATATCATACAATCACCGCTACTTCAAGCAATGTAGTGATTGGAGATTTGGTTATTAATGAACTATTGGCATCTAATGATCTTACGCAAGCGGATAATGAAGGGGACTTTGATGACTGGATAGAGTTGTTTAATAATGGAACAAGCAGCATTGATTTGGGAGCTTATTTTTTATCCGATGACATTAATGATTTGACGAAATGGTCTTTCCCATCAGGTACAAGCATAGAAGCAGGTTCATATTTAATAATTTGGGCTGATGAGGATGAAGGGACTACTGAAATACATGCTGATTTTAAACTTTCTTCATCTGGGGAATCTCTTTTTTTAGTAAATGAAGAAGGAGAAGTAGTCGATGAAGTATCCTTCGCAGAGCAAACACCAGATATATCATACGGAAGATTTCCAAATGGGATTGGAAGTTTTATCGAAATGAGTCCTACATTTAATCAAGCAAACAAAGGGACTATCACTAGCGTTTATGATCCAATAAGGGCTAATGAATTATTGGATATTTATCCCAATCCAGCAAAAGATGTACTAAGGGTGAAGACTAAAGAAATTGTTGAAGATTTATCAATATATAATGCTTTAGGTCATCGTATAATTTCTTTAAAGCCACATAGTACTAATTTCGATGTGAATATTACTTACCTTGTCGATGGAATATATATTGTAAAAGCTAGTTCTTCTAAGTCTTTATCAAGCAAGCAATTAGCTGTTAGAAATTAATAAATTAAATTAACACTCTTGGCATCAGCAAAATCAGAATTTTATAAGCTTCATTTTAACAATCCAGCTGGAAAAAAATTGTTAATGGAAGAATATAAGGATAAAGTGGTTTTAATTGTAAATACAGCAACACAATGTGGGCTTACTCCTCAATTCAAAGGATTAGAAAGATTGCATACGACTTACAAGGAGAAGGGCTTGATTGTTCTTGGCACTCCTTGCAATCAATTCAATAAACAAGAGCCTTTGAGCAATGAAGAAATGGAAGCAACTTGTTTATTAAATCATGGTGTGAGTTTTCAATTAACAGAAAAAGTTAAGGTTAATGGATCTGATACTCATCCAGTTTATAAATATTTAAAATCAAATCTTGGATCCCTCTTAGGTAGGAAGATTAAGTGGAATTTTACAAAATTTTTAATTGATCGAAACGGTACACCTTATAAGAGGTTTGCTCCGACAACAAGCCCTAAGAGAATTGAATCTGAGATTAAGCGTTTATTACTTAGCCAATAATCGATCAAAAGACAGCATTTACCTTATTACTTTTACCTTGATTTTCTCTGAGTGTATTTTCTTATAACTGATGACAGTCTAAGTACTTAATTGTATATTTGATCCTAAATTATTAGCTGTGTATAAATTAATTTTCTTCTTATTTTTCACTTTTTTATTTGCTTGTCAAGATGATGGATGCGAATCCAGTAGACTAGAAGATCAATTCTTTACACAAGAAAGTATAAGTTATCAGTCTTGGATAGATAAAAGTGAATTTGTTTTCAAAGACATAAGCGGCATTGAATATCTGTATACTTTAGATCTTTCTTTTAAGGATAGGGTCGAGAATGAGTTTGTGAAATTGGATTGCGATGACGAAAATGAAATAATTGCTTATTCGACAGATCGATCATTATTTAGATTCATTGGCCCTTTGGGAACTGCTTTTTCATATTTGCATACGGTTGAGTTTTTAAACGAAAGTGAGCCTAAAGATGAAGATTTAGTAGATAAGTTGACCTTTTCAATAATAGATGCAAGTGCTTTACCAAATAAAACACTTAAGATGGCATCCTTCATAACAGACAGTAAAAACTCTATAGAAGACATTGACCTAATCAATAATTTAGCCTTTACATTTCAAGACAGCATAACAATCAACAATAAGCCATTCTACAATGTCTTCCAAATCAATGCTAATCTAAATGATTTGATGTTTACCAAAGCAGAAGGTTTAATAGCTTTTACAAACAAAGATGGATTGTTTTTGTACCAAGAATCGTCTAACTAAATTAACCGATAAAATTACGTCATCATCTAAAATAGTATGTCCCTGATACATAAATTCAAAAAGGATATATCTAAGATAATCTTACCTACTAAGTTTACCTTTCCATTTTATTACGAGCCACATGAACTTACACTTTTAGCAGCTCAGGAATTACAAGCCCAATTAGAAAAAGGAACATTGACCGATCATAATTTCGGTTTAAGAGAAAATCAAGAGGGGAAAGCAATTGGTAAAATGTTTGGTATTTTAATCGTACGTTATGGTGAAGGCAAAATTGGTTATTTAAGGGCGTTTTCAGGTTTGTTAGGAGGAAAAGCTTTGCTTGATGGTTTTGTGCCACCCGTTTTTAATTTATTCGAGCAAAATTCCTTTTATAAAAGAGGAGAGGACCAATTGAATGCTTTGACAAAACAAATCAAAACCATTGAAAAAAATAATGCTTATAGAAGCTTACAGAATGAACTTAAAGCTAAAAAAGAAGCCGTAGCAAATGAGCAAGAACTCGAGAGGGAGAAAATCAAGCACAATAAGGCAAGAAGAAAAGAGCTTAGAATCGAAGCAAAGAAAAATTTATCATCAACGGATTACATTTCTTATTTAGAAGATTTGGCCAAAGAAAGCATTAGCGAAAAAAGTAAATTCAAAAAAAAATCAACTAAACTAAAAAATGAAGTAGAATTGATCCAAGAAAATTGTGATCAATTCACCTCGAAAATTTTAATGCTAAAGAAACAAAGAAAGGAAAAGTCGATAAATTTACAAGATGCAGTTTTTGAAAAGTACCAATTTCTCAATTACAGAAAAGAAAGAAAAGGAGCAAAAGAAATATTTCCAAATTATCTAATCCAAAAACCACCTGCAGGTACAGGTGATTGTTCAGCTCCAAAATTATTACAATACGCATTTCTCAATGATTTAAAACCAATAGCCCTAGGAGAGTTTTGGTGGGGAGTGCCTCCAAAAAAAGAAATTAGAAAACATAAAAACTTTTATCCTTCATGCCATGGCCGTTGTAAACCAATATTGACACACATGTTAGAAGGACTGGAAGTTCAAGATAATCCATTCCTGACAAGTAATTCAAAAAATAAAAAACTTCAAATTGTCCATGAAGATGATTCAATAATTATTGTCAATAAACCTGCTGAGTTGCTTTCTGTTCCTGGGAAAAGTATTTACGATTCTGTTTATTCAAGAATAAAAGAAATTAGACCTAATGCTGAGCAACCTTTAATTATTCACAGACTTGATATGTCTACTTCCGGCATTATGATTTTATCAAAAACAAAGGAAGCTAATAAATTTATCCAAAGACAATTTATAAAACGGACGATAAAAAAACGTTATGTAGCAATAGTAGATGGAACCATAGACCAATCACAAGGGCTTATTGATTTGCCTTTGAGACTTGACATCAACGACAGACCTAAACAATTGGTTTGTTATGAACATGGTAAATCGGCACAAACAAAATGGAAAGTGATAGAGACTAAAGAAGGTACTACAAAGATACATTTAGAGCCTCTAACAGGTCGAACGCACCAATTAAGGGTGCATATGGCACACCCTTTAGGATTGAATACTCCGATTATAGGTGATGATTTATATGGTAATAAAAGCCGACGACTACTCTTGCATGCTGAGCACATTGAGTTTATACACCCTACAAGTCGTGAAAAAATTGAATTTTATGTAAAAGCTGAGTTCTAAGGAAAGATTGAGCCTTTTATCATTTATCGTATGTTTTATTCTAAAATGTCACAATTGAATTAGAAATACCTATAGAATTCGTAAAAAAGTAATAAATTTGAGCATTATTGGAACTAACGATAATATAATATCGTTTTTTGATATGTGGTAGGGGTATTAAACTTATATCTCGCCTATTTACATTTATATTAATTAATAATGAGTAACGGTACAGTAAAATTTTTCAATGACGGTAAAGGATTTGGTTTCATTACACCTGATGATGGTGGAAGAGACGTTTTTGTCCATGTAAATGGATTAAATGGAATTTCTATTGCTGAAGGAGATAAAGTCTCCTATGATGTTGAGGAAGGACAGAAAGGGTTAAATGCAGTCAACGTGTCTATCGTATAATGACATTCATTTAATTTAGAAATTATATAAGGCCCATCAATTTTTGATGGGCTATTTTTTTGTCCCTAATCAAATTTTGGAATTTGAAAATGAAGATTACTGCTTTAAAGAAGATCAACAAAGACGAAAAAACAGTACTTGTTAGAATGATGCTTGATTATTTCGCAGAAATTGATTCAACAAAAATTAGCAAATCAACTGGGAAAGCGGTTTTAGATTACCCCTTTTTGGACACCTACTGGACAGAAGAAAAAAGATTTCCTTATTTTATTTGCTCAAAGCAAGAGCTTATTGGATTTGTGCTAATAAATGATTGGTCCTTTGATCCTCATTACAATGCTGATTTTTCAATAGCCGAATTCTACATCAAAAAACTGTATAGAAGAAAAGGAATTGGTAAGAAAATTGCCTTCGATTTATTTGACTTGTTTGAAGGAAAATGGGAAATTAGACAGTCTGCTCAAAATAAACCTGCCATCAAATTTTGGAGAAAAACGATAGCCTCTTTCACTAAAAACAACTATGAGGAAAAATACGTAAATTCAAAGGAAGAAGAAATGTATCTCCAACTGTTTACTTCAAACCATAACTCATCTTGAGTCTTAGCTAAAGAAATTAAAAGAGAATAAACATAAATATGGAATTAGATAAGTTGTATTCAGAAAACAACAAATTAAGCGATGATGCTATTTTGGCAAAATACTATGCCTTAGCAATGAACAAAGACGATTCAATGGAAAAAACAATTGAATTGGCAACAGTAGTCCGGATAAGTAGAGAAAGAGGGCTTGACATAACAAAGCAGCTTCATAAGGAAGCTAAAAAAGAGCAAAAAGAAAAAGTAAATGCACATTTAAAAGATTTCAAAAAAGAAGGAGTTAGATTACTAGTCAGTGGAGTAGTTGTGTTTTTGATTGGTTTTGGTTTGACAGCAGCAACGGACGGCAGAATGCTATTTTACGGTGCTTTGATTATAGGAGGATTTTGCATTTTGGCGGGTATTTTCTTACTAGTCTTTGGAACAGGACTAGGTGCTTTTGCTTGGTGGAAATTAAGAAAGTAAGGTCAAATTTATCGATTGCGTTAACAGTACATTACAAATAATAGATTTACAATAAACTTAAATTCATAGCTTATTCAATTTAATTTTGCATGAACTATTATTTAAGTTTAGTTTTTATAGTTTGTTTTCTATTAGCTTGCGAAAACAGCAAACATACCCAAAGAGAATATACAAAAACGATAAATGTATTCAGTGACCTCATTGAATACCAATATTTGTATGAGTCTACAAATGTCGAAAATGGAAAAATTGTAGAAACATTTGAGATTAAATATTTGTCCGATCAGCTTATGATCACTGCCTACATCAGCAAACCAAAAGGAGATTCAAAATTACCCGCTTTAATTTATTGCAGAGGAGGCAATAGAGACTTTGGGACAATCGATAGAAATTCAATTGAAAAACAAAGAGATTTAGCAGGCGAGGACTTTGTTGTTTTAGCCAGTCAGCTAAGAGGCAATGTTTTTAGTCAAGGAAGAGACGAAATGGGAGGAGCAGACCTAAACGATATTTTGAAATTGATAAAGATTGCTAAAACTTTAGATTTTGTTCTACCAGACCAGATCGGGATTCATGGTGTATCTAGAGGAGGGAGAAATGCTTATCAAATAAGTAGAATATCAGATGAGGTTAAATCAGTTTCAGTAATCGGTACTTCTGTGGACATAAGAGATAGTCATTCTTATAGACCAGCTAAATACACCAATGTAAATCTTCCTATTATAGGAGACACAATTGAATACAGACATGAATATGATTATAGATCTCCAATAAAATGGGTTGAAGAGTTAAATGAACCCTTGCTCATTTTACATGGAACTGATGACAGCAGAAGTAAAGTTGATTTGGTTAAGCGAATCATCCCTTTATTAGAAAATCACAATAAACAATTTGAATACCATTTCATTGAAGGCGGCACTCATGCTTTAGGTTCACACCGTACTTTAAGGGATAGCTTATTGGTAGAATGGCATAAAAGGTTTTTAATAAACTAAGAGTAGATCATAGATTTAAAATTAAATCTTAATAAGCCCTTTAAACCTATTTAAATTTATAGCTTTAACAGATTTTCTAATATAAACAGCTAGTTATGAAGTTAGGAGCATTCTCCCTCAGCCTTGCGGTAAAGGATTTGATGATTTCTAAGAAATTTTATGAAAAATTAGGTTTTCGTGTTTTTGCTGGAGATCCAGAAAAAAATTATCTAATCATGCAAAATGAAAGTGCAACAATTGGGCTTTTTCAAGGCATGATTGATAAAAATATGTTAACTTTTAATCCTGGTTGGACAAAAGACGCGAAAGCAATGGAAGAATTTGATGACGTAAGACAAATTCAACAGCATTTAAAAAGTCAAAACATTAATTTGATTTCAGAAGCAAATGAAACAACTGAAGGGCCCGCGAGTTTGATCTTAGTAGATCCCGATGGAAATCAAATTTTAATTGATCAACATGTTTGATCATTTATTGCATTTTTTTATAAACTATAAAACTAATCTCATGAAATACATCTTTGCATTTTTACTGCTCCTCATAAATCAGATTTCAATTTATAGTCAAATAGATTTAAGCAACGGATTATCATTGTATTACCCATTTGATGGTGATGCCACTGATGAATCAGTAAATTCTTATGATGGTAAAATAAATGCGGCAGACTTCACTTTAGATCGACTAGGTAATCCTAGTTCAGCGGTAGATTTCTCAGGAGGCAATAAATACATTGATGCTGGTAATGTTATGAATGATGTTTTTTCTCAAGGCAATGAAAGTTTTACCATCTCTTTTTGGATGAATCCTTCTTCTGAATCACAAAGTAACAACATTATCTTAGGCAAGCTTTCTGATGAAGGATGCAATGAAAATGAAAGACAATTTGTTTTGCGATTATTCGGAGATCAAAATCTGAGTTTTACCTATTATTCTGAGTTGTCACAAGGTCATGCAAGAAGAATTAATAGTTTTTTGTCCTTGGATGATGCTAATCAATGGTACCACGTCTTTGTCGAATACAGTGCGTCTTCTAACTTGAACGATGGGCTAGATCGGGTAAGCATGTATGTTGATTGCATAAATGTTCCTACATTTTTAGAAACATCTTCTGGTTCATTAGGTGATATCCAAGTTGGAGCTGCTCACCTCGGCATTGGTAATTATTTGAATGTTTTTGGCAATGCATGTTCTAGTGGAACTAGCTTTGAAGGTCGATTGGATGAATTAAGAATTTATAATAGGGTATTAAGTGATGATGAAAAAAGTTTATTATGCAAAGGGGAGGAAGTGAATAGCCTAAATTCGTTTGATTTGATGAGTGATTTAAAAATTCATCCTAATCCGATCAATGATTTTTTTTATATGGATTATAGCACAGAAGAATTGATAGAGTCAATAGATCTTTTTGATAATACGGGCAAAATGCTTGGCGTCCTTATACCTAATGGAAACAAAGTAGTGATGCAAAGTTTAGCTGATGGAATCTATTTTGCAAGCTTCAAAAATAAGGACAATCAAATTGTTGCTGTAAAGAAAATTCTTAAGCAATAACTATCTACAACTGTTTATTCGTATGGCAAATCTTACGCTTTCGTAGGCGCTTGAATTTTGCTATTTCCATGCCTCATTAAAGAAATAGTAAACCATTTCAAATTATCATAATTGATTCAAGAACACATCGTCGGTTAAAAATCAAGTAGAAATTTAGCCAATTCAAATTATTTATATAAATTGGAAGTACACAATCTATATAAAATGAAAGCATTAAACATAGTATTTTTCTTTACTTGCTTATCTATTTTTAGTTTTGGACAACATACAAAAGAGCAATGTTCAAAAGAAGCTATATTCCAAAGGCATTTAGAAATAGACGAAAATGCCTTGGAAGAATTAGCAGAAACAGAATCACAACTCCAAAAAATCATTCAAAACTTCAGAGATAATCCTGAACAAAAACAAAATTCCAATATAGTTATTCCAGTCGTTATGCATGTGTTTCATGATGGAGATGATGGAAAAATGGATATGGATCAAATTCAATCTGGTCTAAAAATACTCAATGAAGATTTTAATGGTCTAAACGATGGTTGGAATACCATAGACCCAGCTTTTGACAACATTAAAGGGACAATGGACATTAATTTTTGTTTAGCGAGCATTGATCCTGAAGGCAATCCAACTACAGGTGTAGTTTATCATCAAGATCCGCAAGGACTTTTAAATGAAGGAAATTTATTTAGGCATGCTTGGGATAATTACAAATACTTAAACATATATTTTCCAAAGTATACTGGGGGAGAGCCTTCTGACTTCACTGCATATGCTTATTTCCCAAGTACTGCAGGAAGCGATTTAAACCAAGGTGGTGTATTTTACAGTTCCATCAGATGGGGTTATGGCAATCATTCAATATTAGAAGAAGGAGATGATTGGGCTTCAGTATGTACACATGAATTAGGTCATTGGTTAAACTTATATCACACTTTTCAAGGAGGATGTTCTGCAGCGAATGACTTTGTTGGAGACACGCCTCCGACAACAGGTGGAACCATTGAACTATCTGATTGTAACAATAATGATTTTTCATGCGGCGTTCATACCAATGGAGAAAACTACATGGACTATAATCATCGCTGCAAAAAAATGTTCACTTTAGGGCAAGTAGAAAGAATGACTGCAGCTTTGTTTTTACCTTCAAGAATTACCTTATGGTCTGAAGAAAATTTATTGGCAACTGGGTGTATTGATTTCTATACCTCAAATGATAAAATGAATTCAAGCCTTCCAGTTAAAGTTTACCCAAATCCTGCAAGTGATCAATTGTTTGTGGATCTTCCTTTCGAAGCTAGTTGGGATTTTGAATTATTTAACTTGAAAGGCGAATTAATGTTTAAAGAAAAGATTAGTTCAAAAAAATATACCTTCGATCTACATGATTATCATAATGGCTTATATTATTATATCATAAGAAATGAAGAGTATAATTCATCAGGTAAACTAAGTGTTCTACATAATTAAGTCTTACGCTACTTTGGGAATTGTTTTTTTGAAAAAAGAATCCAATTTTAAATTCAATTATTTTAGGTGAAGAATGTTTTCTTGTTTTTTGTATTTTATTTTACTTGCTTTACTCTTGTATATTCACAAGAATCTTCAGCTAAGAAAGAACATGAATTTAGCATCTCATATTTTGGAGAACTGATGTTTAGCCCTGGAATTGAATTAAATTATCACCTCAAGTTATTAGACCTGTTTTCTGAAGAGTCCGATAATGCCCTCGCTCATGCAATTTATTTGAGACCTTCCTTAACTTATTATAGATTAACTAAGTATACCAATAATTATATGCCATCACTCAACTTGGAGTATCAGTTTACGCTGAAAAATGATGAGAAAGGGAAAGCTTTTTCTTTAGCGCCCTATGCTAAATTAGGTTATTTAAGGTATTCATACATTGGGGAGATATATGAAAGTAACAATAAAGGAGGTTTTGAAGAAAGAAGAAATGGAGGTGGCAGTGCATTTGTTTTTGGAGGAGGCTTAAATCTTACGGGAAGTATAAAAAGAACGAACCTAAATTGGTTGGCTGGAACTGAGTATTTTTCAGAAGTTTCAGAAGATAAGTTATTCATTAATCACGTAGCTCTCAGACTTGGTTTAAAAGTCTTAATCCAACCCTAATGAGAATCTTCCTCTTGTTTATTTTTAGTTTTAGCTTGCTTTCTTGTGAAGAGGAAGCTCTTTTCCAGGATTCAGTAAGACATAACATGTGGATGTTTCATAAAGGCGCAGAGCTTCCAGTTGTTGTTGAAGGTAATACGAATTCTAAAGTATTCCTGCTCCTTCTTCATGGTGGACCAGGAGGCTCTGCTCAAGAATATAATTCTTTCAATAATCCATTCACCCAGCCATTAGAAGATAATTATGCAATGGTCTATTATGATCAACGCAATGCTGGAATGGCGAGAGGAGAATGGGATCCTGCGCTTTATACTATTGATCAACACATTGAAGATTTAGAGCAAATAATAAAATTACTGAGATTTAAATTTGGTGAGGATATAAAACTCTTTTTAGCAGGTCATAGTTGGGGGGCTTACTTGGGAACAGCCTTTCTAACCAAAGAAAGTAATCAAGATGGAATTATAGCCTGGCTAAATATTGATGGAGCCATTAACAGAAATCAGAATTACAAGGATAGATTAATCCACATTAAAAAAATTGCTGAAGAAAGAATAGCATTAAATAGTTTTACAAATGAATGGATGGCCGTATTAGATGATATCCAATTAGAAAATGAAAAACAAACAATCCAATACGATGCAGAAAAAGAAAAAGGCTTAAACAAAATCATGTCCACAGCGGAATCAATATTAGGAAGATCGGATCTCTTTGAGGTCAATGTAGATTCTTATTTTGACGGAATATTTTCAAATAATTTTCATCCATTTATCGATAACGCTAATGGCTTTAGAAACAAAGTTCCACTCATCAATCAAATGTATTCTCCTTTCGATAAAAGGATAGAGGAGAATCTTTTTAAATTAACTTTGCCAGTTTTTTGTATTTATGGTTATTATGATCTCAGAACACCATTCCAACAAAGTTCTTTTTTGCTGAATGCCGTTTCAACAAGTGACGTAGAAAAAAAGGAACTAATCTTAATGGCATCTGGCCATTCACCCATGAGAACTCAGCCTGAAATTTTGGCTGCTGCGATCATGGAATGGGTCGAAAAGTATAAATAGTAAGTATGGATAAAGCCAAAACACTAGCAAAAAGATTTCGCGCTGCCATCTTAGATGGTACTTGGATAGCTAACACTAACTTTAAAGAACAAATACTTGATTTAAGTTACAAGGAAGCAAATCTTGTTGTCAACTCATATAACAGCATTGCCCGCTTAACTTTTCATATTAATTATTACATTGAAGGTCTAATAAAAGTTTTTGAAGGTGGTCCATTGGATATTAGAGATAAATATAGTTTTGATATGGATGTGATCGTTTCACAAGATGATTGGGTTTTACTCAGGAACAATTTTCTCGAAAATGCAGAGAACCTTGCTAGCTTAGTCGAAGTACTTTCAGATGAAAAGTTGAGCACTAATTTCGTCGACGAAAAATATGGCTCTTACCTCGATAATATTAATGCTATGATAGAACATTGTTATTATCATTTAGGTCAAGTGGTCTTGATTAAAAAAACGATACGTTCCAACACAAAGGCATGAATAGATGCATTGTATTTTTTGTTGTTACCATTTTGCTAGCTTGTCAATCGCAAAATAAAAGTGAAGAGATATTAATCTTCAATCAAATAGTTGAAGAATACTTTAATGAAACGCCTATTTACGATAAATTCTTACGTTTAGAATACTTCGATGATTTAGTGTTTCATGATGAGAAAAGCCCTAATATGGATACCAATGATTTTTTGAAAAGAGTGGAGCCCAAGGTTCCTGATTTTCATAAGAATATCAAAACTTATAATTTCACTCAAGGCCTAATAAACAATCTAAAAAGAAATAATCAACTCAATGAATTAAGTTTTTTGAGTTTGAAAAAAGAATTAAGTCTAATAAATGCTTATTCTTCAAAGATAGAATTAGAGAATACCAGAAGTGAATCTTTAAAAGATTTTCTTGAATCAAAGACAATTGATAATTTCCAGGAATTTGGATATCCCATCTTATGTGGTGATCTAATAATTATTTATCGAATTCATTACGCTGGAATTAAAACGAATGACAGTTTAGGACTTATAGGAAATGGTACATTTTATGTTTTTAGAAAAGAAAACTTAAAGTGGAAATTAATCAATAAGATTACAAAATGGATTACCTGAATACATGAAGCACAATTTTGTCTTACTGTATCTGCTTTCTATTTTATTTCTTGAATGTCATGTTCAAATATACGTCGACCATGCAATAGGTGCTTCTTCTGATCTTAAGTGATCTAGCTCCGTATTCTTTTTTAAGAAAAGATCAAACAATTCACTACGGTCATCAGCCATCATATAATCCAAAACACTTTGAAAGGCTCGTTTAATAGACTCTGATGAATATTTGTCCATTTGCTTTAGATACATCTCAAAAATTTCGTCTTTGATCTTTTTTGGTAAAATCTGAATGTTGTAGTATGATGGTCGTTCTAGGATGTTGATGTACAAATCATCTTTATCAATAAGTCCAGACGCTAAAGATTCTTCATAAAGTTTTGGCAAATGATGAACATTAAGTACTGAAACAGTAGGTGCAATTTTGAATTTTATAAAAGGGTATGCTTGTATGACCTTTCGATTCTGCAGAATCACCGCCCAATCCATATCTTTTCGAATGTACTCACCTAATTCATGATTGGCATCAATGCTTGCTAAGAGTTCTACTTCATCAAAGTAGCTCCACAATTCAATGAGGTCATAATCTTTGTAATTTAGAATTGAAAAATTAGTGTTGTATCTTAATCGGGCTTTAGTAGCTTTATTCTCTATTAACCATTCTAGTAATAAATAATGTTCTTCTGTAACTAAAGGTTCACCTCCAGCGAAATAGAACTCTTCTGCTCCCATTAATGCATCTCGCATTTTTGATAGAAAGTCATCCAAATCTTCTATATTCTGAATGATTGCTTTTTCTCCTAAATTAGTCTTTAACTTTTTAGCATCCTGAAACCATTTAGAACTTGCACCATGCCAGCAAGTACGACACCTAAAATTGCACACGTTTGAAAATCTTATGTCAAAATATATAGGTAGTTTAGGAATACGTTCTATTTCTTTAAAATTGAATTTTTCAAATGTTTCTAGTCTTATGCTATCGCCTCCACTTGCTTCTACTTTATGACAAACGGCACATCTATTATCCATTTCATTACTAATGAATTTATCTCTTAAATCGTTTATTTCTTTGCCATTCCAAATAGAGTTTAGATCAGATTCATTTATATTACCGTAAGGAATGTTAGCAACGCAACAAGCTTTGACTATCCCATTATTGGCTGAGTGAAAATGAACAAAGGGCATTAAGCAGTATGGCTTAGTATTCATGGTTTGTGAATCATATTTAGGAATAATTAAAGTCTTGGGCGGTTTTTTTAATTTTAGCAAGGTGTATTTTTACAAATAATGGCCAAGTTATGTTTTTCTTTAAAAAGATTAGG
>CALDYJ010000128.1 GCA_937941095.1 uncultured Saprospiraceae bacterium | reverse complement strand
GAATGATCATCTAAGTCATCGCTAATGACATGCTCGAAGAAATCCAAATTGCTTAGGTTTTCATACCAAGAGAATCCTCTAACAAGGTCCATCCTACCATCATTATCATAATCTAAATTTGGTATCCCAGGCAAAGTTCTTTCATTTGGTACCGCTTTTAAGATGAAATTTCCGGCACCATCATTTGAAAAGTAATTAAGTACATTGGTACGATTACCATAAATGTCGAGATCACCATCTTCATCTAAATCACTAATAACGATCCGATTTATATCATCTGTAGCATCAATGGCCTCATTAGGGTATGAACCAAAAACCCTATTCCCATTATTTCTAATAAGCCTTATATCGTCATCTGGGTCAACATAAGAAAACACAAAATCAATGTCTCCGTCTGAATCAAAATCTCCACCATTCAACTTTCCATTATCTGTATATCTAAAATAATCTTTTTCTACAATGGTCTTTCTACTATAATTAAAATTGCCGTCATGGAAAGCTACATAATGTCGAGATTCAAAGCAATTTGAACATCCAGTAAAACCTTCAAATACTGCATTAAATTGAATGTCTAATAATCCATCATTGTCCACATCAAGAATCTGTACATTACCAACTGAAGACTCTAGAAAACTAAACTCAAAACCGTCATAAATCAGTTTAAAACTATAGTTTTGATTGTTATCGTTAATGAGTATTCCAAGACCTTCATGCGAGCTGTTTTTTGGAAAGGAAACAATATAATCTTGATCTCCATCTTCATCTAAATCTACAACAGTGGCATTAGAATATTCCGTTGAAATCAAATGTAGCGTCCAATTATTTTCGCCTTCATTTTCATACCAAACAAGATTACCATTGTTTAAGCTCCCAACAATATCCAAGGCACCGTCATTATTGATGTCAATAACTTTTGAAATTGAGCTTAATTCTTCCGGAAATTCTTGCTGTATAAATTGATCTTGAGGCCTAGTGCTTGTCGCTTCGATTATAAACCCACAAGTCACTTTTTCATCGGGATTGCAGACTTCAAACGCCTCATATTCTATATAATACCTGCCGATGAAAACTTCAGTGCCTAATTCAGGGCCTCTAACCTGTTGTAATTGGAAACCATCAGTACAATCTGTTTCAACCATTGGAGGTGTCCAAATCATGGTAGCCATATTGTTTGGATTCCCTTGGATCTCAATATCCTCGGCTGGGCAAGTAAGTTCGATTGTGGCGTGCAGATTTTGAAAACATAAGAACAATAATATAGGGTATAGGAATAGTGCTTTCATAACTAAATTGTTAGAATGAATAAATAAATAGGTGTTTATTCTTAGGCAAGGGGATGGTCTTTGACAACTTACGAGTCTTAGCAGTCAAAAGTTATATCAAGCACTGTTAAAATAGAAAATGAGATTGGACAGAAACTTAAAAAGCCCTTTAACAATCGATGTTAAAGGGCTTTCTCTATTTGT
Organism: uncultured Saprospiraceae bacterium; assembly: GCA_937941095.1. Classification (GTDB taxonomy): domain Bacteria; phylum Bacteroidota; class Bacteroidia; order Chitinophagales; family Saprospiraceae; genus JALZVN01. Next base: position 4,908 of record CALDYJ010000128.1, on the reverse strand, counting down.
TCGCCGTACTTAATTTAGATCAATTTTCTAAAAAAATTGCACTAAAACTGTCAATGACAAGATCAGCTTCTTGTTCATCATCATCGAATAGTTTAATTTTAAAATTACCTTCTACTTTATATACGTCTCTGTCTGTTTCCGCCTGATCCAAAAGTGTCACATTGGTGATTACAAACTTATTGAATTCATTTTCGTGATCATAAGAATACCATATTCCATTGATGGTAGTTTGAGGAAAAAAGATTTCCGCTATAGAAGGATTCCAAATCAGTTCTCCGTTTTGCCAAACAGGCGAATTATCTCTTGAATACCAGGGAAACTCATTTAGCGTAATTACTTCTTCAAGCTTATTAAAGCCTGATTCCGTAATGGCCATTTTAACGACCGTCCTCTCCATTTCTCCAACAGCTTGGTTGTCGAACTTGCTACTGAAATGAGATTGTAAGAAGCCATTGACCTCCGGATTGTAATGTTCATTATTAGGGACATTAATTGCATTTGAGCTAAAATGTTCGATGCGGAAGGCTGCCCCATTTAACGTGCCATTTAAGAAAAAATCATTACCGTCTATATCAGCAACTCGTACTGATTGGTTTCCTTCGATTATTTCTTCTTCTACACAAGCATTAAATAGTAAAAAACAAAATGCTAAGGTCAAAAATTTTAAGTATGTCATCATGATGTCTATAATTTTTTAAAAATACCTGCTAATGCTAGCACCAAATTGAAAGGGTGTATTTGATTTATTCTTTTGTGCATTATTATCTTTAATTACTGGATTGAACCTTTTAGAAAGCACGAAACTGAATTCGTATTTGTCCATTACATAATTTAAACTATAGGTGCCATAAAGTCCGAGCCTGTTCGTTCCATTGTCCCAATAATTTATTTGAAATCCTTCGCTTGATGTCCCTTGAATACCGGAACTTGTTGTCTCCCTGATTTCATCAGAAGCGTATACTCTATTTAAAACAGAATAAGCAAACTGTCCACCTATTGAAGTTCTGAGCCTGTTTTTTTGAACAAAATATTCTACATTGAGGTAAGAATTAACTAATAGATCTAAGTAATTCCTTTTTGTTATTTCGGTAATAAAAATTCCATTAAGGTAAATAAGTGAGTCTTGTGAAACAGATAAACCATCTTCTACAGAAAAACCTAAGCCGTATTTAAACCCCGTATTCTGGTTTAATTTTTTAATTTTTCCAAGATCTAAAGATGCTTTACGTATTTCATTTGTACTGGCCACATAAGATGCTCTAAGGTAGAAGGATCTTTGGTGACTAGTAAGCGGGCTTGCAAGTGGTGTGATCAATTTATCCTTTAAATCAAGATCCTCAGTTTCTGTGTAACTACTTATCAAGCTAGCAAGCACTGGTAGTTTTAGATTCAAGACTAAGTCATCTTTTGTTTTTGATTTATGATCAAAGATTAACTGATTTGATTTTTTAGGAGTTTTAGCTTTACTTAAAGACGAAATCAAATTATTGTTGGGTCTTGTATTTTCAAAATCAGTTGTAGAAGTAAGCGGTGTATTTTCTTGTGATTTTATTTCTTTTTCAGCATTTGCAAAAAATGATTTTTCTTCTACTTTTTGAATAGAGGTTTTAAGTGCTGTAGTTTTGAATGCTTCTATTTCGTTCTCAGCATTCGTTTTTTCATTTAATGCAAGTCTTGATGCGTTTTTCTCTTCTGACTTATTCAAGTTTGTAAGCAGGCTTTTATCGGTTGACCCTTCAGTATTCCTTCTTAGCTCTTTGTTTTCAGGGACAATGCTTAGTAATGATTCATCAGAAGAAGCTTCAATGTTTTGAGCATTCGCCTTCGTTTGAATAGGTGTAGAAATCGTATTCGTTTCTGTACTTGCATTTGCTTCGGTAGTAGCATCACTTTGGAAGTAAACTAATCCTGCGATGCCTATTAACAATGTAGCCATCAGTAAAGGAAAGATTGAGCTAAAAGGATTCCATCTGTTTAATGCACTTGCATTTTCTTTTTGGAATGCTGACCACATTTGATCTTCTCCCTCGTATTGAATTGAATCAACTTCTTTCTTGATATATGCCGCTAATTTATCTTGGTCTCTCATATCAGATTCGGTTTTTTCAAAAGTTCTAAAATTTGTTTCTTGCCTTGGTTGATGTGCCAACTCGTTGTGTTGGTACTGATGTCTAAGTGCTTAGCGATTTCTTTATGTGACCAAGCTTCAAATATGTAGAGATTAAAAATCAATTTGGTTTGAGGAGGAAATTTTTGAATCTTATCAAACAATTCCTCTCTTATCATGTTAAATTCTGCTTCGTTTTGAACAGATCGACGGTCAGTTGAGTTTTCGTCAATTTCTTCAAAAAAAAGCTTTCTGCTTCGTACGTGATCGATGCATTTATTAACGATTATTTTTTTTATCAAAGAATAGCGTCCTTTTTCGTTTACCTTCTTTTTATTTTCAAAATCAAAATAGCTCAGCATAGCATCGTTAAATACTTCTTTCGCATCTTCTTTTGTTTTGCAATACCTCATGCAGACTCCAAAAAATGCCCGGTAGGCATTTTTATAGATTTCTTCCTGATGGTATTTCTTTTTTCTAAAAAGCATTGGTCATGATAGTTTCGTTTAAACCATGGTAAAATGGATCCTTTTTGTTGTACAGTTAATAGTACGGAGCCTGACCCAACAATCTTGGGTCGCTTTTGAAACTATTTTAAAAATAATGAAAATGAGAAGACTTAGCCCATGATTTTCGGTGCCAAGTCATATGTAATAATTCGATATTGTGTCCAGTATTAGGCTAAAAATGCCTTCTTCTTCCTGAATACTCCATGGCTTCCCCTTTACCAAAACCATAGCTGAATCCGAAAGTGATGAATCGGCCTCTTTGTCTAAAGCTGTACACGTAAAAGTCTTCTTGATCTGTTTCGCTTTCTCTGATCCGGGAGGCAAAGATGTCTCGAATGCTAAAATTCAATACCCCTTTTCCTTTTAAGATTTTTTTACGAAGGCCAAGGTCAGCATAAAGGTTTGCTGATCTATTCCCTTGGACCGTTTGAATTTTTGATTGGTATTGTCCTGTGATTTCAAAATCGATGTCTTTTGGGAATTTAAATTTTGAAGTGATTTTTGTGCTCCATTGATCATTTGAAAAATCAAAGACCAAGCCTTCCAAAGCTCCTGTTCTATTAAAATAGTTGTAATTAAAGTCTCCATTGAAAGAGACTTTTTTACTTAAACTGTACTTTGCATTTATCTCTAAACCAGTTGCTCGTTTTACTCCAATGTTATATGGTTGAGTGATGCTGACGTCGTTTTCAAAAGAAGTGATGCGCTCTACCACATCAGTGGTGTACCTATGGTAGAGGTTTAAGTTATAAGAAGTTTTACCTGCAATGTAAATAGTAGCTACTTCATAAGAGTCTGTGTATTCAGGTAGTAAATTTGGATTGCCAGTTCTGACAGAAAAATTATTTCTAATGTTGAAAAATGGATTCAGGTCCCACAGTCTTGGACGAAATATTCTTCTTGAATAACCACCTTGGACTGAAATTGCTTCTGTGATTTTGAAAGAGGTGTGTAGTGTTGGAAAGAAATTGCTAAAGTTGACATCATTCTTTTCATCTGTATCGACGAGGAGCGTTTTGAGATCAGTATTCTCCATTCTCAAGCCTAATTTAAGCCCCCATTTTTCATCTTCATAAGCAGCCGTTGTATATACACCTAAAACGTTTTGTTGGTATTCAAAAACATTCGTGAGGTTTGGGTCCGAAACAAACTCGCCACTTACTTCGTCCTGAACTTCAAAGTCATTTTTGACATTATTGAGGACGTATTGGCCACCGAGCTCCACGATCACTTTTTCTTTAATTGGCTTGGTGTAGTCCGCACTGAAGGTATACTTACCTTCTTGAAAATTTGTTCTTGTTTTTTGATCGTTAAAAATTTTCGACCCAAAAGAAGTTTCATTTGAAAAAATGGAAGATTGATCTTTTCCAAAAAAGCTTCCCAAAGCACTTACTAATAAGCCGTGGTCTTTATGGCCAGGTAGTTTACTTTTATATTGCAGTTCGTATCTATATTTTGGATTTGTTGCTTCCGTCACTTCTTCTCTTTTCCAAGACGAAAGTAGTTCTTCATTAAAGTTTTGTTCTTTAAAAAAAGTTTCTGAGGGTTGATCTTCCACTTCATAAGCAAAACTTCCAGATAGCGTAAGGATGTTGTTTTTATTTATGTGGTAATCAGTTCCCAGGATTAGATTATAAAAAAACTCATTTCTAAATTCTTCCCCATTAGAAATGAGGCTTGTATTTTGAATAAGATTTCTATTAATATTTTCTGTATCAGAAGGCAATTCTCTATAACCCAATCCGAGCTGACTGAAGAGGTTAAATTTTTCGGTTCGACGATTCAAGCTAAGCCCAAAACTATGGTTATGTGGGATACCTGTATTTACGGTAAGCGAACCATTGATTCCTTTGCGTTCTTCCTTTTTGATGATGATGTTTATAATACCAGATGTTCCTTCGGCTTCATATTTGGCAGAGGGATTAGTAATGACCTCAATCTTTTCTATCATATCCGAAGTAATGGTACCTAGTGCATTTCCTTGTTCGCTGGCTAATACTGATGGTTTGCCATTGATTAAGATTTGGACTCCCGTGCTTCCTCTCAAGCTGATTTCTCCTTCTATGTTGACATTGACTGAAGGTACATTATTAAGAACTTCTAAAGCACTTGCTCCTGTGCTGCTGAGATCCTTACCGACATTAAAGACTCTTTTATCCAGTTTAAATTCTGTCGTAGATTTTTCTGCTCTGACGACTACCTCATCCAATTGTTCGCTATCTTCAAAAAGGGTGATGAGCCCTAAATCAATGGTATGATTTACTACTTCAAATGCTGTAATGGTTTTCGGGC
>CALDYJ010000127.1 GCA_937941095.1 uncultured Saprospiraceae bacterium | reverse complement strand
TTATGCCTATAAGGAAAACGTAATCTTTTTGTTGGGTTTTTACGTATTAAAGAATAATACCTATTTTATTACGAATTTTATTAATATTATAAAAATTGTTAACTTCAATTTATAGAAGCAATCGTTTAATCAATTTAAATTAGCATGAGTCTAAGAAATATCATTATTCTACTTCTGACCTTAGTCTACTTTATATTTTGTTATAAGTATTTTAATGCTGACTTTTTTGCCAATTGCTGTAGTGTTGCTGCTACCAATGGCGTAAAAGAAAACGTAACTACTCCTATAATTACTAAAGAAGCAGCACTACCAATTTCTTTTGCTTATAACAGTGCTGAACCAGATACAACGATTGCCTTTGAAGCGATTAAAGCAGATCTCCTTGCAGCTAGTAAAGAGAATGATGCACTAGAAATTGTTGGGTACTATTTTGAAGATGAAGAAAAACCAGATGATTATGATGACATGGGGATGTTTAGAGCTATGCAAGTCATAGAACTGATTTCTCCTCCATTGGATCAAGACAAAATAAAAGTAATTTCAAAAAAGGTGGATGAACCCTCAACTGCGAAAGACGAAAATTTCGAATCCTTAGCTTTTAACTGGCAAACTAAAAAAGAATTTGACGCTCCTAAAATCACAACAACTTCTGATGGAGACATTAGAATCTTATTTGCTGAAAACAGTACAAAGTTTGAAGAGAGTGAAGAATTAGAAGCTTATTTTGATGGGTTGGCAGAAAAATTAAAAGGAGATAAAACCTTGATAGCCTATGTTGTAGGCCATACAGACAAAACTGGTAACGCAAGTGCAAATCAAAGATTATCCGAGTCAAGAGCAAGAAAAATTAGAAGAATACTAAGAAATAGAGGGGTGTCAAGTAGACAACTCAAACCTATAGGAAGAGGTATGTATCAAAGCATTGCACCTAACGATAATGAAGCAGGTAAAAGATTAAACCGTAGGGTAGAGATTAAACTTGATACAATAGATAAATAAAATTTTAAGATAAAATAAGAATTATGCATTTCTCAGCTGTTATTTTAATGGTTAATTGTGATTTATGGCCTTGGCTTTTGATTCCATTGCTATTGCTATCTTGGTTCTTAGGATGGTTACTCAGAGGAGGTGGAAGAAAATACAAAGACCGCATCGAAGGCTTGGAACAAGATTTAAGGAGAGTGAGTGGAAAAAACACTGGTATGGAAAAAGAAATCAGTGCCTTAAGATTTGACTACAATAAAATGAGTGGTGAGAATAAAGACCTAAGAAATAACTTAGCAGATTCTAATAATCAGATCGGAAATTGGAGAAAAAAGTATTCCGTACTCGAAACGGAAAAATCTGATTGGGAAAGCACAAAATTGCTTGGAGGAAATCAAATGGTAAACGAAGGCCCTTCTCAAGAAGATTTAAATAAGCTCGAAAGCGAATTAAATAACTGTCGAAATAAACTTTCTAATACAGAAAGTAAACTTTCATCTTTGGAAAATGATTTAGCCGCTAAAACAAGAACGCTAGAAGAATTGAAGGCTAAAATGTCTAATACTGAAAGTGATTATAGAGTTTCGCAAGACAAACTTAGTGCTACAGAAAAAGCTTTAGCAGAATGTGAATCAAAAACTAGTAGCTTAGAAGCTTCAAAAACTAGTCGAATTGTTTCAGATGCGCCAAGAGTAGATAAAACGAGCACTAACATCGTTACGCCATTGGTAAGCAATACACCAGTAGAATCTCCTAAAGAAGGAATAGGTGTTCACTTCGAGTCTACTAATCTTCAAATCATAGAAGGTGTAGGCCCGAAAATAGAAGGCTTGCTGAAGGCTGCTGGGTATAATTCTTGGGCAGATATTGCAGGGTCTAATGTTTCAGATCTTCAAAAGGTTTTAGAAAACGCTGGACCTAGATACAGAATCCATAATCCACAGAAATGGTCAGATCAAGCTGGCTTTGCTGCTAATGGGCAATGGGAAAAATTAATCCAATATCAAAAAGATATTGATGGTGGAGATGGTGGCCAAAGTAAAGCAGAGAAATTATACTTTAAAGCGATTGGTTTTGCTGCGTCTAAACCAAATGATTTGAAAGTAGTCGAGGGCATAGGGCCAAAAATAGAAGGCTTATTGAAAAATGCAGGAATAGATAACTGGTCTGATTTAGCAAGCTCCTCCGTCGAAAATCTTCAAACAATTCTTTTTTCTGCTGGAGATAGATACAGACTCGCAGATCCGAAAACTTGGCCAAAACAAGCAGAACTTGCTGCAGCTGGTAAATGGACGGAATTAAAAGAATACCAAGATTTTTTACAAGGTGGAAGAGAGTAATTTGATGGATGCTTTATTTATATTTAGCCTTATGCATGCTATGTTTCAATCTAGTTTTTAAGTGATCGATTATCTAGATATTGAGCAGAAAGTCTAAGCGAAATTTGCTTTTGCTAAAGTCTAAAGACAATATACTATCCATTCAAGCGCTCTAAGTACAAAGCAGCGTTTTTATTAATATACTTCCCAATGATGTCAAATTCAATATTGACCTCTGTACCAACTTTTATATCCTTAAATGTGGTGTGCTCAAAGGTGTAAGGGATGATAGCAACAGAAAATGAATTGTTTTGAGGCTGGATGACTGTTAGACTTACTCCATTTATACAGACTGAGCCCTTATCTACGAATAAGTTTTCCTCTTCGTCTTTATAGCTAAATGTAAAAAGCCAAGATCCAGATTCGTCCTTTACAGCTAGGCATTTAGCTGTTGTATCGACATGACCTTGTACAAAATGTCCATCAAATCTTGCAGTACCTAACATGGCACGTTCAAGATTAATAGAAGCTCCTTTTTTAAAATTGCCAATAGTGCTCCTTTCACAAGTTTCTTTGATGGCCGTAACGACGTGATGGACTTCAGATTTTTCAACGACAGTTAAGCATACACCATTATGAGATACACTTTGATCAATTTTAAGATCAGCTGATATTGGGGACTCAATACTTAAGTTAATGTTGCTATCTTCTCTCTGGATATCTTTGATTTGACCCAAGCATTCAATTATTCCTGTAAACATAAATTCAGATTAATTTCCTCTTCTTAATTCAATGTAACCACTTAGTACTTCATCACTAAGTATTACACCGCTCACTCTTTTTTCGTAAACTTTACAAACATAAAAGTAAACACCTTCAGCCAATTCATCACCATTTAAATTAGTACCATTCCAATTTATTTTTGGGTTAGAATTTTCATGAATTAAATTTCCCCATCTATTGAAAATTTGAATGTCGATTCGATCAATAAACCTTTGTGTGATAGGAATGAAAAAATCATTGCTGCCATCACTATTAGGAGTAAATACATTTGGTAATACATACAAAGGGCAGTTATCAACACAAACAATATTGCTGAATACACTTTCATTGCCAATCGAATCTATCGCAGTGACAGCATAACAACCTGCAACGCCGTCTTCAGGTACATCAATGTATTCAGTTACATTATTAAAAGAGACTGCAGCAATTAATTCAAATTCGCCACCTTCGACTTCTGAATAATAAATATTATACCGTTCAGTATCATCTGTTTCTTCACAAGTTAGATTAGGATTGGTCCAGTTCAAAAGATTTTCAAAAAGATCTTCTTCGACAATAACATCTAAACTGTCACAGATATTCGAAACCACCAATTCTGGAGGACATGGAGGTACATTATCAAAAGGTATTGAGCATTCTTCTTGAGAACGATTTATTATAGGATTCACAATTCCTTCTACACCATAAGAACCTCTCGACTCTACATAATAACAATATTCTTCACCATTAATTAATCCTGGATCCGCATAAAGTGTATCATTCGTAATCCCTATAGAATCAAAAGAAACAGCACCAGGATCTTTCCTGTAAATGATGTATTCAAAATTTTTCCAAGGAACATCAAAGGTCCAAGAAAGATTGTTTTGCTCATCAGTAGGTGCAATGTCTAAAAAGACGGAAGAAGCAGTACTAGTATAGCCTAAAGGATCCGTTTCGCCATTCACATAAAAAGCAATCTGATAGGAGTAAGGAAATTCTTGAGTATTTAAAGCCTGATCTAAATAGAGACTGGTATTTGCACCTGCAAAAGTAGGGCTACTAAAAGAAGCACCTGGAATTGGTGCAAATCCTGTTTGAGTAATGCCCGCTGCTCGCCAAACTTCAAATACATAAGGACCAGGATTTAAAAGAGTATCAAGGTCTTCAGCTTTAGGCTTTGTCCATTGTACGATGATCTCTCCATCACTTGCATCTGTAGCGTTAACATCAACATGAGTGATTAAAGGCAAGTCTCGATTTAATTGTAAACAAATTTCTTCTGAAGCTAAGCTTTCTACTAAATTAAATTCATTGCCTCCAGCGCTTAATCGAGCAAACTCTGCAAGAACTCTATAGCAATAAGTTTTTCCTCTTTCTAGTCCTTCATCTTCGTATTGATACCTCCCATTAACTATGTCTCTGGTTTGAAAGGTAAGTTTGGTATATCCCTTGCCTGCAAGGCCAGGAACACATTTATCAATCATGAAAGGATTACTACCTTCTTTTCGCCAAACTGTAAATCCTCGAAAATAATTATTGGCAGCATTTTCACAAACGTACGGATTCTGCCAACTTAAAATAATTTTTGCATTGTCAGCTTCAGCTTGCAAGTCTTCAGGGGGAGGACCAACTACTTTTATCCGTACCGTTTTTAAGGTGGCTAAACCAGAATTGTCATTCTGAAAAAAATCATCCACCACTTTGAAAACGACTGTATAAAATTGATCTGAAATATGTTCACAGGTGGTTTGCCATTTAAAATTTCCAATAACTGGTTGGTCCTGATAACCTTCAGGAGCAGTAAATACTGCTGGACTAGGATCAACTTCAAAAGGCCCTCCGAGTGCGGAAATTTCAACCCGCTGAAGCGGGACATCAGGATCAGTACCAATGACATCAAAATCTATTAGTTCGCCAGCTACTACACATAAAAGATCCTCTGTCTCGATATCAGGAGGCATGTTTTCGCATGTCTTAATCAGGATTTGCATGTCTCGAATCATGGTGTCCAAGGCAATTCCATTTCTATGCTCAATGATGTACATAGCAATGTTGTATTCTCCTTCCTTTTGGGGCGATTCCCAAATAAATTCACCTGTTACTTCACTAAAAAAGAAGGTATTATCAGCACCGGGATTTACTTGATCTGGAAATGTATATAGTGGCACATCTGTATTTATATCTCGTTTTGGGACGATTAATTTATAGGAGATACTATCTCCATCGACGTCATAAGCGTTTGGGTTGTGAATAAATCTTTGGCCTACGCATCCTAGGTCAACAGGAGGCTGCAATAAAATTGGAGAATTATTGAGCGTCTGAAATTGAGAGGGAAATAAAGTGACTGTAGTTTGAAGGAAGAAATCTATATTATCAGAATTTGGCGGGTTGACATTTAATATCTGAGCATTTCTGTTTGGGTCTTTCATAGACATGATATAATGTCCGGGACCGGGGAATAAATGTTTAGCTGTGTAAAAATTCTTTTTTATATCATTTGCAAGTACTTCCCCTTGCGGAGGCGTACCTGGACCATTGTTTCTTAGAATAAATTCGCAATCTCCATCACCCCAACAAATTTGTAAAGTATCACGATCTGCATCATTACTACTGGCTTTTGTGTAAGTAGTAATCGTAGCAACTATTGCAAAGGGTTCATCAGGTAATTGAACATAAGTAATTTCTCCTGCACGGTTATGTGTTGCATAAGCATTGGATCCTACTAAAAAGAAGGTGAGAATAAGAAAAGTCTTAGTTATATCTGTAAATGATTTGTTCATGCTTAAACGGTTTTCAAATCTTGAGTAGCATATGTTTTTAACGGTAAATCCGTCACAATAGTTTGTTATTCAATGGCTAATAATACCCAATAAGCTTATATTTGCATAGCAGAAGTATTTTTCTTGTCAAATTTTCAAAATTAGTACCTTTCAAGCATACTTTTGCGTCTAAAATATAGTCGAATTTAAAGACAATAAAACACATTTGACCTAATAGATGCGACCTAAATTAATCAGAAATACCAACTTACAATGGGCTATAATTGCTGGACTGGCATTCGTAGTACTGATTAGCATCTTTCCACCAGAATTTACAATTACTAGAATAGGAGCAAAGTATGCCATTCATACAATGTTTACTTGTCTTTTTATGGGCTTGCTCTTTTTAACATTAAGACAAAAGAGGTTAATGTTTGCAAGCTTTATAGCATGTTCCTTTTTGTGTGTATTCCTTAAAAATGCTACAAACAACAGTTTTTCTCTACCAGAAAAAACGATTGAAGAAGTATTTGATATCTCGCAGTATAACGCATCCTCTTTTACAGGTAATGTAAACGTTAACCTAAATTCAATTTTGGAATCTGATGCAGATGTGATTTCAATTCAAGAATTAACGCCTGATTGGGGTTCGTTACTAAAGTCTAACTTAAAAAAAGAATACCCTTACCAAACGATTGTATATAGAATGGAAGATTTCCTAGGTCTAGGGATATTTTCAAAATTACCATTCACTGACATTGATACGATCTATCATGGAGATATTCCGAATCTTGCTGTAAAAATTAATAATGGAGCTGATGAAATCACTATTTTAAGTTCATACATCTACCCTGAAATTAGCAGTACAGACATAAAAAAAGTAAAATCAAGGTTTAATGCTCTTAAAAATTGCATCAGCCAAATCAATACTCCATTCATTACTTGCGGAGACTTTAACCAAGTACAATGGTCTTCACACTTGCAAGATTTGAAAAAAAATCTTGATCTTGACGATAGCAGGAGATTTCAGTTTTTTAATAACCCAACAGATCATATTTTCTTTAGTAGACATTTTAATTGCATCGATTTCCAAACAATCAATAATAGATTTACGAATCATTTAGGCATAAAAGGGAGTTATCAAATAAACAGAAACCAAGTTGATGCTCAAAAGACGGCTAAAAAGTTTTAAATATGCCGGGGCTGGAATAGCAGACCTCTTCAAACATACCCCAAATGCAAAAATACATTTAGCAGCTGCAATCCTCTGCGTGTTTTTTGGAATTTACTTCTCTATTACTTCTTTAGAATGGTGTATTATCATAATCGCAATAAGCATGGTTATCGTTGCAGAAGCCATAAATACTGCCATAGAATACCTTACAGATTTAGTGACTAAGGATTATCATGAGCTTGCAAAAAAGACTAAGGATATGGCAGCAGGGGCAGTTTTATTGGCAGCGATTGGTGCAATATGCATTGCTTGTTTTATCTTCTTGCCTAAAATTTTGACAATTTTTTAAAATAATATTTCAAGGAAATAATAATTGGACATTTAACAAAGTTAAGAATCTCAATACATTGCAGCTTGGGCCAATATTTGTTTTAGTATAAGTCCTATCAGTTCAATTATTATGAGATGCGTAAACTAAATCTTTTCACATTATTGTTTTTTTTAATATCATATTGCTTAACTGCTCAAGAGCAAGTTGGCTTAAGGACAAGCAATTATGCAGGGATGAATGGGAGTTTTTTGAACCCAGCTTCTAGCTCAAGTTACGCACTACAATGGGAACTAAATTTATTTGCCGCAGGTGTTTTTTTCGAAAATAACTTTGCTTTCATTACAGATACAAGTACGCCTGATTTAATAAAGAACGGATCAGATTTGATGGCTGGATATGGAGACACAGGCCCGAATTCTGCACTCAAGTATGACTTTTACTCGGACTCCACTGCCACAAGAGGGGCAAACTTAAGCTTTAAATTAAATGGACCTTCTTTGCTGTTTAAAACAGAGACAGGCCAAGCCTTTGGACTCTTTGCAAATCTACGAGCTGAATGGGGCACAGCTAATGTGTCAGGTATTTATAACTATTATTACTTTTCAAATAAATTTGTATTAGAAAGAATTCCTCTTTCCCCAGTCAAAACATCGGCAATGCTTTGGGGAGAAATAGGGGCACATTTTTCACAACAAATTGAAACAGCAGCTGGTCATCTAAGTTTTGGTATAAATGCTAAAGTCTTGCAAGGTTATGAAGCAACCTATCTTGATTTATCTAGCATGACCTATTCAATGTCAATTAATTCTGATACTGTTTCTGTAGAAGGAGCAGCAATAAATTTTGGATACACGACATCCAATATTGATATGATAGGTGGGGGAGATGAGCTAGAAAGAGACATTAACGGATTAGGTTTAGGATTTGATCTAGGGGTTAATTATATCGTAGATGGTTATGAAGGCAATTATGCCTTGAAGATAGGCGTCTCTCTTTTAGATGTGGGAGCAATAAAATTTAATAAAAACACAGAAGCACACGGTTTTGATACTGATGATTTTTTCAATATCGCAGAATCAGATTATACATCGTATTCTACTTTGGCAGAATTTCAAGATCAAATAAGCTTAGATGCTTTAGGGGATCCAGAAACTTCATTAAAGGCTAATGAGTTTACCGTTTGGTTACCTTCTGCGATAAGTGTTCAAGCTGATGTTAATATTTGGGAAGGTCTGTACGCTTCTGGTATCTGGATGCAAAGACTTGCTTTTTCTGACATCCATTTGAAAAGAGGAAATTTAATCAACATCACTCCTAGGTATCAGCACAAATGGGGAGAGATACATTTACCCATTAGTTTGTATAACTACAATGACCTTAACATGGGTTTGGCTTTAAGGTTAGGATTCTTAACCATCGGGACTGATAATCTTGGTTCTTTTACAAAAAGTAAGGAGTATACAGGAACTGATTTTTACCTAGGCTTAAAGATTTTTCCTTTTTCTCCTAAACTTAATTTTGCTGGCCTTAGCTTTGGTGGAAAAGGAGGAAAGAAAGTAAAATGCTATGATTTTTAATATTTAAATGCCTACGTTCAAAACCAATTGAATGAATCTTGAACATAGGCATTTTACATTAAGACGCCGCCCTTACCTTTGTATTCTGCTGTATCCAACAAGGAACCTTATAAGAACTTCCAACAGTCATTCCTCGCTGAAATATATCATCTGAACTAGGCATGTATTGAGTATACTTATTGATTAGTTTTTGAGCGTCTGCTCGAGACTCCGGATCTCTTTTTGCTTTTTCCCATTCATCAATAGCTACCCAAGTTACACGTTGACTATCAAAGCCTCTACCTGGGCCACACAATGGACCACTTGATGCATAAAGCTTTCCAATAAGTAAATGAGCCTCTCCCCAGCCGGATTTATTTTCTAATGCTTTACGGGCATAAGTTCTAGCCTTGCTGTATTTTTTGAATTGGCCGTAATATATTTTTGCCATGGTCAGATAGTACTGTGCTTTCTTTTCAGGATTACTTGAATTTTTAGCTTTCTCTTCATAGCAAGCAATGGCACCAGTATAATCTCCGTTCCTTAATTTGTCACTACATAAGGGTGCTGCTGTTGTTGTTGTTTGTGCTGGTGGAAAACATCTAGTAATTTCAGGTTTTAACTTCATCATTACTGGATCTGAATCTGCGCACTTACCCCATTTTAATCTACCATAAACCGAAGCTATCGTTTCACAATCAGATGGATTGCTTTCGTATTCATTATAATACTTTGCTTTATAATAAGCACAATCATAAAAACCTTCTACACCTTCCATGCTTTCCAACCTTGCAGGAGCATAAGATTTTACAATCTCCCATCGGTCACAATCCTTACCAGCTTTGCAATTGCTAGTGCCGTAATTTACTATGTCTAAAATTTTTGTAGCGTAAGTTCTGGCTTCACTGATTTGTATTTTCTCTTCAAGATAAAGATCAACCATTAATGCGGTGAATGGATTTACCACAAAGTCCGGAGATTTTTTTCCTTCTTTATCTATGACTTCTTTGAACAAGCTGTATTTTTCAAGATTGGTCATTAAATTAGGAAATGTATAATACATCTTAAAAGCCTTTAAGCCTTTGTAAAGCGAAACTTTATCTGGATAACAATCACTCGCTTCATCGTAGAAGCTCATCATTCTATCAATTAAAACAGTTCTTTTTGCTTCGTCTTTTTCTTTTGTCAAAAGGTGCTCGTATAACTTTACGCCATCTAAAAAATGATAATCTCTTTTACCGTCAGCTGCTGGTGCCATCTTATATGCTTTTTCCCAATATGGAAAAGCTTCATCGTACTGTTTTTGTTTCATAAAATCTCTGTATAAAACATGAGCTGTTTTTACACCTTCCACATTATCTGAATCCGTAAATTTTTTACATGGACTCAAGTTTTCATCCACAGGTGGCGGTGGAGGAGGTGTTTCCTTTTCAATTTGTTCTGTTACTTTAGGAACGGCCTTTGGTGTACAAGCATAAAATAGACTAAAAGCAAACAGAGCTAGTAAGAGTAATTTATTCGTCATTGTTTTTTCTTTAATATAATGCTTAAGAATTTATTGGCAAGCAATTAATGCATATAAGATGCATTGTCCATAATAAATGTTGCTTTAGGAATATAAAGCTTTTTACATTTGCTTATTTATCTTGTAAAAATAGAAAAAGCCTCGCTTTAATTTAAAACGAGGCTTAATTCCTTTATTTTTTAAATAAGATCTAAAATCTAATTTTTACGGTCTCTCCAATCCAACAGCTAACTTTTACACTCGAGCCACTTTTATAACCTCTCATGAACGCTTCTTCTTGGGTTGGTTTTGAACCACTGTACTTTCCAATTCTTTCACTTGCCTCACTCGCCATAGAAGGATCAACTGATTTTGCTTTTGAGTATTTATCAATTGCAGCTAGCACTGCACACCTTTGCATAAATGAATCTCCACAATTTCTACTTCCCTTTGCGTAAAGATCTCCAATCAACATCCAAGGTCTTCCCCAATTAGGTTTTAATTGAGCAGCTTTTTTCGCATCCGCTCTTGCATCGTTATATTTTTTCAATTTTCTTCCTTTTATAGAAGCTATTCTGAAGTAATATTCCCCTTGCTTTGTAGCATCTGATTCATTACTGATTGCTTCTTGGTATTTAGCAATTGCTCCTGCATAATCTCCAGAATCGTATGCTTTTTTAGCCATCATAGCAGGATTACTAGATTCGAATTCCGCTTGTCTTTTGGCATTCTCAGATGCTGCATATTTTGACCACTTATTTTCAAGCTCAGTTAATAAAGGATCACTAGCATCACAACCTTGTCTTTTTAATACCTTAATGCATTCTTTGATGTTCGCTGGATCATCAGGATTAGCATCATATTGAGGTTGAACTTTAGCTTTAAAATAAGCACAGTCAAAAATGTGATTTTCATACGGAGCAAATGTACCTAAAGCACTTTCTTTAGCTTGCTTGTAATAGCTTCCATACTTCTCATTGTTGGTAATGTTATGATCAGCGATTTCATTTATAAGACTGTACGCCTTTCTTGCTTCCTCAGGGCTCAATTCTTTCTCTCCGAATAAATTACAGGTAACGTCAGCATATGGTGCAAGTACAATGTACTCAGTATTTGGCCCACCTTTGGTTACAGCCATTGATAATACTTGATAAGTTTCTGTGTATGGAGTTCTTAAGTCATAGTACATGTCAAAAGCTTTTCTTCCATGTAAATAAGCTACTCTTTCTTCAGCCGGGATTTTCATTTTAATACTCCCGTTTTCAAAACAAGCGATCACCTCATCATATAATTTGAGAATCATTGCTTTATGAGCTTCTTTTTTAGTTTCGTCAGTTTCTTTAGCAAGCAAATGCTTGTAAATTTTGATGCCATCAGTATAGTGGAAATCTCTTTTTCCATCTGCTGCAGGGGCACCCTCATAAGCAATCTTCCAATGCTCAAATGCAGAGTCCAAATCTTTAGCTTTCATATGACCTCTATAGATAGTATGCGCATCTGTTAATTTACCTTCTTCAGGTGAACCCATCCAAGTATTGCATTGTGCATTTAGATTTGAAAAGCATAAAACTGCTAATGCTGAAAAAAGTATTAAAGTAATTGATTTGTGTTTCCTTGTCATATCAATTGAATTTTCTTTTGTAAAACCAATAATTATCATTTAATGTAAAACCTAAGTTTATTTTAATGTATGTTTCATTTAGTGAGTCTGCGCTACCAAATTTACCAGCTTCAATGCCTAAGTTAAAAAAAGACGTTTGCCCCCTTGGTAAAGTTAACGGCATTCCTGCCCCTAATACAATACCTGCCGCTGTTAATTGTTCGTTAAATTCATCCTTCCTCGGGTCTTTTTCATAAAAAACGCCAATTCTGTAGCGGACTTTATCGAGGTATTTATTGTATGAATTCTTGTTTGGAAGATACTCAGCCCCCGCCGCTACTCGATAGGAGTCTAATAATACATCGTTTTTAGCATCATTTTTATAGTTACTCCATTTAGACGCAGAATAATCCAATCCGACACGGAATTTATTGAGCTTTTCATAAATGACTCCGATTCCAAACTGCCCTGGAAGCACTGCAGTCCCTTCAACATCTTGAACATTTCGCAAAGTATCTGCAATAGTAAAAGTTGGATTTATCCTTCGGTAGAATTGATTACTATTGGTATTGACTTCGCCTTTAGAGTTTAAGTATGCTCCTATCGTTATTGATCGTCCTGAATTAACCAGTTCTTTTTCATCATTCATTTCTTTGAATTGATGCTTATACTGAGCTCCAAAAGACCAGACTAAACCACTATAACTGATGTTATCAACAAGGTTGTTGAAATAAGTATTCGTAACACTGTTTAAATAAATTTCACGTTCATTGATTGTATTACCAAAAAGGTAACCTGCATTAATTCCAAAAGCAAAGTCTTTATATTTCAAAGCATTGGTCCAAAGTAATTTGTATGTACCGCCTTTTCCTGTGAATGTTGTTATCGCAGTATCCAACTCTATGGGTGTTCGAGATTCTACATTATAACCTACATTACTATAAGGAAGTAAAGCAAAGTTCATTCGCCAATCTAAAAGTGGATCTTTTCTATCCAATTGCAAATTGATTTCATTTATCATTGGAAATCCAATCGAGATGTAACCAAAGTTTCCAGCAAAGGTATTGATGCTCGCGTCTTCATTATTTAGTTTTCCATACTTGAAAAAACCTCCAACTTCGAATGAAGCTGATTTTAAAAAGGCAATAGATGCAGGGTTTGTTAGATTTACTTGAAATGGATCATTAAAAGCTGAAGCTAATCCTCCCATACTTGCTACGGAAACAAAATTTTGATCTGCGATATCTCCCAAACCAATTCTGGAATAAGGCGAATTTCGTTTTGGCGTATTGTTGTCACTTGTAAAAATCTGTGCTTCAAGAAGCGGAAGATTGATCAAGCATACAAACAAAAACAATAAAAAAGACTTAAGATTTAAGGTCATTATAGTTTAAAATTTTATTGAGGCCAATTGAAATTAGATCAGCGCACACAAATATCTTGCTTTTCAAGCGCTTTGCAAAGAAATCAGCGTCTCCTCCAGTTAAAATGACCTTTAAATGGCCATATTTTTTCTGATAGCTCCTAATAAAGCCTTCTGCTTCCAAAGATGCCGCTAATTGTGCACCTGTGAGCATAGATTCTCTAGTATTTCTACCAAATAATCCTGAAAAAGCCTCTCTTTTTAATAAAGGCAACTTTGCCGTATAATCATGCATTGCTTTCAATCTCATGTTTATACCTGGACTGATTGTTCCACCATTATAGTGGGCGCGTACACTAATGAAATCATATTTAATACAAGTCCCCGCGTCAATCACAAGGCAGGCCTCCTTTGGATATAAGGCTTTAGCACCAATTACTGCTGCTAAGCGATCATTCCCCAAAGTTTTAGGGCTTTTGTATTTATTTACGATTGGCACATTAGTTTTATAGGATAGAATGATAGACCCCTTTTTCTTTTGAATCGAGTTTAAAAGGGATTTCGCTACTAAAGTGACTGAACATAAGATAATTCGTTGTATTGAGGGGTGATTTTTAAGGAGCGAATTCAGTTCTTTTACTTTAAAATTGTCATAAACATCCTTTGCCACTATTTTTCCATCTTTAAAAATAGTGGTCTTCGTTCTAGTATTACCAATGTCTATGGTAAGATTCATTGACAAGATGTTTGGATTAATGTTTTTGGTGCCTACGGCTAATGTTTAAAGTGTCTAATTCCAGTTTTAACCATCGCTAAATCATTTTGATTGCAATAATCAATACTTAATTGATCATTTTTTGAACCTGCTGGTTGAATAACGGCTTTAATGCCGGCTTTATGCGCTAGTTCTACACAATCAGGAAATGGAAAGAAGGCATCTGAAGCCATGACGGCACCTGCTAGATCAAAACCGAATTGTTTAGCTTTTTCTATGGCTTGCCGACATGCATCTACTCTAGAAGTTTGCCCACAACCCATTCCTATAAGTTGTTTGTTTTTTACTAAGGCAATGGTATTTGATTTAAGATGTTTCGCACAGATATTTGCAAAGAGCAAATCATCAATTTGTGCTTGGCTCGGACTTGTGTTTGTCAAAACTTCAAGCTCCTTCGAGCTTTCTACTTTCCTGTCTTTATCTTGGGTCACAACGCCATTTAGTAAACTTTTATAAACTTGCTCAGGCATCGCCCAAGATTTAATCTTCAAGAGAATTCTTCTGGACTTTTTGCTCAATAATTCAATTGCTTCTTCCGAAAAATCTGGAGCAATCAAAACTTCGTAAAAAATCTCATTTATCTGTTCAGCTGTTTTCAAGTCTATGCTTTTATTGCAGATCAAGATTCCTCCAAAAGCAGAGATATTATCACAAGCTAATGCAGCTGTCCAAGCATCAAAAACCGTTTCTCTTGTAGCTAATCCACAAGTGTTGGTATGTTTTAAGATGGCAAAACTAGGTTTTGCACTTTCAAATTCTGCCATGATATTGACAGCAGCATCAATGTCAACTAAATTATTATAAGAGATTTCTTTTCCGCCAAGTATGTCAAATACTTCTTCAATTTTCCCAAAAAATACAGCCTGTTGATGAGGGTTTTCACCATATCGCAATGCTTTTCCAGGAGCAACACTCTTCTTAAAAGATTCATCTAATACATCCCCAGCAAAGTAATTATAAATAGCTACATCATAATGTGAGGATACACCAAAAGCTTTTGCAGCAAGCAGTTTTCTATCTCCCAATTCTGTATAACCATTTTTTTCATCCAACAGCTCCAATAGAAATTTATACTCATTCTGAGAAGGAACTACAACAACATCTTTGTAATTCTTAGCTGCTGCTCTAATCAATGAAATTCCTCCTATGTCAATTTTTTCTATGATGGTATCTTCATCCTTGGTTTGTGCGACAGTTTCTTCAAATGGATACAAATCTACAATCACTAAATCAATTTCAGGGATATCAAATTCCTCTAATTGAGCCAAATGTCCTTCTTCTCTTCGTGCTAGTAATCCACCAAATATCTTTGGATGTAAAGTTTTCACTCTTCCATCTAAAATAGAAGGGTAAGATGTTAAGGTCTCTACTGCTTCTACTTTGACACCTTGAGATTCAATAAACTTTTGTGTACCACCTGTAGAATATATTGTTACTCCTAGTTTGTCCAATGTTTGGACTATTTCTTCTAATCCTGTTTTATGAAAAACTGATATTAAGGCAGATTTGATTTTCTTCACTGTGATGAATTTCTATAATTTAATGGCGCAAAAGTAATCTTTTTAGTTGATTTCTTGGGCTATTAAATTTTATTCAAAACCTTGATTCTAGGTTTATTTGAATGAATACAACCATTAGAAACCTGACTTATAGAATCCATTGGTTTTACTAAGCTTTTAATAGCCCCTATATTGAGAAGGAAGATGTAAAGCTGGACTTTTTGAGGAACTGATCCCTATAAAAAGTCCTAAGTATAAAGCATAGAAAATTAGCACCCTTTTGTAGAACTCTCTTTAGGCTCAAGCCTTTAAGAGAGTTTTTTTATAAAATTTCATAAATGGCATACGAACCATGCCTTCCTTCAACAATATTTCCAAATACCCTAAATTGAAAATTTGGTGTCTGATTAGTGGATAAGTTTACCATTCTATTTGTGGCCATTAATCTCAAGCTTGGATTGGCGTTACAGAATTCCAAAAAATCAATAAACTTTTTCTTCAAAGTTTGTTCAGGAGTCTTATCTATGGTATGCGTATTTAAATCTACCAATATGTACTTATAACCATTAGCTTTTAGGATTTTGGCCAGCAAGCCTTTATTTTGATATTTTCTATTAAGCTGAAAAAATATACCTAATTGATTATCTAAAAGTACACGTCGATCATTCTTTTTGATGAAATATGGAAAAACTGTTCCTATTCTATAAACCAAAGATTGGTCTTCTTGATTGATTCTTTGGATGGCGTCCCAACCTCCGCCTTGAAAAAATCCATCAAATACTTGTTTTCTATTGGATTTGCCTGCTTGATAATTCATTTCACCTATGTCATACAAAACTTTAGGAGCAACATCTCCAACATAAGTTTGATAATTTGAATATCGATATAGAAAGGAAGACAATAAATATAATCCTATGACGCCAAATGATAGGTAAGCAATCCCTTTAGACAACCAGTCTGTTTGATTGTGTATTTTAGAAAGTCCTGCGATAATCAATAAAAAACCAAGAGCAATGATAGGGTAGCCATACCATACAATTCCCGCAGTCAGCAATACCCACATGAATGAAAAGAAGAAAGTAAAGTTGATGAGCATTTTTTGCCTTTCCGGCAAATGTTGAATACGACGAGCAATTAAAAAATAACTCAAAACAAAAATCAACATCAATAAAGGGTAAGTAATATGGTCATTTTCTCCACTTATTGAATTGATGGCCTTGTTCATAGGTGCACAAATGCTTTGGATTCTTTGATATACATTGGCAACAAAACCTTCAGGCATATTTACCTCTGTTCTTTCATTGATCTGATCAATGTTGACTACACCATAATTTGTAAAGAGTGAACCATTAGAGATAGAAATTCCTATAAAAAATAAAAGTAAGAGCATGAAAGGAATCCCTAGACTTGGTTTTGATTTAAAACCTAATAAGAATATTATAGGAAGTATGGCTAAACTTAAATAACTAATGTCCACAAAGGCTCCTTGTACATTGGAGTTCATACTGGTGTCATAAGGCAAACTGAGATACCTTTGAAGTAAAGGTTCGTATCCCATGTATCGCTGAATCTCTTCCCGAACAGAATTCTGTACGACTTCTTCTTTTTTTTCCTGTGCATTTGCAATGGTGCAAGTACTTAAGATGGAAAGGAATCCTGCTAAAAAAAACAGGCTCTTAATGAAGGAATAATTTTTAGTGATTATTCTGCCCATTTGTATTATTGTTTTCTTGCCATTTTTGTTCAAATCTGTTTAGATCAAAAGTTGGGGCATTTGATTTTCCATTTAGTAGATAATTAAAGGAGATCTTATTGCCGGCGTCGACAAAATTTTTTCCTAACCATGGAATCACCATAAGCCCAAAAAATAAAGAATAAACAACTGTTTGCATTAAACTCTTTATCAATTGCTTTCTGTGTTTCATAAACAGATAAACTAAGAATCCTATTCCTCCAGCCAGTAAAAACCATTGCACTAGATTGCTACTTAAATGATGCGCCCTCATGCCACTCATATCATCTAATTTGACCAATAAAATTCCAAATAGACTCATCAGACTTACACAAATGAAAGCTAAGCTACCCATGTTTAAAAACCATATCATGGCGATTACACCAAAGTAAGTAAACAAGGTTGTCAATTTAATACCAAATGCAAAACCTGTTAATAAACCAGCAATCACTAAATATTTATCAAAAAATAATGTTTTAGCCTCTTCAATTTGTTCATTTTTCTGATTAATCTCTGCCTTTTTTTGTGAAGCCCCCAAAGACCATTTCATCAGTATATTAATGATGATTAGAATGATAAATAATAAACCAAGGTCAACTTTTTGCTCTAAAAAAGATTGAAAACTCACTGTAGGAATGAGGTAAAATAAAAGACAGATTAATAAACTATAATTGATATCTAACTTAAACACATTTTTTGCTAATGGATATAAAGCAAATAAACACAAAATGCCACCAGCAAAAGAAAGTGATAAAGTGGTTTCTATGCTGTTAAATAGCAAAGCACCAAGGGACATAAATAAAGACCAATTGTACGGTTGAAATCCTTTTACTAGCCCATGATATTCTTGGATTAAATTTGGGAGATTAACGTACAAGGAAAGTGAATCCCATCCTTTTGGCCAGGGAGTAAGGTTTTGCATTAGGTTTATTCCAACTAAATAAGTTAGAAAGAGTAAACAAAATACCCCGAAAGGGTTCATTTTTTTACTGATCTTTAATGGATCCCAAAACAATGTTTTTATAAAATCTAAACTATTGCGCCAATTAAATCCGATCAGGAAAAGGACAATTGGCCATAATACAAAAGCATACAGCACTTTAAAAATTCCTAAAACAAAACAAATCATTACCAAAAGCATGATTCCTATACCTAGTTCAATTATCCTTTTGGAATTTTTAGAAAATTCTACTTTCAATGATTTTGTAAAAAGATTACCCGTCGCATAGCAGCAACATAAAATAATCAATAAAAAAGCAGAAACCTTGAGGAATAAAAATATAAAAGAAGCCAAATTTTCAATATTTAAGGTCCCTGTATTAGCAACTTCATCTGCAGCATTGGTTGCTGATATAAAGGTTATGCATACAAGAAAAAGACTGAAAAGATAAAGTGATATCCCTCTGGAAAATTTTATGAACTTGCTTTTATATTTTATGACGAGAATTGATAGTGCAATGCATATGAGAATGACAGCTGCGTAGAGTCCCCAAAAATTAAAGACTTTTGCATTCATCAAATAGCCTGGATGCTTTTGAAAATAATCTAAACTTATAAAGGAAATCCAGCAAATCGAAAATATAAAAAGGACTGTTTTATAGACCTTGCTGCTTATTGAGTTTTCCATTCTTAATTAAAATTGATACCAAAAGTGGTAGATGCTTTCTAGTTTTGGATACAAGTTCGAGGTGAAGGAAATTAATCCTTGATTATAAGTTTTTGCAGTGTTAGGTGCTCAAATTTAGTAATCATTAGAGATAAACTAAGAGTTAATCTAAAAAAATTAAAATTTAAGTGTTAAAGGAGCTTTTGAATTTTTTTTAAAAGAAGGCTAGAAGCAGTGAAAGGATTGATTTTTCCATTTAAGATTTGTGTTTTTAACTCAGTTACTGCCTTGTTTATTTGGCTTTTTGCAAAGATTAAATCCCATATTCCTTCTTTTAAACTTCTTTGGAAGAAGTTGAGGTTTTGGCTTTTTCTTTTTTTAATAAATTCTTTCCTTTTGATTAAGTGATTCTTATAAGTACTTACACTATCCCAAATATCTTCAACACCTGTTTGCTCTAAAGACGAACAACTTTGTACTTGCACTGTCCAATCATCAGGCCTTTTACTCAACAAGTGAATGGCTTTAGCATAAGAAGCCTTAGCCTGTCTGGCATCATGTATTTTATCTCCGTCAGCTTTGTTAACTACAATCACATCAGCCATCTCTACGATCCCTTTTTTAATCCCTTGTAGTTCGTCTCCAGCGCCAGGTTGAATTAAAAGTAAAAATACATCAGTCATAGAATGAACAAGGTATTCAGATTGACCGACACCAACCGTTTCTACAATGATGATTTCATAGCCGGCCATTTCGCAGAGGCTAATGGTTTCTTGAGTAGATCTTGCTACTCCACCCAATTGGGAACCGGAAGCAGTAGGTCTAATAAAAGCATTTTCGTTTTTACTTAAGTTTGTCATCCTGGTTTTATCTCCCAAGATGGATCCTTTTGTAATTTTGCTACTAGGATCAACAGCCAAGACAGCTATCTTTTTTCCTTTTTCAATGAGGTAGTTTCCTAAATATTCGATAAAAGTACTTTTGCCTACCCCAGGCGAACCAGTGATACCTATTCTTAAAGTTTTATGCTGATAAGCATTTGAGGCTTCTAAGATTTGTTCTGCTAGAAGATGATCTTCTTTTTTAGTGGACTCACACAAGGTGATGGCCTGGCTCAATAAAACTTTGTTCTTTTTTTTAATTCCCTTTATATAACCTGAAGCATCAAGAGCAGTTTTGCTTTTGTCTAAAAACTTTTCAGCGGCTTTAGAATTTATAAATTTTTTATTTTTCAATGTTTTAGCGGAATTAAAAGTTTAAGTTTTTTAACAAATGGCTCTTGTAAGGTATGGTACAGCGTTAAATATTCTTAATAAAATAAGATTTAACTTTCCCTTAGTACATATTTTCTCTATTCGAAAGTACTTTTAGATTATACGAAATTAAATTTTTATTGTTGACTGGAAGACCAAACTATTACCTCAACTTTTGGATTTTTCCTTAATGCTTTAATGGAATTGATTGAAAAGTAATGTCTAATATTTCGTCTTTAAAGTGCATAAAAAAGTTTGGCGGCTCGATCTAGATAATTATTCAACAATAGTGTAATTATAAACTCTCTTAACTGATCGGCCGCCATTTTTTATTATTAAAATGATTTTATACATTTGTGCTACAAATCTACTATTTACACTCACTCCAATACCTTTAACGAATATTTAAGGACATTTATACGCAGCTATATCGTCTTAACATCGTTAAAAAGACTAAGAAATTAAACATTTATCAATCAATAATCGCTAATAGCGCAAAACAATTATCATGAAAAGATTTAATTTATTCATTTTTGGGATTCTAGCCATGTCAATGTTTTTGACACAATCCTGTACCGAAGACGATGTACCTGGTGGAGGAGGAGGAACAGAAGGAGCTCCTTTCGTAGAATTATTAACTGGAACTGATTTAGTTGATTTTTCAGCAACAGTCGAGCCTGGTGCATCATTTACAGTAAGATTAGACGCAACTCCAGATGCTGCTCTTTTAAGAGATTTAGAAATATTTAGAGATGGATTTCAAGCAGATGCTGCTAACATTACTATAGACGCAATATCAGTTGTAAACAATCCTCAGTTAATTACTGGTGATGATAAAAACGGCATTACTTGGAACATTACAACGGTAGCTCCAAGTGATGAAGGAGTTTATACTTACGAATATGATGTAACAGATGACAACAACAATACTTCATCTGCTAGTGTAACCATCACAATCGAAACTGGAAGTGGTGGAGGAGGAACTGTTGCTCCTTCTGTAGAGCTTATTGGTTCTGGTACTTTTGAAGCAGAAGCAGGAAGCCTTGTAAGCATAGGTATGGATATCCAACCTGGTGACAGTAATCTAAAAGAAATCAAAGTGTTAGAAAACGGTTTTACAATGACTGACCTGTCAAGACTTTATTACAAAGATGTAATGAGAAACTTTGATTCAAATCCACAACCTGTAGATGCTGATGACGAAATGGGTGTTTTCCCACTTCAAATTTTGATCAGAACAACAAGTGGTTCAAACAGCTACTCTATTGAGGTGACAGATGTTTCTGACCTTTCGACTTCAATTGATTTCACAATCAATGAAACGACAACTGCAACACCTTTAGATGCAGAATACACAGCTATCTTGGTTTCTAACGCAGATGGACCAAACAATGGAGGTCTTGATTTAGACAATGGTGCTGCAGTATCTTCAAGCTCTGCAATGGCGGAAGTTGTTGATCAAGGAATTGATTTAGCACAACCTGTTGCTAGTAACTGGATTCAAAAAATTGCTCCAGCTAATGGATCAGTATTAAAGTTTGTTGATTTGTCAACAACAGAATTAGGTTCATTTGCTAACGTTACTTCTAAGGAAGATATACTTACAGCTTGGGATGCTGGTACAGATCAAGGTGGAGAAAGTGCATTAGTACTTATAGGAGATACTTTTGTCGTGAACAATGGAGGATCTTATTACATTATGACGGTAACAGATGTTGTAGCAACTACTGCTGACAATGAAGATTACTATCAATTTGATGTGAAGAGATAAGATCAAAAAATAAACAAAAGCAATATACTGCTTTCGAAGAGGGTTTTAAAACTTAGGTTTTAGAACCCTTTTCTGTTTTTTCAATAAACTTTTGCCAAGCTGCTTCTATGACTTCATTACAAAGGTTGTCCATAAAATAAGATCCAGCAACTGGGTCATTGACCAAATGCATTTGACTTTCCATTTTTAAAAGATGACTTAAATTTCTAGCCACTCTCGCCGTAAATTTTGAATGCGCGCCTTTTTTGGTAGATGAGATATTGAGTCTTTTTATTCCCCCATTTATACCAGCGATGGCTTGGATGCTTGATCTTATCATGTTTTGATGTTGATCGTCTCCATATGATTTTTTGGAAGTGCTAGCATAGACTGGGTAGTCGTATTCACTCCTGATGCCATAAGCTTCAAATACATTCTGGGCTAATATTTTTATGGCTCTAATTTTAGCTGTATTCATAAAGAAATTATCGCTGAGTTCACTTTTGAAAAAAAGTACTTTTCTAACTTTAGATGGGCTTATGCCAATTGTCTTAGCCTTATATATTATTTCTTCTAGTTTGCTGAGTGCAATGGCTAAATTATTTATTTCATCTTTTTTGTGCTCTAAACTTATTCCAATCAGCTTAAATTTCGGTAATAATTCGCAAACCATATCAAGGGCAGGATTATAGTTTTTAGGTTCTTGCATGCAATCAATACTCCCTTTTATCTTTTTTGGATTGGCACCTACTTTGATTAAAAATTTGTGAAATGACTTAATGAAGGTGTTTACTTTGACTTCCTTCCCAAGCACAAAATGGCTCTCTATAAAATTTAGATGTACATCCATAAAGATGTTTTTCCATTCAGCTTGCTTAGGTGTCTTAAGAAAAGTAATAGTTGGAGCCTGAAGCCCTAAGAGAAGAGATTTGATTAAAGGCTTATTGCTTTTTATCAAAGACTTAGCCTTAAAATCAGCAGAAATTAACCAATCGTTTGAATCATTTGATGAAAAAGGAAGCTGTATTTTGACTAAATCTTCTTTGAATTGAACAGGATCCATCCTTAAATCAGGGCTTATTTCCCAACTTATGTCCTCAAGGCTTTTTGTTTTCAATTCAGCCTTCAATTTTGCTTCCCAATCTTGTTTGGAAACCGGCTTAAATTCATTCTTTAATTCCATAAATCGCTGATTTTAAAAGGGAAAAGTAGGTTTTTGCACAAAGTTAATTTTAATTGACTTACTAGCCACTTAAGGACTAATTATTCAGAACTTTTTTGGCTTATATTGGTTATATTTGTAATTAAATCAAACCTTAATTAGACTAAATCTAAATAAATTTACATGTCTGAACCTCGTATGATATACTTAGATAACAATGCCACTACTCCTACTGATCCTAGGGTCGTAGAAGCGATGTTACCTTTTTTTTACCAGAATCCTGGTAATGCAGCCAGTAGAAACCATCCTTTTGGTTGGACTGCTGAAGACGCAGTCGATAAAGCTAGGCAACAGATAGCAGATTTAATCAGCGTTGATTCCAAAGAGATCATTTTCACTTCTGGGGCTACCGAATCAGATAACCTTGCTATAAAAGGAGTATTTGAAATGTATGCTAGAAAAGGCAATCACATCATCACTGCTAAGACTGAGCATAAAGCTGTACTCGATGCTTGTGCAAAAGTGGAAAAAATGGGAGGAGAGGTAACTTACCTCGACGTAGACGATACTGGAAGAATAAAGCTTGCAGATTTAGAAAATGCAATCACCGATAAAACCATTTTGGTTTCCATCATGTGGGCCAATAATGAAACGGGCACTATTCAACCAATGGAAGAGATTGGAGCCATTTGCGAAAAGCATGGAGTCTTATTAATGAGCGATGCCACTCAAGCAGTCGGAAAGATTCCTGTTGATCCTAAAAAAGTAGGCGTTCATTTAATGGCATTCACTGGTCATAAAATGTATGGGCCAAAAGGGGTAGGTGTTTTGTTTGTAAATAGAAAAAATCCAAGAGTAAAAGTAACTGCCCAAATGGATGGTGGTGGACACGAAAGAGGAATGAGATCAGGAACCTTGAACGTTCCAGGAATAGTTGGTATGGGTAAAGCTGCAGAAATAGCAAAAGCAGAAATGGCAGAAGATGCTGCTAGATTATCAGCATTAAGAGATAAATTGGAAACTCAGTTGAAAGCTAGACTCGAAGAAGTTTACATCAACGGTAGTTCAGAACATAGAATGCCTCATGTAACAAATCTTTCTTTCAAACATGTAGAAGGAGAAGGTTTGATGATGACCTTTAATCAAAACTTAGCAGTTTCCTCAGGTTCAGCTTGTACATCCGCATCTTTAGAACCATCGTATGTACTTGTGGCACTGGGACTTGGAGATGATTTAGCTCATTCATCCATAAGGTTCAGTTTAGGAAGGTTTAATAATGAAGAAGACATTGATTTGACTGTTGACGCACTGGTGGAAGGTGTGACTCATATGAGAAATTTAAGCCCAATTTGGGAAATGTATAAAGAAGGTGTCGATATTGATGCAATAGAATGGGCTTCCCATTGATTTTGTTAAACAATTGAACTAACTTATATAAACATCAATTAAATAGATTTTCGAAAAGCAAAATAAAATGGCATATTCAAAGAAAGTTTTAGACCACTTTAAAAACCCAAAAAACGTTGGGACATTAAATAAAGAAGACCAAAATGTGGGTACTGGTCTAGTAGGAGCTCCAGAATGTGGGGATGTGATGAGACTTCAAATTGAAGTTGATCCTCAAACTAATATGATTAAGGACGCTAAGTTCAAAACTTTTGGTTGTGGCTCTGCGATCGCTTCTTCCTCACTAGCCACCGAATGGTTGAAAGGAAAAACGGTTGATCAGGCTTTAGCTATTGACAACATGGAAATCGTTGAAGAATTAGCGCTACCTCCTGTGAAAATACATTGTTCAGTATTAGCTGAAGATGCAATTAAATCTGCTATCAAAGATTATCAAGAAAAAAATAATCTTGAGGTAACAGTTAAAATGGAAGAACATTAAATTTCCTCCTAAATAAATAAATGCTCATTCGATTAATTTGATTTCGAATGAGCATTTTTATAAGTCTAATTTAAAATAGTATAAATGCTTTTTGTAGCAGACAGTGCAAAAGATAGAATTTTAAACATCCTAAAAGAACAGGAATTAAATGAAGATTACTTCATCAGAGTGTCTGTAACTTCTGGTGGTTGCTCCGGTCTTTCTTATAAACTTGACTTTGATAATGAGTCTCAAGAAAATGACCAAGTCTTTGAAGACAATGGAATGAAGGTTGTCTGCGACCTAAAAAGTTTTCTTTATCTATGCAATACTACCCTAGAATTTTCTGGAGGCTTAAATGGAAAAGGCTTCTATTTTAACAATCCGAACGCAAGCCGTGAATGTGGTTGTGGCGAAAGCTTCGCCGTTTAATTCTTTCAAAGTAAAAACCTATCCATCTCTTACAACCACTTTATTGTTAAGTCAATTATTTTTTGTTTCAAATCATTATAAGGCGGCAATAAGAATTCAATAGCACTTATTGGAGACCATTGTTTTAATATCGCTCGACTATGTGAAAAAGATTCAAAGCCAAAAAATCCATGTGAGCGACCAATCCCACTGTGGTTATCACCTCCAAAAGGAAGATTTAAATTAAAGAAGTGAATAAGATTATGGTTTACGCAAGTAGTGCCTGCTCTAGTGCTGTTAATTATTTTATTAATCCTCTTTTTATTTTTACTGAAGACATAAAGGGCTAAAGCCTTCTCTTTAGTGTTGATGTAATCAATTACTTCCTCAATAGTTGAGTAAGTAATTATAGGTAAGACAGGTGCGAAAATTTCAAATTTCATGATTTTCGAATCCAAATTTACATCACTCAACACAGTAGGGTGGATGAAGTTTGTCTTGATGTCGAAGTTACCGCCAATTTCTAATTTAGCACCCATTTCGATGGCGTCATCAATTAGATGAACAGTTCTATTAAAATGCTTTTCATTTATGATGTGTGCATAGTCTTTCGAACTCTGAGGTGCTTCTGAATAAAACTGCTTAATTTTTTTCTTTAATAATTTGATGAATTCTTCTTTCTTAGATTTATGAACAAAGACATAATCTGGAGCAATACACACTTGTCCACTGTTAGAGAATTTTCCCCAGCTTAATCGTTGTGCTGCCAAGTTTAAATCTGCTGTCTCATCAATGATGGTTGGTGATTTTCCTCCTAATTCTAAAGTGACAGAACCTAAATTTTTTGCAGCAGCACGCATCACTACTTTACCTACTTCTGGAGATCCTGTAAAGAAGACGTGGTTAAAAGGTAATTGTAATAAAGCCGAAGAAGTAGGAATGCCGCCTTCAAAAATGGATACTTCATTTTCACTAAATACTTCAGACACAATTTTCATCATTACTTTCGAAGAGTATGGGGTATGCTCAGAAGGTTTTATAATAACACAATTTCCAGCGGCTACAGCTGATACCAATGGATAGAAAGTTAAATTGAATGGATAATTCCAAGGTGAAATAATTAAGACGACCCCTTTGGGTTGGTATTTAATGTATGAACTTGAGCCAAGGAGTGCGAGCGGTGTCGAAACTTTTTTGTCACGCATCCAATACCTCAAATTTCTTTTAGCATGTTTTAACTCATTGGTAACAGGCAAGATCTCCGTTAAATCAACTTCTGGTCCAGGTTTTCTAAAGTCTTCATACATCGCTTTTCTAATGTCTATTTTGTATTTTAAAATAGCATCGTGGAGCGCTTGCAGTTTCTTAATCCTTTCTCTAGCGTTTGTTTTTCCAACAATCGCTTGATGTTGTTTTTGGTTTGTAAAAGTCTTATGAATAGCTTCTTTTTGTTGTTCGATGTCTGGTAAGAGTACCATCTGATTCATAAGCTATGTTTTTTCCTAAGGTAGTGAATTTCTTGTTTCACTATTCCTTTTTTTTATGACTAATTCATAAATGATATAGGCGAACAATATTTGGTATTCAAAACTGACTATCCATAGGTTTTCTACGTAGATAACAGTACTATAATTTATATAAGTAAGCATGATTAAGCCTGACCAAATAACAGGGAATCTGTACTTTGTAAAAAGACAAGTTGCTAATGGTAAGCTCAAATACCATGGATGAACGGTGGTTGTTAAAAGTAGATAAGTAGAAATGCTAAAAAGCATTACTAGAGGCCATTTACCAAAATTATTCTTACCTAAAGTAAAAGCTAATATGATAATTATTGTCAAGGATATAATGCCTAACATTGGACCAAATAAGGCTATTAAATTATAACCAACTAACAATTGCCCTAAGTACCTTAATAGGTAATAAATACTCGCATTAAACTCAAATTTTCTAAAATAGAGATCGACACTGTTAGCAAAGTTGCTAAAAAACTGTTCACTCAATAAAGGAAGAAATAAGAGCAAAATAAAGAAGAAGGTCAACGCATAAAACAAAATGCTTTTTTTAAAGCCTATCTTTTTTAGCAAAGCAGGTAAAAACATTAAGGGTAATAATTTGGAGCAAACAGAAAGTGCCATGGCCAAAGCTGCTGCATAAATCTTATTAGATAAGAGTAAAAAGAAACATAGGACTAAGAAAAATATCATTGCACCTTCAAAGTGTAAGTTCCCCATAATTTCAAGTATGATCAAAGGATTCAATGCATAAATCAAGACATTGCTTTTGGGCATTGATAGTTTTGCTAAGCACTTAGATATATAGACAAGGCTTCCTATTTCAAAAAGAAACATAAAGCACTTCATGATGATAGCAGGAAGATGTATGCCTTCACTTAGCAATGCACTCAATCCAAAGATGCCTTGACAGACTGGTGGGTAGATGGTATAATATTCTTGTGAATTTAACTCCTTATATAATTTTGGATCAATCCCTTTATACCCTTCATCTAAGGCATCACTTGGTAGAATTTCAAACGGATTAAGCCCGTTTTCAATTAAATTTCCATCCCAGATGAATCGATAGATGTCATCAGATAAGTTTGGAAAACTAAAGATCAAAAAGAAACGACAAAGAATAGCCAGTCCGAAAAATAGCGTGTAATTGTTTTCTCCGAAAGGAGTAAAGATAATGTAGCAATAGAGAATGAAAATAGGAAAATATGAAATTGCAATTTGTACGAAATCATTCTGATTAGGAATGAAAGCCAGAAACATCGTACCGATCAAATAGATAGCTGCAACAATATATGCTGATAAATTTTGATCACTTTTAATCATAAGCTTGATTACTTCATTCTGAAATGTCTAATGGAATAAAAACAGATTGTTCCAAATCCAAAAGCCAGCAAAACATGAAATAATAAGAAGGCCGTATTATCAATATAAAGTCCACCCAAAATTCCGCCTAAAAAATAAATGGCGAGTAGACCTTCTACTATGGTTGTCCAAGGTAATTTCCTAGCTAAGTAATTTCGTTTATTAAAATTATCTGCTAAACCTTTGATGTTAAATTTCGGAGTTCTAATAAATGGAGATTTTTTGCCGATGTATCCTTGGATTACTGCTACCGTATTGTGCAAAGATAATCCCATCGAAAGAGATAAAAAGATAGGAAACAGAAGAACGAATTTTAGTAGCATCTTACCATAAGATTCTTTTTTCAATTCAGCTTGTACATTGGCTACATAATAAACTGAAATTACACAAAGTAGGGAGATTAAAAAAACTCCAAAATACCTTGAGTCAAAACCGAGAGACTTAATGGCAAAAATTAGGGGTACACTAAAGACACCTGCCACAAAAACAAAAAGAAAAACTCCACTAGACATTAAATGAGAAGTGGCTTGAATTTTTTGAGAAAAATTGAGCTGTGATTTCCAAACTTTAGGAAGCAATTTTCTTGCATTTTCTGCGCCTCCTTTCATCCATCTAAACTGCTGTGATTTTAGTCCGTTCATTTCAGCAGGTAATTCTGCAGGTGAACCAAACTTTTCTAAATAAATAATTTGCCAACCTTTTAATTGAGCACGATAACTTAAGTCCAAATCTTCTGTTAGTGTATCAGCTTCCCAACCTCCCGCATCTTCGATTGTTTCTCTTCTCCAAATTCCGGCCGTGCCATTAAATTGCAGCATGAAATTTCCAGCTTTTCTTCCAGATTGTTCTACTGTAAAATGCACATTCAATTGGAGCGCTTGTAATTTAGTGATGATTGAATAATCTTGATTGATATGCTCCCAGCGTGTTTGTACGATGCCTACTTTCTCATCTTTGAAATGAGGGATGGTTGCTTTTAAAAAATCTTTTTTAGGTAAAAAATCAGCGTCAAAGATGGCTATAAATTCACCTTTTGCTTTTTTCATTCCTTCCTTGAGCGCTCCGGCTTTATAACCTTTTCTATCTTCACGAGTGAGTAGTTCTATGTTAAAACCTTTGGCTTTATATTCATTAACTTTTCTTTGGCTAATTTCTAAAGTTTCATCTGTAGAATCATCTAATAAATGAATTTCGTACCTATCTTTTGGGTAATCAAATTCCACCACTTTGTCAATCAATCTTTCCACAACGTACATTTCATTAAAGATTGGTAGTTGTATCGTGACAAAAGGGAACGAATCACTTTGAGTCGTAAGATTTTGGAAGTCATTTTTTTTATACCAATGATTCTTTTTGTAATGATACAAGAGGTGAAGTTGGCTAAGGCAGTATATGGTGATATAAGCTAAAGCAGCAATATAAATGATTAAAATTATGTAGGACATCTCTTTTTAAATTGCACCAAAATTAACAACTAAGTTTGGCAAAACATTATTTATTAAATAAGTTTAAATATGGTCCAAAGTATTTTATGGCCCGCTAAGATGGTACCTTTTATGGTACCAGATACTTTAGAAACTCCAATTCTTTTTCTGTAATGTACTGGTATCTCTTTGCACTTTAAATTGAATTTGGCAGCTTTGACTTGCATCTCAACGGTCCAGCCAAAATCAGGATCAGCCATTTCTATGGCTAAAAGCTGATTATATTTTATAGCCCTAAATGGCCCCAAATCAGTAAATTCGTAACCATAAATCAGCTTTATCAAAGAAGTGGCCAACCAGTTACCAAATATCTGTTGCGGCATCATGGCTCCTTCCTCTAAATTGCCTAAAGCACGACTTCCTATAACTAGGTCAATTCCTTCTTCTTTAATCGGCCTCACAAGATCGACTATTTGTTCTGGATGGTCTGAATAATCTCCGTCAAGAAACACCACAATGTCGGGAGGAACCTCTTTTGCCATAATGTAAGCAATACCTTTTAAGCAAGCACTTCCATAGCCTTTCTTTTCAGCAAGAAGCACTGTTGCACCTGCTTTTTTAGCGTTTTCAGCTGTATTGTCTGTACTGTTATTGTTGCACACCACCATATCCCTCACATAATCTTTAGGAATATCCTTCAAAACTAAAGAGATAGAAGCCTCTTCATTATAAGCTGGAATAATGATGTCAATAATAGGTTTTGTCAATATGGCGTTTTTAAAGAAACGAAGGTAATAATTTATGAGGGCTTAAGTCTTTTTAAACTGTTCTAGCTAAGACAATGAAAGATTTTGTCTGAAATTTCTTAATTGCAGCATATCTTGCTTTGATATCAAGTCTAAGTCATATCTTGTTGTAGAAACATAAATTGCTATAATTTACATGAGATCAATACTCTTTATCATAGCTTCAGTAGGCTTATATTTTATCATCTTTTCTGCTTGCCAGAGGGATGAAAACTTCATCACCAGCAGCGATGCTCGGCTTAGCTTTTCTACAGATACACTGATGTTTGATACCGTATTTACAACACTTGGATCCGCAACAAGAATACTAAAGGTATTTAATGAAGCAGAGGCTCCGATTAAGATTGATGAAATTTCGATTAAAGGAAATAATGGTTCAAAGTTTAGAATAAACGTAGACGGCATTTCTGCAGAAAGTTTTCAAGATATCGAAATTGCCGAAGAAGACAGTATCTATATTTTTGCAGAAGTCACAATTGATCCTGATGAACCATTGAGCTCAAGTCCTTTCGTATTAGAAGACGAAATTATTTTTAAAACTAATGGAAACGATCAATCAGTTGTTCTTGAAGCTTGGGGCCAAAACGCTATTTATATTCCAAGTACAGATGGGGCTAATGGCGTTAGCCTACTCTCTTGTGACTTTGAGACTAGGGTTTGGGACGATCCAAAACCATATGTAATTTATGGAGTTCTTGTGGTAGATTCCTGTACATTAAATTTACCCGCAGGCACTGAAATTTATTTGCACGGTGGATTAGCAAGGGGGACAGATGAAGAAGGGGAACTATTTTTATACAATGATGGACTAATTTTTATTTCAGAAAATGGAAAACTTGTTACAGAAGGGACACTAGAAGAACCAGTAGTTATACAGGGTGATCGACTAGAAGAACCTTTTAATGATGTCCAAGGACAATGGGCGGGTATTCGAATTGGTCCGGGAAGTAGAGGTAATTTAATGGATCATACCATTATAAAAAATGGAATAATTGGTGTTAGAGTAGACTCAGCGGCAAATCTGATCATGACAAATTCACAAATTTATAATACAGCAAGTACTGGCCTTTTGGGAATTCATGCTCAACTGCGTGTGCAGAACAGTTTATTTCATAATAATGGAGGAAATTGTGTTCAACTTGAATATGGTGGAAGATATGAGTTTGATTACTGTACCTTAGCAAGTTACGGGGTAGATGCTTCTGCTTTAAAAATGAGTAATGCCCTTTGTTTAGACCTTTTGTGCCAAGACTTTAGAGCTAATCCTCTAAATGCTAATTTTAGAAACAGCATCATTATGGGAAGTCGAGAAGACGAATTAGACCTTTTTGATCGCTTAGGGGAGGCAGCTCCAGGTTCATTTGACTATACTTTAGAAGATTGCATCGTTAGGGTGATGGATTTGCCCACAGAAGATCTATACTTAGATTTTTTCGAAAGATGTGCGCCTTGCTATAATGCAGTCCCTAATGATTCTTTGTTTGTAAGTGTCGAAGACGATGATTATCACTTAGACACTTTATCAGTAGCAGAAGAATTTGCTAGACCATTACCAAATTTGTTTTTTGACCTTGATGGTGTCATGCGAGATGCTACTAATCCAGATGCAGGTTGCTATGAGTACATAATTCAATAGATGAAAACGATTTCAATCCTAGGTTGTGGTTGGTTAGGTTTGCCTTTCGGCAAATTTTTAATTAATAAATCTTATCGTGTAAAAGGATCAACTACATCCGAAGCTAAACTTTCACTGATTGAAAATTTAAAGATTGTTCCTTATCAATTAGTACTTAGTGCAAAGGGTGTATATGATGAATCCTTTTTTGATTCTGATTTATTGTTTGTAAACATTCCTCCTGGCAGAAAGGACCCTGAAGCTTTATTAAATTATCCGGCGAAAATTAAATCAATACTTCCTTATGTCTCAAAATCATGCAAGTTGATTTTCGCAAGCAGCACGGGAGTTTATTCAAACAACAATAATATTGTTGATGAAAAGTCAGAGACAGCACCTTCAAGAAAATCTGCTCAAGCAGTATTGGCAGCTGAGCAAATCATAAAAGAAAGCACAAAGGATTTTATCATCTTAAGGTTTGGTGGTTTGGTCGGAGGGGATAGAAAAGCAGGAGCTTTTTTGGCTGGCAGAAAAAATGTATCCAATGGTAATGTACGAATCAACATGGTACATCTTGATGATTGCATTCAAGTATTGTATGAAGTGATTAATTCTAAGCAATCTAATGAAGTATTTAATGTTGTAGCAGATGCACATCCAAGTCGAAGAGAGTTTTATTCAATTAGAGCAAAATTGGAAGGCATGGAAGTACCACAGTTTAATGAAGAGATTGGAACTTACAAAATAGTCAGCAATGCTAAGCTCAAAACAGCTTTGGGGTACAAGTTTATACATCCTGAGCCATTAAAATTTCCTGTTTAATTATGGATGGAATAATGCTCCTCAAAACAAAGTGGTCAATAGAGCAAAGCTGGAAATAATAATTATTTAACCTCTAGCAGAAACTCGCTTACCGTGATCAGAAACCCAGATCGGATGCCAAACAAGGATAATGTTTTCAACATTAACATCTGATCTTCGTGGTTTTATTTCATGTTTTTGAATGCCTTTAGAAATATCTTCCCACTTGGCTCGAATGTCATCAAGTTTTTCGTTGAGTTCCTTTTGGAGATCTTGATAATTGATTTCTAACATTTCAAGATCTTCCTCAGATTCACGAACTTTTTCTTTTGCTTTTCGACGCATTCTGGATTTAGCTGTTGCTGCTGTAATGGATCTCGATCTTCTTTTTACGAAGACAGAGAAGACCGTTTCGGCCATACCTATGACTTCCGATTGTCTTCGACTTCTTAAATCAGCTTCAGCTTCATCTAGATCAAGTTCTTCTTTTCTGATTTTGTCTCTAATTTTATCAAATTTGTCTTCGTATCTATCTTGTAATTTATCAATTTCATCGTCCCTTAATTCTCTAGCTGCTTGGTTAACTCTTAAGTTGAAAGATTCTTCTGACTCTCCACCTTCTTGGTAGATTTTTAATTTTGTATGCTCAAGGCTTAGCAGTTGTTGCTCCATATAAAGCCAATCTGAAAAAGATTTTTTAACGGTGCTGACATCCTTTGATGCATTTAACCCTTCAGGAATTGAGGCATAAATCACGTTGACATTATCAGGATGATCTGGTTCGCTAATAAGTGCCCTTTCCCAATTCTTTATACTTAATGCTTCATCCCAATTTGATCGACCAAAATTGTCAGGTGGATCTGCTAAGAATGAAATTTCTTTTATCTCATCGACTCTTCTTTTAGCATCATAGAAACGAACCTTACCGCTTGCCAAAACCATTGGTTCATAAACCAGTGATAGATTTCCACTCAAACCTGTCTCTCCAGCTGATTTCCAAACAGCATAAAATCTTTGATCAACTTTATGATCTAAAGAAGGAGGGGATTGGATTTTTATTCCATCCTCTTTTTTGTGTGGTTTGATGCTTGTTTGCATGTTTGACTCCATGCCTAGGCTTCGATCTTTTTGTGCGCCCTTTTTAGCTTTCATTAAAGATTTAACCTGTGGTCTAGTAAGTGGTCCTCTTAAATAAGACATGGCCCAGCGTGTATGATAAACGATGGGAGAACCTTCATGCACATTGTGGTAAAGAAATACCCGAGAAGATAAAGAAGTAATAATTTTATCAAAATCTCTTTCACTAGAATTTCCTGATTCAGCGATGGCACCTTGCAGACCATCTAGTACACGCATCTTATCTCTTTCAGTTTGCATCTTACCAATAAACCAAGTTCCAGCATTTGCTAAACCTTTGTAATCTATGTCCACAGGATTTTGGGTTACCAATACAGCACCAACACCATAAGCTCTTGCTTGTTTTAAAATAGTAAGTAGTGGTTTTTTAGAAGGAGGCTGAGCAGTAGGTGGGAAGTACCCAAAAATTTCATCAAAATAAATCAAGCTTCTAAGACTAGTTGTCCCAGACTGTCTTCTCATCCAAGTGATCAAACTATTTAAAAGTAAGGTGACGAAAAACATTCGCTCGCTATCTGATAAATGTGCTATGTAAAAAATGCTGTGGCGCGGTTTGCCATCTGCAGTAAAATAAATTTTTTCGATGTCCAGATCTTCTCCTTGTAACCAATAGGTAAATTGTGGTGAAGCAACTAAGGTGTTAAAATCCATAGCCATTTGAAACCGATCCTTTTCTGGAAAAAAAGTATCAACATCAAAAACACCTAATTGTGTAAATGGCGGTTTTTGAATGCCTCGGATTAAAGTAGCTAAATCTAAATCTTCGTTATTTTTCCAATAGTGTTCAAACAAGGTTGATAATAGTATACCCTCTCTACTCCTGACAGGATCTTCCTTATAATTTATCATCCCCATCAAAGCAGCAACTGTACCTTGGATTCGCTCCCTCAGCATTTCAGCTTCAGATTCAAAATCAACTCCAGGTGCAGCAAACGATCCCATAATATTAATAGGTACGCCAGAATCTGAACCTGGTGTATAAACAGTATAATCGACACTGTTTTTTAAATTCTTTATTCTTGAAGTATCCTGTCCCCAAGAAGCTAAACCGTTTTTCCATTTTTCTGCCGTAGCTTTTGCATACTCATCGACTGTCATCCCTTTTCGAGCGGCATCGTCATGATTAATCCATTTTTTGAAATCACTAGGATCAAGATTTTCAAATTGAAGCAAAAGATTAGTCATGTCTCCTTTTGGATCAATAATGATGGCAGGCACTTTATCAATGGCAGCTTCTTCTAATAGTCCTATGCACAAGCCTGTTTTTCCGCTCCCAGTCATCCCTACACATACGGCATGAGTAGTAAGGTCTCGCGAGTCGTAATTTACTTGTTCGGAAGTAATTTCTCCAGAGCCAATGTCATATCTTGCGCCGAGATAAAAGGAACCTAATTTTTCAGGTGGTAAGCTGACCATACTTTATTTGTTAAATTAAATACTAAAGTTTTAATAGAGGTAAAACATCTGGGGCTATCCTTGAGAAAAAAAACTATGGATTCAAAGCAACAACTACGTATTGAAATTGCAAAGAAGTGTCATCAGTGACTATTCGTTTAAATCCAGCTTTGTCAATTATTTGCTCCATTTCAAAAAGCGGGATCCTTTGTCCAACAGGAGGAAACATTGCAGGAATTTCTTTCATTTTATGATCGACAATAACCAGTTTCCCACCGGTAGGCATTGCCGTTCTTAAGGCCTTTAAATAAGCGACCTTATCATCTATGAAAGTAAGTGTACTTGAAATTAAAATAACATCGACTTCTTCTTCCTTAAGTTGAGCATCTGTGGCTCCAACCAGCCTTGTCTCTACTTTTCCCTCTAAAGTTTGAGCATTGTCCTCAATAATCCCACCCATAAAATCTAAAGCCTTTTGATCAATATCTAAAGCGATTACTTTTTCTACATTAGTGTTGCTAGCAATGATAAAACTAAAGTAGCCAGTTGGCCCAGCACCAATATCGGCTAGTTTTTTACCTTTAAGATTTCCAAAGTGATTTATGATTAAATCTGGTCTTTGCCAAGTGTCTCTATTCTCACTTCCATAAATGCTTCCTGTCTTTGTAACCTTCGTATTCAATGGATTGTTGATGTTCACAGGATGCGCATGTTCATGATGTTCATCTCCATGATCATGATCATGAGAATGGGTTTGTTTTATTGGATATTTTTGACTGCTGTTGAAGTCATTTTTGCAACTAAAGGCTATAAACAGGATAATTATAAGAGAAAAGTAAATCTTCATGTAAATCGTTTGCTATTGTATTGTAAATATACAAGACTAAAACAAAAGATCGTTTAAATGAAGGCTTGAAAGAATAAAAGAAAAGACCTTATATTTAAGGATTATGTCAATTATTATCGAAAAAAAACAAGTATTTCTGCTTTTGCTGAGCTTCATAATGCTTCTGCTACTTTTTAATTGCAAAAGCCCTAAGGATCTATTAAAGAAAGGAGATTATGCAAAAGTGCTAAACTCTTTAGATTCTAAGGCAAAAAAGAAAAAATTAAGTACACAAGAAAAGGACCTTTTTGTCAAAGCTTTTAATGGCTATTTAAACCAAAGCAAAAAGGATCTTGAATTGTATTTACAATCACAAAAAGTACAAGACTGGAAAAAAGGAGTAGAAAATTTAAATAAAATATCAACTAAACAGGAAGAATATTTGGCTTATCCACAAATCCTAGATAAGGATGTTACTGCCATAGACATCGATCGTTGGTTTGTTGCTTTTTCAGAGAAACTATATGCTCATCACTGGTCTAATTACCTTGACATAACAGCCGAATACAAAAAGACAGGTGAACGTTTGCTAATGCGAGATGCTTACAAGGAATTGTATTATTTAAGCGATTATGACAATGGGAATGTTGACTTAGATAGCCTTTCAGGAATTTGTTTGGAATTGGGTCATAGAAGCTTCTATGTAGAGCTTAGAAACAACAGTTTAGAACATTTTAATTACAGTTATTTCGAAAATGATATCAATTTGCACGATGATGATTGGAATTCTTATGACTTCAGAAATAGAAATGTTGATTTTGAATTGATCTTAAGTCTTGAATCAGTTTATCCAAATGAATTCATAAGAAATGATGGAGTCAGAATTTACAGAGAAAGAATAATCGTTGGTTATAATAATGTTGCAGATAGTACTGGAACAAGACAAGAGCCAATTTATGAAGAAGTAGAAGCTCAAGTTAGAGAGATAGAATATGTTTATAAT
Organism: uncultured Saprospiraceae bacterium; assembly: GCA_937941095.1. Lineage (GTDB taxonomy): Bacteria > Bacteroidota > Bacteroidia > Chitinophagales > Saprospiraceae > JALZVN01. The sequence goes on along the minus strand of CALDYJ010000127.1, from coordinate 10,967 downwards.
GTTGAAGTGATTGCAAGCATAGAAATGTATTCTCGTGAAGAAGGAAGAAATAGATATTCTAGAAGAATTTCAGAAAGGGAAGAAGAAATAGAAACTCGTGCATATCTTTTGTCAGGCGATAATAGAGCAGTTCCTCCAGGCTTGGCCTTAGATTCGGGAGGACAGTTTAATAATTACAATTGGGATTACATCATTAGAGATGCTTTGCGAGAACTTGCGAGAGAAGTAACTTTTGTGGTTGAAAGAATATAAAAAGAGCCAAACTCCAATTTGGAATTTAACTCTTTTTCATTCACTGTTCTAATCAATTTAGCATTTTACTTTTCTGACTTTAATATCACAAGCCTTTCCTGTTTTTTTGCAGACAGCTTTTAATTCTTTTTTAACTTGAACTTTTTTGTCTTTGTTCAAATCTTTCCAAAGGATTACGCAAGAGTTGCAATCTTTGCTATAGGCTTTAAATTCATAACAGCTTCCCTTGTATTTAAGGATGAATGGCTTTCTGGCTTCCTTTATTTTTTTTGAATCTTTAATTTGTTTAGCTAAGACAGCAGATAGCTTTTCAAAAAATGGAACTACAGATCTGTCAAAATCAAAGACATTTAAGTTGTTATCCGAATCTATTGTGGTGCTAATGGTTTTATACAAATAAGGATCCGTCGTTAAATAATTGTCTTGAGCAGAAATGCTTTGGAAATTTAATATTAAACCTAAAAAAGCTAGAATATAAAGTGTATTGTTTTTCATTTCCTTGTTTTGTTAATGATGGATAAAATTTTTCTTGCTTGGCTTTAATGTCAAAACTATTTAGCATTTCACTTTTCTGACCTTGATGTTGCAAGGCTTTCGTGTTTCTTTACAAACTGCTTTTAGTTCTTTTTTAGGCTGCACTTTTCCATCTCCATTTCTATCTTTCCAAAGAATAACACAGTTGTTGCAATTATTGCTGTAAGCTTTAAACTCATAACAGCTTGATTTGTGCTTTAAGACAAAAGTTTTAGGCATGGCCTTTATGTTGTTTGTGTTCTTCAATACTTTCGAAAAAGAAGCAGGTACATCAATCAAAAGTATTTTGTCACCAGCTAGTACTCTAATAGAGGCATTTAAGGCATCTTGGTCTCCAGTTAAATTTGTTTGAATCTCTTCAAAAGCAATGGTGTTTTGTGCTTTAAGATTTACAGCGTTTAGACAAAAGCCAAGACTGATTAAGGTGATAAGAAATAATTTTTTCATTTTGGTTAATTAAGTTTATACAAAGAGGTTTGTTTTCGACACAAATATAGACTCGTACTATTTCAAAAATAACACTGCTTACCATTAAGTAATTTAATTCACTGAATACGGTGACTGGAATGAAAGGCAAAAAGCAAGAATGGATAACTTGAGAGTTTGATCCTTTAAAATGAGGAAAAGATGGTTTTTAATTTATATTGGAAAAGGCCATTTGAAGGTAGAGTGAAATTTAAAAAAGAAGCATGTCCTTCATTAAACTTTTCATTGCTTTTAGAAGTGGACCACTCTTTCCTTCATAATTGTTTACAATAATAGAAAAAGCTAGTGTTGAGCCATTCTTCTTTTGAGCGTAACCTGTATAAGAGCGCACCCTTTCCATACTACCAGATTTGACTTGTATTCCAGGCTCCAATTCAACTAAACTTTTTTTGAATAAGGGATAAAGGTTTTTGTTGCAGAAAACATGATAAAGGATGCCTGTAAACTGTTTCGCTGTTATACCATTGTTTAATGATAAACCACTTCCATCTTTCAAATAAAAACCATCAGTATCTATGCCTACAGATTTGCAATACTCAGCAATGAAATCAGTTCCTTTAGAAAATGAACCTTCATTTTTATAAATTTTACCTAAGGTTTTAAGGATCGCCTCTGCAAATACATTCACACTTTTTTTATTCGTTCTGGTGCACAAGGCTAGTAAGTTTGGAGAACTGTGCGTGTAAAAAACATTTATCGAAGCAGCACTTTTTTTGTAGCTTACTTTTGCTTGGCCATTGATTTGTATTTTCTCATTTTTTAGGCTTTGCATTAATTTTTGGGCAGCATGAAGGGGAGGGTTTGGAATTGCTCCTTTAATTTTAAATTCTCCAGAACCTAAAGGGATACTTCCTCTGATGTATTTTTTGTTTCCGTATGGAGAACCATATATGTAGGCATTGTCACCACTATTGGCTGATCCATTTTTTAAATTGTTTACAAAATGAAGGCCATCAATTTTAGGATAGGTATTTAAAACGCTTGGGCCATCGTTTAAAGAAGGAGTCTGCTGAAAGTATAAATAATATAAGTTTTCATGGATGTTTAATGCCCAAGCTCCACTTGCATAATAATTTCCTAGATCAATCCAAGGGTAGTTGCTAGGGGTAGCATCATCATTAAAATAACTTGCATCGACTATTATATTACCTGTAATGTTTTGAATGCCTTGCGCTTTTATTTTTTGTACCAAGCTTTTAAAAAACTGATTGTAATTTAGGTTATCTTCCATTTGATCTGAACCTAAACTGGGATCTCCACTGCCAATTAATACAATGTCACCATCTAGTGTTCCAGCATTTATGTTTCCATTGTAAGCAAGTTTAGTTTCGTAAGTAAAGTCTTTTCCTAGTTTGTCTAAAGCAATTGCCGTGGTTATAAGTTTAATAGATGAGGCTGGACTTAAAGAACGGTTTTCATCAAAAGCGGCAAGACTACGATTGTTGTCTAAATCATGAACATGGATGCTTAAGGAAGCATTTTTTAATATTTGCATGTCTGCAAATGCGGCTACTTTTTCTTGAAGAGTGTTTTGAGACATAAGTAAAGTACTATTGCACCATAGTAATAAAAGTAGGAGGTATTTTTTTTTCATTTTTACTTATTCGTTCCAATCAAAACCAATATGAAATAAAGGATCACCTAAAGATACAACCGGAGCATTATTGTGGCCGACAATGTATCCTGTTTTTCTTGCAAGAATAATTCTCTCGTAATGGCCATAGGGATCATTTATAATTCCAATTTGTTCTCCTTCTTGCACTTTGTCGCCTGATTTTTGAGTCCATCTAAACATACCTGGTTCAGAGGCTCTTTGCCAGGTCATCTTTTTGATTTCAATTGTTTTTAGTTTTTTCATTTTTCCTTTAATCATGCCTAAGCTTTGCATGGTTCTTTTTAATCCTTCCAAACCTTTTTGAATGGTTAAGCCATCGTATCGTTTAGATTCTCCACCTTCAAAAACGAGGATCGGAGTATCTTTTGACATGGCTACTTTTCTCCAGGATTTTAGAAGTGGTGTACTTGCAATGGTAAAGGGAGCGCCAAATGCTAAGGCGAGCTCTTTGCTTTTCTTATGAAAGGGAGTATACCTAACTTGTGGGTAGTTGTAACGAGCTGCGCCACCCGTATGAAAATCTAAGCCAAGATCAATGATCGGCAAAATTTCTTTGGTTAAGGATCGGGCTACTCTTGAAGATAAGGATCCATTCAAGCTTCCAGGAAAACTTCTATTTACATCTTTTCCATCCGGAGTGTCTCTAGAAAAATTATTAAAGCCGTATACATTTACAATTGGTATGGCGATAATGGTGCCTTGGATTAAATCTTCAAAATAATTTTCTTCTGTTGCTCTTCTTACGATTTCGATTCCATTTACTTCATCTCCATGCACACCACCAGTTACAAGCATTACTGGTCCTGGTTTTTTAGCGCGATAAACATGAATGTGTAAGTTGATTTTCGTCCCTGAGGCAAGACTTCCAACATTGGCTTCAATGTGTTGATTTTTTCCCGGAGGAATTTTGATTTTATTGATAGTGATAGTGCTCATTTGTGTTACTTCTTCTATTTGGGTTTAATATTTTTTACCCTTTACGTTTCTTTCTAAATATTCAATAATTTTTCCAGCGACATCTATGCCTGTTGTTTTTGAAATTCCTTCCAAACCAGGTGATGGATTTACCTCCAAGAGTAAAGGACCCCTTTTGGATTGTAGCATGTCTACACCCGCTATTTTTAAACCAAGTACTTCACAAGATTTAATTGCAGTACGCTCTTCTTCAGGACTTAGTTCCACAGGAATAGCATTTGCCCCTCGGTGCAGATTTGATCTAAATTCTCCTTCTTGAGCAGTTCGTTTCATGGAAGCTACGACTTCTCCATCCACCACAAAAGCTCTTATGTCAGAACCTTCTGATTCACCTATAAATTCTTGAACGATAAATTTTTGTTTTGTTTTTGCAAAAGCCTCAATAATTGTTTCGGCAGTTCTGTGCGACTCAGCCAAAATTACTCCTATGCCATGCGTACCTTCTAATAGTTTTATGATAATAGGAATTCCTCCTACCGACTTTATTATGTATGTAGTATCGTTAATGTTGTCAGAAAAAAAAGTATCTGGAATCCCAATCCCTTGATTGGATAAGTATTGTAGGCTATTAAGTTTGTCTCTAGAACGTAGAATGGCATCTGCATCAACAGCTGAGAAAATACCCATTTGTTGCAAATGTCTTACAACTGAAACACCTTGGAAAGTGACAGAAGATCCAATCCTAGGTATGACAGCATCCATTTCAGGGAGCTCATCTATACCATAAATGATCTTAGGTTTACCATCTTTTATCATAATGTCGCAGTTCATGTAATCAAATACACGAACGCGATGTCCTCTTACTTGGGCAGCTCGAAACAATGCCCTTGTTGAATACAATTGTATGCTTCTGGAAAGGATACCTATATACATGTTTTAAATTTAATGATTTTTTATTATTCTCAGGCTTTTCTAATACAAAGCATAAATAAAATCTTACCCTCTACCATCATTAGCTTTATTTTACCTTGAAGAAGTACTATTAAATTTTCCCTATCTTGACGTTAAAGCATCAAATAAGATACATTTTTGAAAAGACCAATAGATTTTAAACTCAACGATAAGCGCATAATAAATGCTTGGGCCATGTTTGATTGGGCTAATTCTGCTTATGCTTTAGTAATTACCACAGCTGTTTTTCCCATTTATTTTAGCTCTGTTGTAGACGATGAGTTTTCTTACCTCGGAATGAGTTTTAAGGATGATGAGCTCTTAGCTTATTCGATCAGTTTTGCGTACTTTTTAACAGCGATATTACTCCCATTATTGAGTGGGATTGCAGATTACGGAGGGAAGCGTTTAAAATTCATGAAGATTTTTACTTGGATGGGCAGTTTGTCGTGCATCTCTTTGTTTGGTTTTTTAGGAATGGACTATTTATGGCTAGGGCTTATGGGTTCAATATTAGCTTTAATAGGTTTTTCTGGTGGGCAGATATTTTATAATTCCTTTTTACCTGTGATTAGTTCAGAAGATCAATTTGATAAGGTTAGTGCAAAAGGCTTCTCTTATGGATACTTTGGTTCAGTTTTACTGTTGATCATCATTCTAGCAGGGATTACCTTTTACGAACAATTGGGCTTGGCCAATGAAGGCGTAGCGTCTAGAATTGGATTTGTTTTAGTTGGGGTTTGGTGGTTAGCATGGGCACAAATACCTTTTAGTCGCTTACCAAAAAACCAAAGTAAAGGGACAGAAGAAAACTTAGTTAGAAAAGGTTTTAATGAGATCAAAGAAGTTTTCTTTGCTTTGGGCAAAAACCGTAATGCTCGTTTATTTTTGATTTCGTTTTTCTTTTTTATCTCTGCTGTAATGACTGTCATATCTATGGCCTCCGTTTTTGGGATAGAAGAATTATCCTTTGAAACGGCTGAATTGATTCAGTTGATTCTTTTACTTCAAATAATTGGAGCGGCTGGAGCATGGTTGTTTTCAAGAATCTCAAAAATGTTTGGAAATAAAATTTCTCTAGTTAGCATCATCTTAATCTGGACGGCAGTTTGTATTGCCTCTTATTTCGTAGTTTCTAAAGGTCAGTTTTACATCATCGCTGGGATTGTTGGTTTGGTCATGGGAGGTGTGCAATCTATGTCTCGATCTACCTATTCTAAATTAATACCTTCAGATGAAGGAAATACTTCTTCTTACTTTAGCTTTTTTGATGTGGTCGAAAAAACAGCAAGTTCATTTGGTCTTTTATGTTTTGGAGCAATTTCTGGTTTTACAGGAAGCATGCGTCAAAGCATTCTATCTCTGATTATTTTTCTAGGAATAGGATTAGTCTTATTGCTATTTGTAAAGGTGCAGCGGAATTGAACTAGTGAATCTAGCTTATGCTAAGGTTTAATCTAGATGATTATCCTTTTATACAAAAGTTACTGTTTCTGCATATGCTTTCTGCAGCAAATAATACGAAACACTGTGGACATAAATCAAAAGACTAGATCTAAATTAAACCGCTTGTTGAGCTTCTGTTTCCTTTAAGATAAGTGATTTCCTTTCCGGCCCCGTTGATATCATTGAGACTGGAGTACTCAAATGATCTTCTAAAAAGTGGATGTAATTTCTTAATTGATTAGGCATAGTGCTATACGAATCAATTCCTTCTAAAGAAGAATGCCAGCCATCGAAACTTTCATAAATCGGTTTGAAGCCTCCAGTTCCAAATTCAAATGGGACTTTTTCTGAAGTTCCGTTGATGTCTTTATATGCCGTTGCAGCTTTAAAATCAGGGATCTTGTTAAATATATCGACTTTAGTTACAACTAATTGAGTAACGCCGTTGATCATAATGGTATACTTTAATTGGGGAAGGTCGATCCAACCGCATCTTCTTGGCCTTCCTGTTGTCGCTCCAAACTCCATGCCTTCTTTCCTCAAGAATTCACCCATATCATCTGATAATTCTGTTGGAAAAGGTCCACTTCCTACTCTAGTACAATAAGCTTTTGTGATCCCTATGACTTCACCAATTTTAAATGGCGACACGCCTAGACCAGTACAAACGCCTGCGGTGATGGTATTGGAAGAAGTAACAAATGGATAGGTACCGTATTCTATATCAAGCATGGAACCTTGGGCTCCTTCTGCTAACACTCTTTTGCCTTCGGCCAATGCTTCATTGATGTAATATTCACAATCAACCTGCTTTAATTTCTTTAATCTTTCTAGACTTTCAAACCATTTAGATTCTTCAGCCTCAAGATCAAAATCAATCTTAGGGTACATGTTTAAAAGTACAGTGTGTTTTTCTTTTAGTTTTTGATAGGTAGTTTTGAAATTAGGTGAATTGATGTCTCCAATACGCAATCCGTTTCTACCGGTTTTGTCCATGTAAGTTGGCCCTATTCCTTTCAAGGTAGATCCAATTTTTTCTTTCCCTTTTGCTGCTTCGGAAGCAGCATCAAGGTACCTATGCGTTGGAAGGATCAAATGTGTTTTCTTGGACAAGAATAACCTTTGTTCATAAGGAACATTTGCACCTTCTAAAAAATCTAATTCCTTACAGAGTACGATCGGATCTATAACAACACCATTACCTATGACGTTGATTATGTTTTCTCTAAAAATTCCAGATGGAACAGTATGCAAAACATATTTTTTGCCTTCGATCTTTAAAGTATGTCCAGCATTTGGCCCACCTTGAAATCTAGCAACAACATCGTAATTTTTGGCAAGGTAATCTACGATTTTTCCTTTTCCTTCATCTCCCCATTGTAGACCTAGAATTACATCAACTTTCATGATATGTGGTGTGTTTTGTTTTAAATAGCAAAAGTACTACTTCTTTTTGTCTTGGCACAAACTTGTCACAGAAATATGGAAAATAGTTAGCGCTATATAAAGCCAGCTTTTGGCTTGAAAGTTAGATGGGATTATTGATAAATTAGGCGGCTAATTGTTTATAAAATCTGAGCTTGTTTATCAACAAATAGACAATTGTCATTTAAAGGTGCATGAGAATGTTCTGGAATGATTACTTAGCTTCAGCTGTGAGTTCACAAGCACCATCACATTTACCATAAAGGTTTAAGGAATGATCAGTCACTTTAAATTTCAAAAGTTCACCCATCATGTTTTTTATCTGCTGGATGCGCGGATCACAAAATTCTAAGACCTTACCACAATCGTTGCAGATAAGATGATCATGTTGTTTGTAGCCAAAGGATTTTTCGAATTGAGCCAAGTTTTTTCCAAACTGATGTTTTTTAACCAAATCGCATGTCACTAGTAATTCAAGTGTATTGTATACTGTAGCGCGACTTACTCGATAGTTTTGGTTTTTCATGTGGATATACAAAGCCTCTGCATCAAAATGATCATCTCTATTATAGATTTCCTCTAAAATAGCATAGCGTTCAGGCGTTTTTCTAAGCTTGTTGTCTTCAAGATGCTTAGAAAAAATTTCCTTTACTTCAACGATTATACCTGTTTGACCAGAGTTTTCTGACATTTTAATGATTTGATTGTCTTAAATATACAACAAATAAAAACGGCTATAGGTTGTTTTCGCGAAGAGATGTTGACATTCAATATTATTGGTCATCTCTTTCCACTCGTGCAACTTCGTCAATGCTTTCCAGAGACTTGATGACCAAATTGAGCTGATCTTTGTTGATAACGACTACCTTAATTTCCGCAGTAAAGTATCCTTGATCACCACTAATGTTTAAGGAACGAATGTCGATTTCTAATTTGGTGGCCAAAAGATCTGTGATGGCTTTTATTACTCCAGGACCACTGTCTACACCAGTAATTTTTAAATTGACTGCAAAGTTCTGAAGGTTTCCAGTATCCCAACCTGCACTCACAATTCTGTCACCAAATTTTGCTAGAAGCGAAGTGGCGTTAGGACAATTAGTTCTATGGATTTTTAATCCAACATTAGTTACGGGATAAGCAAATATATCATCCCCAGGCAATGGATTGCAACAAGTGGCAAAAGAAAACTTGAAGGTCTTTGCTGGTTGTCCATCTATGATTAAGCTTGACTTGCCAGTTACTTTAGTTTTCTTTGGGCTTTCTTTGAAGCTTTCATCTGATATAGGTTCGCCTACTATTTTATCAGCTTTGTCAACAAGTAAATTATTTTCTATGTCGAATTTTTTTGAAAGGTCTTGAAGTTTTACCACTTCTGTAAAGATCCCATAATAAAGATCACCTCTCGTGCTGTAATTATAATGTTTGATGAGGACATCAATGTTCGTGTCAAAATCTAATTTTAAATTTTTAAACTTTCTTTGCAAAGCTTCTTTGCCTAGTTCCCCTTTTTTCTTCATCTCCTCTTTCATGGCCGACCGTATCTTTGTTCTTGCTCGACCGGTGATCACCATGTTCAACCAACTTTCTGTTGGCTTTTGATTTTTTCGGGTGAGGACTTCAATTTTGTCTCCATTATTTAGTTTATATCCCATTGGGACCAACTTACCATTTACTTTTATAGCAGAACAATGGTAACCAACATCTGAGTGAATGTTGAAGGCAAAATCTAATGCTGTTGCTCCTTGAGGCAATACTTTTGTGTCTCCTTGTGGGGTATATACATAGACCTCTTCTTGAAATAGATTTGTTTTAAAATCATTCATAAATTCAAGAGCATTGCTGTTAGCGGACTCTAAAATAATTCTTACGTTATCTAGCCATTCGCCATAATGATCATGGGTTAGTTTCTGACCTTTGTATTTCCAGTGCGCTGCAAATCCACGCTCTGCTATCTCATCCATCCTTTTTGTCCTTATCTGTACTTCTACAAATTTCCCATCAGGACCAACTACAGTAGTATGTAATGATTCATAGCCATTAGCCTTAGGAGAAGTTACCCAGTCTTTGAGCCTTTCTGCTATGGGTTTATAGACATCTGTGATGACAGAATAGACTTGCCAGCACAACCTCTTTTCTAACTCTTTGTCATCATCTACATCGAGTATAAACCTCACTGCGAAAATGTCATAAATGTCACTTAATTCTACACCTTTCTTCTTTATCTTATTCCAAATGGAGTAAGTAGATTTTGTCCTACCTTTTACCTCATACTTTAAGTTAAAAAATTCTCTTTGTCCTTCTTTTACTTCTTTATCGTAGATCACTTTTTGCAATTTCGATTCTAGAGGGGAAAGGAACTCTTTGATGTAAGCTCTTCTCTCTGATTCGGTCTCTGCAAGCTCTGTGTGAATGGCATTGAATTCATCAGGGTTCAGAATTTGCATGCACCTATCTTGAAATTCTGTTTTTATTTTGTACAAGCCTAATCTATGTGCTAATGGTGCAAAGATGAAACTTGTTTCTGCAGCAATTTTTAATTTTTTTGCTTTTGGCATTGAGCCAATGGTGCGCATATTATGTAGACGGTCGGCCATTTTGATTAATACGACTCTTACGTCTTGTACCAAGGTGGCTAGTACCTTTTTGAAATTTTCTGCTTGTTGATGTTCAGTTTTATAGGTTCCATCAAGTTTAGTGAGGCCATCAACAATTAATCCTATCCGGTTACCGAATAGTTCTTCTATTTCCTTTTGAGTTATTGGGGTATCTTCTACCACATCATGCAATAAAGCAGAAACGATTGCTGTTGGGCCAAGGCCAATTTCTTCTGCACAAATATGGGCTACTGCTATAGGATGCAAAATATAGGGCTCGCCAGACTTTCTTCTTTGCTTTTTATGCGCTTTAAAAGCCAATTCCATTGCCTCATTAATGGTAGACTTATCCTTAGAATCCATCTTAGATTTGATGGATTCCACCATGTTTTGATAGGCTTCATCAATTACCGCCCTTTCACCTTTTGATATGACCTTTTCTGATACAGGCATAAACCCCTATATATTATGTGATTAAGATTAAAGAATTGGATAAAAATATGGAGTGTATGACAAAAGTATGAATTTATAGGCATTCCTGCTTGAAAAGCGTTAAAATCTATCGTTTTTTTTGTGCACAAAATATATAAAAGATTATATCTTTGCGCTTCGCAATAGGATTTGCGGATTGCTGATCATAGGACAGCAATAATTTGACACAACGATGCGGGTATGATGGAATTGGTAGACATGCTAGACTTAGGATCTAGTGCTTAACGGCGTGGGGGTTCGACTCCCTCTACCCGCAC